>DASVFV010000211.1:0-16170 GCA_036379875.1 Burkholderiales bacterium | reverse complement strand
CGACGAGCACCA
The DNA here is from genome assembly GCA_036379875.1 of Burkholderiales bacterium. GTDB lineage: Bacteria > Pseudomonadota > Gammaproteobacteria > Burkholderiales > SG8-39 > SCGC-AG-212-J23. The sequence continues at coordinate 16,158 of DASVFV010000211.1, read as the reverse complement.
GCGCGCCATGGAGGCGTACTGGAGCCTGCGCTGGATCCAGCAGGAAGGCGTGCGCACGCTGCAGGGCGTGGTTCTGCGCGACAATCTCGCGCGCATCGAGGGCTTGCCGCTGGTCGCGCGCGTGAGCGGTGCGCCGAGCCTGGAGCCGGGCGCCGTGGTCCGGTTCGACGTCGGGGCGATCGACCTCCTCGAGCGCTCGATCACCGGGGTCTATCGGGACATCGTTGAGGCTAGCCAAAAAGCCCAAAATATGAAAGGCTTGGCGGAGTGACGTGAGAATGCACTTCATCCGGGAGAGGCAGGACCGCCTGCTCGGCGCCGCGCTCGGGCTGTCGCTTGCGCTGCATGCGGCGCTTCTCTCGATGCACTTCGGCTTTCCCGACGGCAAGCGCGCGAAGCGCGACAACGCGCCGCTCGAAGTGGTGCTGGTGAACGCGAAGACGCGCGAGCGGCCGGGCAAGGCGCAGGCGCTCGCGCAGGCCAACCTGGATCGTGGCGGCACGGTGGATGAAAACCGGCGCGCGAAGACGCCGCTGCCGGTCACCGAGCCGCGCAATGCGGGGCGCGACTTCGCCGAGGCGCAGCGCCGCCAGCGCGCCCTCGAGGTGAAGCAGCAGGAGCTGCTCGCGCAGCTGCGCGCCGAGCAAAGCAAGGTGCCGTCCGCCACGCCGCGCGAGCAGGGCATCCCGGAGCCCGCCGCGCAGCCGAGCGGGCGCGACCTCGCCGATCTCTCGCTCGCCGCGATGCGCCTGCAGGCGCAGATCGACCGCCAGATCGAGCAATACCAGAAGCGCCCGCGCAAGAAGTTCATCGGCGCGAGCGCCACGGAGTACCGCTTCGCACAGTACGAGGAGGACTGGCGGGTGAAGATCGAGCGCGTCGGCACGCTGAACTATCCGGCCGAGGCGCGCGGCAAGCTGTACGGCAACCTGCGCCTCACCGTCACCATCCGGCCCGACGGCAACGTCGAATCGATCGAGCTCGACCGCTCCTCAGGGCTGAAGGTGCTCGACGCCGCGGCGTTCAAGATCGTGCGCATGGCCGGGCCCTTCGCCGCGTTCCCGCCGAATATCCGGCGCGACACCGATCTCCTGATCATCACGCGGACTTGGTTCTTCGGCCAGGGCGACAAGATCTGGACTGAGTAAGGCAATGAGCGACCGGTACGCGCTCATCGGCAACCCGGTCGCGCATTCCAAGTCTCCGGCGATCCACGCCGAGTTCGCCCGCGCCACCGGGCAGGACCTGCACTATGGCCTGATCGAAGCGCCGCTCGACGGATTTGCCGCGGCGGTGGAGCAATTCCGCGCCCAGGGCGGCAAGGGGCTCAACGTCACGCTGCCTTTCAAGGAGCAGGCGTTTCGCCTCTCCCGCCACACCAGCGAACGCGCGCGCGCCGCGCAGGCGGTGAACACGCTGCGCTTCGAAGACGGGTTCGGCGACAACACCGACGGCATCGGGCTGATCCGCGACCTGCGCGAGCACCTGGGCATGTCCCTGGAAGGCAAGGCGCTGCTCGTGCTGGGCGCCGGCGGCGCGGCGCAGGGCGTGGTCGGCGCGCTGCTCGAGGCCGGCGCCGCGCGCGTCTCGATCGCCAACCGCACCGCGGCGCGCGCCGAGTCGCTGGCCGCGCGCTTCCCGGCGGTGCGCGCGTGCGGCTACGAAGCGCTGCGCGGCGAGCGCTTCGACATCGTGGTGAACGCGACCTCGGCGGGGCTCGCCGACCAGGCGCCGCCGCTGCCCGCGGGCCTGCTCGAGCACGCCGCGCTTGCCTACGACATGGTGTACGGGCGCGACACGCCGTTCCTGCGCGCGGCGCGCGCGGCCGGCGTGCGCGCGAGCGACGGCCTGGGCATGCTGGTCGAGCAGGCCGCCGAATCGTTCTTCGTCTGGCGCGGGGTGCGGCCGGCCACCCGCCCGGTGCTCGAGAAGCTGCGTGGCGCGTAGGCGCTGGCGCATCTTCGTGCTCGCCTGGAAGGCGTTTTGCTACGCGTTGGGCACCGTGGTGCTCGCGGTGGTCGCAATCCAGCTCTGGTTCCTCAGCCACATCATCTACTGGTCGAGCTACAACCCGTCCTCCACGGCGTTCATGGAGCGCCACCTCGAGAAGCCGGGCGCGCGGCTGCGCCACACCTGGGTGCCGTACAGCCGCATCTCCGAGCACCTGAAACGCGCGGTGGTGGCAGCCGAGGACGCGAAGTTCCTCGACCACGAAGGCTTCGACTGGGAGGCGATCCAGCGCGCGATCGACAAGAACGAGCGGCGCGGCCGCGTGGTGGCGGGCGCATCGACCATTACCCAGCAGCTCGCCAAGAACCTGTTCCTGTCCGGCAGCCGCTCCTGGCTGCGCAAGGGACAGGAGGCGCTCATCACGTGGATGATGGAGCGCACCATGTCCAAGCGCCGCATCCTGGAGCTCTATCTCAACGTCGCGGAGTGGGGCGAGGGCATCTTCGGCGCGGAGGCGGCTGCGCGCTATCACTTCGGCATCCCGGCGGCTGCGCTGAGCGCGGAGCAGTCGGCCTGGCTCGCCGCGATCCTGCCGAGTCCCAAGCGCTACGAGCGCGGCCGCGAGACGCCTTACATCGCGGGGCGCATCGCCACCATCTCGAGCCGCATGAGCGGCGCCCAGATTCCGTGAACGAAGCGCCTACACGGCTCGAGGTCGACGACCTGCAGCGCACCTTGCAGGAGCTGCAGCTGCTCCTGCAGGAGGGCCGGCCGGCGCCGCAGCTGCGCGCGCGCCTGGACCCGCTGCACCCGGCCGACATCGCCTACATCCTGGAGGCGCTGCCGCTCGAGGAGCGCTCGGCGGTGTGGAACCTGGTCAAGGCCGACCGCGACGGCGAGATCCTGCTCGAGGTGTCGGACGCGGTGCGCGAGTCGCTGATCGAGAGCATGGACGCGCGCGAGCTGGTCGCGGCGGCCGAGACCCTGGAAGCCGACGAGCTCGCCGATATCGCGCCCGACCTGCCGCGGGACGTGATCGAGGAGGTGGTGCAGTCGTTGCCGGCCGAGGAGCGCGAGCGCCTGCGCGCCGCGCTGTCCTTCCCCGAGGGCGCGGTCGGCGCGCTGATGGATTTCGAGCACATCACGGTGCGCGAGGACGTCACCCTGGAAGCGGCGACGCGCTACCTGCGCCGCCTCGACGAGCTGCCCGACCACACCGACCAGCTGTTCGTGGTCGACCGCGACCAGGCGCTGAAGGGCACGCTGCCGCTAGCGCGCCTGATCGTCGCGGACCTCGAGCGCGAGGTGCGCCAGGTGATGGTGGTGGAGAGCGTGCGCCTGCAGCCGCAGGACCGCGCCGAGGACGCGGCGAGCGCCTTCGAGCGCTATGACCTGGTCTCGGCGCCGGTGGTCGACGCGACCGGCCGGTTGATCGGCAGGCTCACCGTCAACGCGGTGGTGGACTACATCCGCGAGAAGAGCGCCGAATCGCAGCTCGCCGAGGCCGGCCTGCGCGAGGAGGAAGACGTGTTCGCGCCGGTGCTCGACAGCTTCAAGAACCGCTGGGCGTGGCTGGCCATCAACCTGGTGACCGCATTCATCGCCTCGCGCGTGATCGGCGTGTTCGAGGACTCGATCGGCCAGCTGGTGGCGCTCGCCGCGCTGCTGCCGATCGTGGCCGGCATCGGCGGCAATTCCGGCAACCAGACCACCACCATGATCGTGCGCGCGCTCGCGCTCGGCCAGATCCACGGCGCCTACTGGAAGCAGCTGCTCGGCAAGGAGCTCGGCGTGGCGCTCCTGAACGGCGCGGTCTGGGGCACGCTGCTCGGCGTGATCGCGTATCTCTTCTACGCCAACGTGGCGCTGAGCGGCGTGCTGGCGATGGCGATGATGCTCAACCTGCTGCTCGCCGCGCTGATGGGCGTGGCGATTCCGTGGGCACGCTGGCGGCTCGGCCACGACCCGGCGGTCGGATCCTCGGTGCTGATCACGGCCTGCACCGACTCGGGCGGCTTCTTCATCTTCCTCGGGCTCGCTACGCTGTTCCTGGTCTGAACGCCTCGCGCGCGGCGGCGAGCGTGGCCTCGATGTCCGCCGCGCTGTGCGCGGCCGAGACGAATCCCGCTTCGTACGCGGAAGGCGCCAGGTAGACGCCGCGTGCGAGCATGGCGTGGAAGAAGCGGTTGAAGCGCTCGCGGTCGCACTGCATCACCTCCGCGAAGCTCGCGGGCGGCCGGTCGCGGAAGTAGACACCGAACATGCTGCCGATCGATTGCGCCGAGAAACCCTTGCCGCCGATATGCGCCAGCCCTTCAACCAGCTTTTTCGTCGTGGCCTCGACCTTCTCCTGGACACCCTGGATGGTCTTGAGAGTCGCGATGCCGGCCGCCACTGCGATCGGATTGCCGGACAGCGTGCCGGCCTGGTACACCGGGCCGAGCGGCGCGAGCTTCTCCATGATGTCGCGCCGCCCGCCCACCGCGGCGAGCGGCAGGCCGCCGCCGATGACCTTGCCGAGCGTGGTGAGGTCCGGGCGGATGCCGAAGCGCTGCTGCGCGCCGCCGGCCGCGACGCGAAAGCCGGTCATCACTTCGTCGAAAATGAGCATCGCGCCGTGGCGCGTGCACTCTTCGCGCAGGGTCTCGAGAAAGCCGGGCGCCGGCAGGACCAGGTTCATGTTCCCCGCCACCGGCTCGACGATCACGCCGGCGATGTCCTTGCCTTTTTCATTGAAGAGTTGCCGGATGTGAACGGTGTCGTTATAGCTCGCGACCACCGTGCCGCTGGCTGTTTCAGGCGGCACGCCCGCCGAGCTCGGATTGCCGAAGGTCAGGGCGCCCGAGCCCGCCTTCACGAGCAGCGCATCGGCGTGGCCGTGGTAGCAGCCTTCGAACTTCACGATCAGGCTCCTGCCCGTGAAGCCGCGCGCAAGCCTGAGCGCAGTCATGGTCGCCTCGGTGCCCGACGAGACCACGCGCACCAGGTCCATCGACGGCACGAGGCGGCAGAGCAGCTCGGCGAGCTCGATTTCGGCTTCGGTGGGCGCGCCGAACGAAAGCGCGCGCGAAGCGGCCTCCTGCACCGCTTCGACCACGGCCGGATGGCCATGGCCGGCGAGCATCGGTCCCCAGGAGCCGACGTAGTCGATGTAGCGCCGGCCGTCGGCGTCCCATAGATAGGCGCCGGAGGCACGCTCGAAGAACAGCGGCGTGCCGCCGACGGCGCGGAAGGCGCGCACCGGCGAATTGACGCCGCCCGGAATGCGCGCCTGCGCGCGCTGGAAAAGCTGCTCGCTCTTAGTCATAGATCCGGGTCATTGGAAGAGCCTGCGGTACTGGCCCGCGCGCGCTGCGATGTCGGGCGCCTCGAAAAGATCGCTGATCACGGCGAGGAGGCTCGCGCCGGCGGCGACGAGCTGCGCTGCGTTCTCGATGGTAATGCCGCCGATCGCGCAAAGCGGCACGCCGAGGGCGTGGCCGAAGAGCGAGAGCGGCGCTCGCACCGCGCCGGGCTTGGTGGGCGAGGGAAACACGCTGCCGAACGCCACGTAGTCGGCGCCCGCGCGCACCGCCGCCCGGGCGCTGTCGAGGTCGGCGTAACAGGAGGCGCCGAGGATCTTGCCCGGCAGCCGGGCACGCGCCGCCGCGAGCTCGCCATCATCCTTGCCGAGGTGCGCGCCGTTGGCGCCCACCGCGAGCGCGATCTCGACGTCGTCGTTGACGATGAACGGCACGCCGTAGCCGCGCGCAAGCGGCGCGAGCTCCTTCGCCTGCAGCAGGCGCTTGTCCTTGGAGATCGCCTTGTTGCGGTATTGCAGGAGCGCAATGCCGGCTTTCAGCGCGAGCTCGACCCGACGCGCGAGCTCGGCAGTGTCCGCGATGTCGGGCGTGATGGCGTAGAGGCCGCGCATTACTTCGCCCCATGGAAGCGCTCGGGCACCCGCTGGCCGGCGCCGGTGCGCAAGCCCGCGGCGAGCGAGCGCCAGGTGAATTCCTGCGCCTCGCGCGCCGCTTCGGGCACTGCACGGCCTTTCGCCAGCCCGGCGGCGAGCGCCGAGGCGAGCGTGCAGCCCGAGCCGTGATAGCTGCCGGGCAGGCGACGCCATTTGTCCTCGCGCACCAGGCCTTCGCGCGAATAGAGCTGGTTCGCCACCTCGGGCGTTTCCTCGTGCGTGCCGGTGAGCAATACATAGCGGCAGCCGAGCTCGAGCATGCGCTGCACGCCGCCGAGGCGTTTCGCTTCGAGCGTGTTCGGGGTTGCCACCGTGGCGCGCGCGATCAGGACGTCCAAGGCTTTCAAAACGGAATCATCCGCTAGCGTATCGCCGCGCCCCGAGGCGAGCACCGGATCGAGCACCAGCGGCACGCGCGCGTGCTGCGCGACGATGTCGGCCACCACGCGCACGTTTTGCGCGGAGGCCAGCACGCCGCATTTGAACGCATTCACCTGCGATTCGGCGAGCACGCGCTCGGCCTGGCGCTTCACCAGCGGCGCGGCGAGCGCTTCCAGATGCTCGACGCCGCGCGTGTCCTGCACCGTCACGCCGGTCAGCACCGAGAGCGGATAGCAGCCGAGCGCGGCGAGCGTGAGCAGATCCGCCTGCAGGCCGGCGCCGCCGGTGGGATCGGAGGCTGCGAAGGTCAGGACGAGCGGTGGCATGCGCTAATATCGACCCATTCTATGAGCACCGATAGCCAAGTGCAGTACAAGACCTGGATGTGCCTGATCTGCGGCTTCGTCTACGACGAGGCGGCGGGCCTGCCCGACGAGGGCATCGCGGCGGGCACGCGCTGGGAGGACGTGCCGATGAACTGGACTTGCCCCGAATGCGGCGCGCGCAAGGAAGACTTCGAGATGGTGGAGATCTAGCGGGCGGGCGCCGCCACTTCCCAGTAAAATACGAGGTGGGCGATCCTCGCGCATGTCCACGGTCGATCTCACGCACCACTTCCTGATCGCCATGCCCAACATGGCCGATCCGTACTTTTCCAAGACGCTCACCTATATCTGCGAGCACAACGACCAGGGCGCGCTCGGCCTGGTGGTGAACCGCCCGATCGACATGACGCTGCAGGCGCTGTTCGAGCGCCTCGCGCTCAAGCTCGGCGACCGCGGGCGCAGGGACGCGCCGGTGTACTTCGGCGGCCCGGTGCAGACCGATCGCGGCTTCGTGCTGCACGCGCCCACCGGCAACTGGCAGTCCACGCTGCGCGTGCGCGACGTGATCGGCCTAACAACCTCGAAAGACATCCTCGAGGCGGTGGGACGCGGCGAAGGGCCGCCGCGCATGCTGGTCACGCTCGGCTACGCCGGCTGGTCGCCCGGCCAGCTCGAGCACGAGCTGTCGCAGAACGCCTGGCTCACCGTGGAGGCGCGCGACGCCATCATCTTCGAAACGCCGGCGGAGGAGCGCCTGCCGGCGGCGATGGAACTCCTCGGCCTCGACTACGCGCGGCTGCAGGACGCGGCGGGACATGCCTGAGCGAGGCACCGTCCTCGCCTTCGACTTCGGCCTCAGACGTATTGGCGTTGCGGTGGGGGAGAGCGAGCTCGGTACCGCGCACCCGCTGCCCGCGGTATCCGATTTCTTTCAGATTCAGAAGCTCGTCCAGGAGTGGAAACCGACCAGCCTGGTGGTCGGCCGGCCCACTTCCGCGCAAGGCGAGCCGCACAAGATGACGCGCCAGGCAGAAGACTTCGCGCGGCGCCTGGAACGCCGCTTCAAGCTGCCGGTGGCGCGCGTCGACGAGCGGTACACCTCGGTCGAAGCCGAGCATCGCTTGCGCGGCGTGAAGAAGAAGGCCGTGGACTCCGTCGCCGCGCAGCTCATCCTGGAGCAATACTTTGACGAAGCTGCCTGACGCGGAAAGACTCTGCGAACAGCTCGTCGCCGAGCTCAAGCCCCGCCTCGGGCCGAAGAGCGCGATGGTCGGCCTGTACACCGGCGGCGCGTGGCTTGCCGAGCGGCTGCACGGGATGCTCGGCATGAAAACCCCGCTCGGCCTGATGGACATCGCGTTCTACCGCGACGACTATGCGGCGCGCGGCCTCAAGCACGACCCCAAGCGCACCAAGATCCCGTTCGACGTGAACGGCGCCGAGCTGCTGCTGGTCGACGACGTGCTCTATAGCGGCCGCACGGTGCGCGCGGCGATGAACGAGATCTTCGACTACGGCCGGCCGCAGAGCATCGGGCTGGTGGTGCTGGTCGACCGCGGCGGGCGACAGCTGCCGATCTGCGCGCAACACGTCGGCGCCAAGGTCGAGGTGCCCGCCGGCATGCGCCTGACGCTCAAGAAGGAAGACTCCGGAAGGCTTGCGCTCGCGCTGGAGCCCGAACGTGCAGCGTAACCCGCAGCTCAACGAAAAAGGCGAGCTGCAGCACCTGCTTTCCATCGAAGGGCTGCCGCGCGAGATCCTGCTGCAGATCCTCGACACCGCTGAATCGTTCGTCGGCGTGACCGAGCGCGAGGTGAAGAAGGTGCCGATCCTGCGCGGCAAGAGCGTGTTCAACCTGTTCTTCGAGCCCTCCACGCGCACCCGCACCACGTTCGAGATCGCCGCCAAGCGCCTGTCGGCCGACGTGATCAACCTGAACATCACGGTCTCGTCGGCGACCAAGGGCGAGTCGCTGCTCGACACGGTGGCCAACCTGTCGGCCATGCACGCCGACATCTTCATCGTGCGCCACGAGTCCTCGGGCGCGCCGTTCCTGATCGCGCGCCACGTGAAGCCGCACGAGCACGTGATCAACGCCGGCGACGGGCGCCACGCCCACCCCACGCAGGGGCTGCTCGACCTCTTCACCATCCGCCACTACAAGAAGGACTTCACCGCGCTCACGGTCGCGATCGTCGGCGACATCCTGCATTCGCGCGTGGCGCGCTCGCTGATCCACGGCCTCACCACGCTCGGCGTGCCGGAGGTGCGGGTGATCGGCCCGCAGACCCTGCTGCCGACCGGCGTCGAGGCGCTCGGCGTGCGCGTGTTCCACGACATGCGCGCCGGCCTGAAGGACGCCGACGTGGTGGTGATGCTGCGCCTGCAGAACGAGCGCATGCGCGGTGCGCTGCTGCCCTCGGCGCAGGAGTACTTCAAGCACTACGGCCTGACCGCGGACAAGCTCTCGCTCGCGCGCCGCGAGGCGATCGTCATGCATCCGGGGCCGATGAACCGCGGCGTGGAGATCGACTCCACCGTGGCCGACGGCCCGCACTCGGTGATCCTGCCGCAGGTCACCTTCGGCATCGCGGTGCGCATGGCCGTCATGAGCATCGTGGCGGGCAACTGATGCGAATTCAGATCAGGAACGGTCGCGTTGTCGACCCGGCCAGCGGCAAGGACGGTAGCGGCGATGTCTTCATTGCGGACGGAAAGATTTCGGACGGTGGAAAAGCGGATCGCGTAATCGACGCGAAAGGCCTGGTGGTCGCGCCGGGCTTCATCGACCTGTCGGCGCGCCTGCGCGAGCCCGGCTACGAGTACAAGGCGACGCTCGAATCGGAGCTGGACGCGGCGCTCGCCGGCGGCGTGACGAGCCTCGCCTGCCCGCCGGACACCGATCCGCCGCTCGACGAGCCGGGGCTGGTCGACATGCTGCGCCGGCGCGCCAAGGCGCTGTCGCGCGCGCGCGTCTATCCGCTCGGCGCGCTCACCGTGAAGCTCGAGGGCCAGGCGCTCACCGAGATGGGGCAGCTCACCGACGCGGGCTGCGTGGCGTTCTCGCAGGCGAACGCGCCGCTCGCCGATACGCAGGTGCTGTGGCGCGCGCTGCAGTACGCCGCCACGTTCGGCTACCCGGTCTGGCTGCGCGCCGAGGACGCCTGGCTCGCCAAGGGTGGGGTGTCGCACGACGGCGAGATCGCCACGCGCCTCGGCCTGCCCGGCATCCCGCCGTTCGCCGAGACCATCGCGCTCGCCGGGCTGCTCGAGCTGGTGCGCGCCACCGGCGCGAGGGTGCACGTGTGCCGGCTTTCCACCGCCGGCGCGGTGGAGCTCATGCGCCGGGCGAAGCAGGAGGGCCTGCCCGTAACCTGCGACGTCGCGATCCATCATGTGCATCTCTGCGACATGGACCTCGGCTACTTCGACTCGCATTGCCGCCTCGAGCCGCCGCTGCGCAGCCAGCGCGACCGCGACGCGCTGGCGCGCGGCCTCGCCGAGGGCACGCTCGACTGCCTGTGCTCGGACCACACGCCGGTGGACGAGGACGGCAAGCACCTGCCGTTCGCGCAGGCCGAGCCGGGCGCGACGGGGCTGGAGCTTCTCCTGCCGCTCGCGCTCAAGTGGGGGCAGGCGCAGCGCCTCGGCCTCGCGCAGACGCTCGCGCGCATCAGCTCCGAGCCGGCGCGCATCCTCGGCGTCGCCTCGGGCAGCCTGCGGCCCGGCGCGCCGGGCGACGTGGTGATCTTCGACCCGGCGGCGCCGGTGCGCATCTCGCCCGAGACGCTCAAGAGCCAGGGCAAGAACACGCCGTTCCTCGGCTACGAGCTCGCGGGACGGGTGCGTTGCACGATCGTCGACGGCAACGTGGTCTACGAGTCATGACGAGAATTCTTTTCCTGCTCGTTTTTCTGGCATTGGGCGGCTGCAGCTCGACCCGCCCGGGCGGCTATTACAAGGACGACGGTCCGCACGAGCGGCCGCCCGCCAACTTGGAGCGCGTCGCCGATGCCGTGCCGCGCCGCGAGCCGCTGCACAAGTTCGCCAACCGGCCCTACGAGGCGCTCGGCAAGCGCTACGTGCCGCTCACCTCGGTGCAGCCGTTCCGCCAGAGCGGCCTCGCGAGCTGGTACGGCAAGCGCTACCACGGGCAGAAGACCTCGAGCGGCGAGACCTACGACATGTACGCGATGACCGCGGCACATGCGACGCTGCCGATCCCGAGCTACGTGCGCGTCACCAACCTGGCGAACGGCAGGAGCGTGGTGGTGCGCGTCAACGACCGCGGGCCGTTCAAGTCGGACCGCGTCATCGACCTGTCGTACGTCGCGGCGTACAAGCTCGGCTTCATCCAGGCCGGGCAGGCGCGCGTCGAGGTCGAAGCGATCGTCCAGTAAGGCGAGGCATGAGAAGGTCGCTGGGTTTTCTCGTTGTGCTTTTCCCGCTCGTGGTGCTGGCGGCGCCGCCCAAGCCGCCGTCGGTGGTCGGCAAGGCATGGATGCTCGGCGACCTCTCGAGCGGGCAGGTGATCGCGGCGCAACGCGCCGAGGAGCGCTTCGAGCCGGCCTCGCTCACCAAGCTGATGACCGCCTACGTGGTGTTCGCCGCGCTGCGCGAGCGCAAGCTCGCGCTCGACCAGCAGGCGAGCGTGTCGCAGCGCGCCTTTAAGGCGCCCGGCTCGCGCATGTTCGTCGAGCCGCGCAAGCCGGTCACGGTCGACGAGCTGATCCGCGGCATGGTGGTGCAGTCGGGCAACGACGCGAGCATCGCGCTCGCCGAGGCGCTGGCGGGCAGCGAAGAGGCGTTCGCGCAGCTCATGAACCGCGAAGCCGCGCGCCTGGGCATGAAGAACAGCAGGTTCATGAACGCCACCGGGCTTCCCGACGCGCAGCACTACAGCACCGCGCAGGATCTGTACCTCCTCGCCGCCGCGCTGATCCGCGATTTCCCGAGCGAGTACGCGCAGTACTACGCGCAGAAGGAGTACCGCTACAACAACGTCGCGCAGCCCAACCGCAACCGCCTGTTGTGGATCGATCCCAGCGTCGACGGCATGAAGACCGGCCACACCGAGGCCGCGGGCTACTGCCTGGTCGCGTCCTCGCGGCGCGGCGGACGGCGGCTGCTGTCGGTGCTGCTCGGCTCCACTTCGGAGGCGGCGAGCGCGCAGGAGTCGTTGAAGCTGCTCAACTGGGGCTACCAGTTCTTCGACGGCGTGAAGCTCTACGACGCCGGCACCCCGGTGCGCGAGCTCGAGGTGTGGAAGGGCGCGGCGCGCAAGGTGCCGGTGGGCGTGGGGCAGGATCTCTTCGTCACCGTGCCGCGCGGCGATGCCGACCGGCTGAAGGCCGAGCTGGTTTCTGAACAGCCCCTGGTCGCGCCGCTCGGCAAGGGCCAGCGCGTCGGCGTGGTGCGCGTGTCGTACGACGGCAAGCCCTACGGCGACTATCCGCTCGTCACGCTCGAGCCGGTCGCCGTGGCGGGCGTGTTCCGGCGCACCTGGGATACACTGCGCCTATGGCTGAAATGAACATGGTTTTCCTGAACGGCAAGCTGCTGCCCGCGGGCGAGGCGCAGGTCTCCGTGCTCGACCGGGGCTTCATCTTCGGCGACGGCGTCTACGAGCTGGTGCCGGTGTACTCGCGCGTGCCGTTCCGGCTCGACGAGCACCTGGTGCGCCTCGAGCGCAGCCTCGGCGAGACGCGCATCCGCAACCCGTACTCGCGCGCCGAGTGGCGCTCGCATATCTACAAGCTGGTCGACGCGCAGCCCTTCGACGACCAGGGGGTGTACTTCCAGGTCACGCGCGGCGTCGCGAAGCGCGACCACGCGTTCCCGAAGAGCGGCGAGCCCACCGTGTTCATGATGGCGAACCCGCTGGTGAATCCGCCGGCCGCGCAGGTGGAGAAAGGCTCCGCGGCCGTGAGCGCCCCGGACAACCGCTGGCTGCGCTGCGACATCAAGTCGATCTCGCTGATCGGCAACGTGCTGCTGCGCCAGCTCTCCGCCGAAGCGGGCGCCGCCGAGACCATCCTGTTCCGCAACGGCAAGCTCACCGAGGCTTCCGCCTCGAACGTGTTCATCGTCCGGAACGGCGTGATCCTGTCGCCGCCCAAGTCGAACCTCATCCTGCCCGGCATCACTTACGACGTGATCGCCGAGCTGGCGCGCGCGAACAACCTGCCGCTCGAGTTCAGGGACGTGGCGGAGGCCGAAGTGCGCAGCGCCGACGAGGTGTGGGTCACCTCGTCGTCCAAGGAAGTGCTGGCGATCGTCGAGCTCGACGGCAAGCGCGTCGGCGATGGCCGCCCCGGGCCGGTGTTCCGGCGCATGTACCAGCTCTACCAGGAGTTCAAGCAGAAGGTGATGCGCGCGGGCAAGCGCGAGGCCACGACGGAAGCGATGCGCGCCTAGGAGTTTGCCCGTGCCGGTCGTCGCCGATGGCTCGCCGCTAGCCTTTCCCTGCGATTTTCCGATCAAGGTGATGGGCCGCAAGCAACCGCGCTTCGTCCAGTCGGTGACCGGCATCGTGCGCAAGCACGCGCCCGATTTCGACGCCGCCACCGTGGAGATGCGCCCCAGCCGCCAGGGCAAGTACCTGAGCGTGACCTGCGTGGTGCGCGCCACCTCGCGCCAGCAGCTCGATGCCCTCTATCAAGAGCTGTGCGACCATCCCGACGTGGTGATGGTGCTGTGACTATCGTCGACGACATCGTCGTCAAGAAGCTCGGCCGGGTCGACTACGCGCCGAGCTGGGAAGCGATGCGCGCATTCACCAGGGCGCGCGGCGAGGCGAGCCCCGACGAGCTCTGGCTGCTCGAGCACCCGCCGGTCTACACGGTCGGGCAGGGGGCTGCCGTTCCCGTCGTGCCGAACGGTATTCAGATAGTGAAAACCGATCGCGGCGGCGACATCACCTACCACGGCCCCGGCCAGATCGTGGCCTATACGCTGTTCGATCTCGCGCGCCGCGGCATCAAGGTGAAGCAGTTCGTCTGCCTGCTCGAGCAGGCGGTGATCGACCTGATCGGCCCGCGCGCCGAGCGCAAGCCGGGCGCGCCCGGCGTCTACGTCGAGGGCGCGAAGGTCGCCGCGCTCGGCATCCGTGTGGTGCGCGGCCGCGCGTACCACGGCCTCGCCCTCAACGTGGACATGGACCTTGCCCCGTTCGCTGCCATCGATCCATGCGGCTACCCCGGCTTGCGCGTCACCCAGACCCGGGATCTCGGTCTCACCGTGACGCCGCACGCGCTCGCCGAATCGATCCTGAAGAACCTCGATGCGTGAAGCCGGCATAAAGGAGAAGGGCGCGCGCAAGACGATTCGCATCGTGCCGCGCCCTGCGTTGCCCAAGCCGGCGTGGATCCGCGTGCGCGCCGCCAGCCCGAACTCGCGCTTCTACGACATCAAGGGCATCCTGCGCAGCCAGAAGCTCCATACCGTGTGCGAGGAGGCGAGCTGCCCGAACATCGCCGAGTGCTTCGGCAAGGGCACCGCGACCTTCATGATCCTCGGCGACATCTGCACGCGGCGCTGCCCGTTTTGCGACGTGGCGCACGGCCGGCCGCTCGCGCCCGACGCCGAGGAGCCGCGCCACCTCGCCGAAACCATCGCGTTGCTGGGTTTGAAGTACGTGGTCATCACGAGCGTCGATCGCGACGACCTGCGCGACGGCGGTGCCGCGCATTTCGTGGCTTGTATCCAGGAAACGAGAAAAGCGGCGCCGCACACCACCATCGAGGTCCTGGTACCCGACTTCCGCGGGCGCCTGGAGCGCGCGCTCGAGGTGCTCGACGCCGCGCCGCCCGACGTGATGAACCACAACCTGGAGACCGTGCCGCGCCTCTACCGCAAGGCGCGTCCGGGCGGCGACTACCGGCATTCGCTCTCTCTTCTCCAGCAGTTCAAGAAAAGACATGCCGAGGTACCGACCAAGTCGGGCCTGATGGTCGGCCTCGGCGAGACCGACGAGGAGATCCTCGCGGTGATGCGCGACCTGCGCGCGCACGACGTCGACATGCTGACGATCGGCCAGTACCTGCAGCCTTCGCCGCATCACCTGCCGGTGGAGCGCTACGTCGAGCCGGCCGTTTTTGCGTTATTCGAAAAGCAAGCCCAGGCCATGGGCTTCCGCCACGCCGCAGTCGGCGCCTTGGTACGGTCTTCGTACCACGCCGACCGGCAGGCGCACGAAGCGGGGATCTAGGAGGCGGCGAGGGCGCGTTCCACGAGCTCGTGGAACTGCGCCCAGTTCGGCTCGCCGACGAAGCGCTTCAGCACGCGTCCCTGCTTGTCGATGAGGAAGCTCATCGGCGTGACGCGCACGTTGCCGAACTCCTTCGCCAATTCGCCGGAGCTGTCGAGCGCCACCTTGAACGGCAGCTGGTTCTTGGCCACGAACTGCGCGACGCGGCCCGGGTTGTCGTGCCGCACCGCGACCGCCACCGTCTCGTAGCCGCGCGGCGCGTACTTCCTGTAGGTGTCGACGAGCTTCGGCATTTCCTGGATGCACTCGGCGCAGTAGGTGGCCCAGAAGTTGACCAGCACTACCTTGCCGCGCAGCTCGGAGGTCGAGAACGCGTCGCCGGAGAGCGGGCTGAAGCGCACTTCGGGCGCCGGCTTGATGAGCGTGAGCGCCGAGATGGCGGCGATGGCGGAGAGCGTGACGGCTGCCACGGCGAGCGCAGCCAGGCCGACGATAATCTTGGTCTTCATGAGAACGGCGATTCTCGCAGCGCTGCTGATGACCGCTTCCGCGGCGGCCCTAGCCCAACTGGACCGTATTACGCAGCGGGATGCGCTTGCCGGGCTACGCACCGCGCTCGAGAGGGGGACCCAGGCAGCGGTGGCGAATCTCGGGCGCACCGACGGGTTCCTCGGCAACCCGCAGGTGAAGATCCCGCTCCCCGAATCGCTCGAGCGCACCGAGCGGCTCGCGCGGCGCATGGGCTACTCGCAGGAAGTCGACGAGCTGGTCGTGGCGATGAACCGCGCCGCCGAGGCCGCGGTGCCCGAGGCGCGCAAGCTGCTCGTCGACTCGGTGAAGAAGATGAGCGTCAAGGACGCCAAGGCGGTGCTCGCCGGCGGCGACACCGCGGCGACCGACTACTTCCGCCGCACCAGCAACCAGGCGCTGCACGACCGCTTCCTGCCGATCGTGAAGGGCGCCACCGACAAGGTGGGCGTCGCCCAGCGCTACCGCGACTTCGCGCGCCCCGCTGCCGCGCTCGGCCTGATCAGGACCGAGCACGCCGACCTCGACGAGTACGTGACCCTGAAGGCGCTCGACGGCCTCTACTTCATGCTCGCCGAGGAAGAGAAGAAGATCCGCCAGGACCCGGTCGGCACCGGCAGCGCCATCCTGCGCAAGGTGTTCGGAGCCCTGTGAAGGCCGCGGACAGATCGAGGTACGAACAGCTGCTGACGCGGGCGCTTGCCATCGCGCGGAAAAGGGCGCTCGGCAAGTCGCAATTGGTGTCGGACGTCCTCGCCACCGCGACAGTGGAAGGAGAAGGCCCGAAGCACGCAGTGGTCAGCTACCGG
>DASVFV010000210.1:0-36832 GCA_036379875.1 Burkholderiales bacterium | reverse complement strand
TCGCCGGGGTGCGGCTGCCCGACCTCACCGTTCCGCTTGCGACTTATACCGGCTGGGCGCTGCGCTCGGGCGTGTGGGCCAACGACGGCTGCGAGGCCTCCGGGCAGTACATCCCGTTCCCGCGCACCGAAGCCGAGCGCGTCGCGGCCGGCGATCCCCGCGTGTCGGTCGCCGCGCGCTACGCGAGCTTCGCGGACTACTACGGCAAGGCGGTGAAAGCGATCGACGAAATGGTGGCCGACCGGTTGCTCCTCTGCGAGGACGCGCAGGTCGAGCTCAACCGCATGGTCACCCACGGCCTGGCGCGCGGCGTGCCGGCGGCCACCGATCCGGTCCCGACCGCCGAGACCTTCCCGCACTGCGAGATGACGCGCGCGGGCCGCAGCAACCACTTCAAATAGGGAGAACGAAACATGCTCCGTCGCAGTCTGCCCGCCGCCGCGCTCGCGGCGGCATTCTCGGTCTGCGCGCCGCCGGCCGACGCGCGCGTCACGAAGATCGTCATCGACCGTGTGCAGGCGCTCGCCGGCGACGCCACCTACGAGACCGTCACAGGACGGGCCTTCGGCGAGCTCGATCCGATGCATCGGCACAACGCGCTCATCACCGACATCCAGCTCGCGCCGCGCAACGCGAACGGCATGGTCGAGTACGTCGCGTCGTTCTTCATCGTGAAGCCCGTCGACATGTCGCGCGCCAGCGGGCTCATGTGGCACGACGTGCCCAACCGCGGCGGCCGCATCACCATCACGTCGGACCTGCGCGCGCAGGGCGACATCGGCCTGAGCAGCGGCTGGCAGGGCGACAACGCGGGCGCCAATGCCACCGCGGTACCCGCGAATGCCTCATCGCCGACCCCGGTGACGCCGAGCAACAACGAATGGGTGAAAACGCCGGTGCTGACCGGCGTCACCGGCAGGATCCTCGGCCGCATCGTGAACCGCAGCGGCACCGCGGCGCAGCCGCTCAACGTGATGGGCAACCCGATCCCGTACTTCCCGGTCGACTGGATGGACAACAGTAGCGCCAGGATGAAGACGCACGTGAGCGAGACGGTGAACGGCCACATCGTCGCGGGGCCCGAAATCCCGAACAGCGACTGGAAGTTCTGCGGCGGCGGCACGTTCGACTCGCCGGACCCCGTGACCGTGCTGCCGGTGCGCATCTGCATGAAGAGTCCGGGCTTCGACCCGAAGCTGCTTTACCAGCTCGAGTACGACGTGAAGGATCCCTACGTGCTCGGCGCGGGCACCGCCGCGTTCCGCGACCTCGGCTCGTTCTTCCGCTATGCCTCGGCGCAGGAGCTCGGCCCCGACCTCGCCTCGCTCGCCGGCAAGATCAACTGGTCGATCATCCGCGGCTCGTCGCAGTCGGGCAACTTCACGCGCCACCTGATCTTCCTCGGCATGAACGAGGATGAGTCGGGGCGCATCGTGCACGAAGGCGCCTGGCCGCTGATCGCCGGCCGGCGCGTGGCGAACAACTCGCGCTGGGGCATGCCCGACGGCGTGCTCGAGCTCTACCAGATGGGCAGCGAAGGGCCGCAGTGGTGGCACAGCTTCCCGGACCGCGTGCGCGACGTGCACCCGGGCGGCATCCTCGACCGCTGCAGCCGCACCGGCACCTGCCCGAAGATCATCGAGACCTTCGGCGGCGCGGAGGTGTTCGCGCTCAAGATGACGCCGTCCTGGGTCGGTACCGATCCCAAGAACGACATCCCGGTGCCGGCCAACGTGCGCCGCTACTACCTGCCGAGCTCCACGCACGGCGGCGGCAACGGGACCTTCAACGAAAACCCGCCCGCTACCGGCGCGAATTGCCCGGGCAACGCGTGGGGCACCGGAACGCTGCGCGCCAACCCGGTGCCGGCGACCGCGCTCGTCAACCGCATGCGCGTCGCGCTGCGCGACTGGGTGATGAAAGGCACGCCGCCGCCGCCGAGCAAGTGGCCGCTCATGGGCGGCGCCAAAGGCGAGCGCACGCTGGTGGAGGCGAACAAGGCGGCGATGGGCTTCCCGAGCAACGTTCCGGGCATCCCGGATTCGATCTTCCTGCCTGAGAACTTCGCGTTCCCGATCCTCGACTACGACTGGGGCCCGGACTACGACCATTTCAACGCGAGTGGCGTGCCGACCAACGTGCCGCCGCCGATCAAGTCGGTGGTCAAGGTCATGGTGCCCAAGGTGGACGCGGACGGAAACGAGCTCGGCGGCGTGCCCACCGTGCTGCGCGACGCGCCGCTCGGCACCTATCTCGGCTGGAACATCACCTCCTCCGGCTTCCACGCCGGCCAGGTGTGCAACTACGTCGGCGGCATGGTGCCGTTCGCGAAGACCAAGGCGCAGCGCCTCGCCGACAAAGACCCGCGCCCCTCGCTCGAAGAGCGCTACGGCACGCACGACGGCTACGTCGCCGCAGTGCGCGCCGCCGCGGACAAGGCCGCTTGCGCGGGCTACCTGCTCGCCGGCCCGGCCGCCGCCGCGATGGGCGCCAAGTGCACGGGCGACATTCCGGCCGGCTTCCCGGACGACTGGGTGGCGCTGGTCAACGCCGCGATCGCGAGCAACGTGTGCAACCAGCCTGGCGACGGGGGGAAGTGCAACCCGGCGCCGTAAGCCGAAGGACCGCGCCGGGCTAGCGCCCGGCGCTCAACACACCGGCGATGCTCTGCGGCTACGATGGGAAGTTCATTTGCCGCACGAGCTCGCCGAAGCGCGGATCGCCGTGCAGCGGCTCGAGCCAGGGATCGACTCTCAACCAGGGCAACCGGGCGTGACGTA
The DNA here is from genome assembly GCA_036379875.1 of Burkholderiales bacterium. Classification (GTDB taxonomy): domain Bacteria; phylum Pseudomonadota; class Gammaproteobacteria; order Burkholderiales; family SG8-39; genus SCGC-AG-212-J23. The sequence continues at coordinate 34,052 of DASVFV010000210.1, read as the reverse complement.
CTGCGGCCGCTTTTTCCATCCGTGCGAAGGCCGCGTCGTATTCCTGCAGGCCTGCATAGGCCCAGACCGCCGCGAATGGGGGCTGCGCCGCGCCGCTCGCGTCCCTTCGTAGGAGGTCCCGCGTCAGCTTGATCGCCTCTTCTCGCCGCCCTGCGCGCGCGTAGGAGTGCGCCAAGGCGGCGAGCGTAAGAGGTTCTCTCGGCGTGTGGGTGAGCGCTCTCTCGAGGATAGCGATCACCTGGTCGTAGTTCCGCTCCTTCAGGTAGCTTTCCGCCATGTAACGGCTGGCGAGCGCGTACCTCGGGTCGAGGTCGATCACGCGTTGCCAGGTGGCCCTGGCCTTGTCGACACGACCGGCCAGAAGGTAGGCCATCCCGGCCATCGTATTCACGTACGAGGCGGTGGGTTCGAGGCGCTGTGCGCGCTCCGCCTGTTCAACCGCCTCGTCGAAACGCTTCATGCAGAAGAGATACGTGGCGTACCAAACCCGGGCCACGCCGTAGCTCGGATTGGCGTCGATCGCCCGACGGTAGGCGCGCTCCGCCTCTTCCCAATCCCACTCCTGGTGGGCGATCCTGCCGAGAGCGCTGTGCGCTTCGGCAAGACTATCGTCGAGCGCGAGCGCGCGTTCCGCCAACTGTCGGGCCTGCGCACGAGCGGCAACCGGGAAAAACCCCAACCTGCCGGTGAGGAGCTCGGCCAAGCTGGCATGCGCAGGCGCGAAAGTCGGGTCCTTGGCGATGGATTTTTCGTAGTACGCCTTTGCCTTCGCCGGCGTTTCGGGCCCGTACTGCAGGAAGTACGCTCGGCCAAGCAAGTACGCTTCGTAGGCTTCAGGGTCCACGCGCCGAGCGCTGGCGAGGCGCTCCTGCTCATGCGGCGTCAGCCGGATGCGGGCCCGGGTTGCGACGCCCCGCGCGACCTCCGCCTGCACGGCGACTACGTCGCGCGCGTCAAACTCATAGCTCTCCGCGAACAGCTGGCGCTCGGGCGCGGCCTGAAAGAGCTTGGCTGTGATGCGCACGCGATCGCCCGAGCGCACCACGGAGCCCTCCAGCACGACATCCACCTGCAGCTCGCGCGCGATCTCCGGCAACGGCTTCTGCGTCTGCCGGTAGCGACTCACGGACTGGAATGAAAGGACCTGCAGGCGACTGATCTTCCCCAGGTCGGTGATCAGCGCCTCGCTCACGCCGTCTGCGTAGTAATCCTGGCTCGCATCACCCGACAGGTTCTTGAACGGCAGCACCGCGACGGCCACGCTGGCAGCGCCGAGCACGAATCGGTCGCGCAGCCCAAAAGCCAGTAATCCAATCGCCACGATGAGCGCAACGAGAGCGGTTTGCCAACCATATCGGCGCGTCCACGGAGCGGCATGCGCCTCGATCGGCGTCACCCCAGGCCTGAACCGGTAGCCGCGACGCGGGAGAGTTTCGATGAAGCGCGGTGTCTCGGCGGAGTCGCCAAGCGCCTCGCGCAGCCGTTTCATCGCGGCATTGATGCTGTGCTCGAAGTCGACGATCGTGTTGCCCGGCCAGAGCTGCTTGCGCAGGTCTTCGCGCGTCACAAGTTCGCCCGGCCGCTCGACGAGCATGCCCAGAATCCGCAGCGGCTGGCCTTCGAGCTTGACCTTGACCCCGGCCCTGCGCAGTTCCAGCGCGCGCCGGTCGAATTCGAAGGCTTCGAAGCGGAAGAGATGTGCAGCCGCGTGATTCGAATCAGCCACTAGCCAAGCCCCCCACCAGCCAGGTTCCCGACCAGCCTATCACCTTCATTTCGCCTCGAAATCACCTTCATTGCATTGCTGCCGCGGCCGCTGCCCGGCGCAATCGCGACACGGGCGGCGGCGCCCTACAAGAGGAGGCTCAATGAACACGCACCACATGGGAGTGGCTCGACTGGCTGCCGGTTTTTTGTTGGCCACTCAAATACTTATACTCTCCAGTGCAGCGGCCGCCAATCGAGAAGAAGACGACGACGATGGTGACGCTGATAGCCGGCACATTCTGGCCATACAGCATGCCGTCCCGCATACCTCGGGTGTGCCGGCGAATCTGGGCGAGCGGGTCGAGCTTTTTGCGTGGGAAAGGGTAAGCGCCAGCAGCGCCAAGAAGTTCAGCAAGGAGCCGCCGACCGGCAAAGTCGTTCTGTTCATCCACGGTGGCAGCGTTCCTTCGGTCCCTGCGTTCGATCTGGATCACAAGGACTACAGTTGGATGGAGGCGCTGGCGCGGGCAGGGTTCGACGTTTTTTCGATGGATCGCACCGGGTACGGCTTTTCTCCGCGGCCCAAGATGGACGATCCATGCAACGTTAATCCCATACAGCAGCCCCTCCTCATCCCCCATCCGTTATCCGCGCCTTGCGCACCGAGCTACCCATTCCGGCTCACCCACACCAACTCGGATGCGGATGAGATCGGTGCGGTCGTTGACTACATACGCGCGCTGCGCGGGGTCGAGCGAATCACTATTGCCGGTTGGTCAGGGGTGGGTCCCCAAGCCGGTCCCTATGCGATCAAGAATCAGGAAAAGGTCGACAGGCTGATCTTTTATGCACCGAACTACACTCGAACCTCGGCCAGCAACCCGCCGGCGACTCTCCCCCAAGCAGGGTTCCCCATGAATCTCCGCACCCGCCCACTGCTCGAAGATGAATGGAACAGCATGGTCGCGTGCGAAAACCAATTCGAGCCCCAGATCCGCGATGTGATCTGGAACCGGATCATGGATTTCGAACCCGTAGGGCGCACCTGGGGTCCGCTCGAGGGTGTCATGCGTGTGCGCACGAACAGCCTGTGGGGATGGAATGCCAGCACTTCACCTGCGCTCAAGATCCCAATGCTTCTCATGGTCGGCAAGAACGACACTCTCTTGAACGCCGCCCGGGATCTCTACCAGGACGTCGGATCGGACGACAAGGTGCTGCTCGAGATTCCCTGCGCATCGCACTTCCTGGTTTGGGAGACGCAGCACAAGATCCTGCACAAAGCGTCCAGAGAGTGGCTGCGCAAAGGATCGCTCAAAGGGATCAGCCAGGGCGTCTTGACCGTCGACGCAGACGGAGACATCGTCCCCGCGCCGTAGCTGTCAAAGCGCGCGGAAGAAACCGCGAGGAGCGGAATGCAGCCGCTCGAAGCCGCTCCTCGTGACGCGCACCAGCTCGCCGACCTGCACGCCCGCCTTGTGGTCTGGCGTGACTACGTTCGGCTGCACCACCACGGTCATGTTTTCCTCGAGCGTGATCTGCGGCAGCGGTCCGGCCGGGCGGCTCTTCGAGCCGACGATGGGCGGGAAGTAGCCGCCGCCGAAGCCGTGCATAAGGTCGTCGTAGATCGTGAAGCCGCGCGCCTCGATTACTCCCGAGGCCTCGACGATCTCCTGCATCGTGGTCCCATGCCGGATCACGGTCGTCACGGCATCGAACGCGGCCTCGGCGGTCGCATGCAGATCACGGTAGAGCGGCGTCGGGTCGGCGCCGACGGTGAACGAGCGCAGCACCTGCCCGGCGTAGTCCCACCACGAGGCCGACAGCTCGCAGAACACCACGTCGCCCGCCTTCACTTTCCGCGAGGACGGGAACTGCGGCGGCACGCATAGCTGCGGATCGCTCATCGCCGTGACGCCGATGTAGTGGATGAAGGTGGTGCCGCCCTGCCCGACATAGGCTCGCTCCACCAGGTTGGCCAATTCCCGCTCGGTCATTCCCGCTTCAATGTTTTTCAAAAGACTCTCAAAACCGGCGTCGCTCAGGCGCGCGCCCGTCCGCATCCATTCGATCTCTTCGGCCGACTTCACCAGCCGCAGCCGCACGTAGTCCGCGTCCATGAGCACGACCGGGAAGTGCTCTTCCAGCACCTTGTACTTCGACACCACCAGCGGACCGATCAGCCCGATGCGCTTCGCGCCGCGACGCCGGAGCTCTTCCACGGTCTTCTGGATGCCGCGGTGCTCGCCCCAGCGCACCTCGCAGTCCTTCGCAAGGCGGGTCGCGAGCGGGAAGTGGTTGAACCACTCGACGTGCATGACCATGCGCTCGCCGGGCTTGAACACGACATAGGCCTCAACGGTGCCGGGCCAGCCGGTGACCCAGTGCGGCGCATTGCCGGCACGGTGGTCGGTGACGATCAGCAGGTGATCCACATCGTGCTTGCGCATCGCCTGCGCGAGCGCCGCTCGGCGGCGCGCATACTCGGCGTCGCTGAAGCGCGGAAACCCGGCCTCAGTCGTTCTTGGCACCCGAAGCGCGCACCACCGGCGCCCAGCGCTGCGCCTCGTCGGCGACGAAGCCGGTGAATTCCTTCGCCGTCAGGCGCTGCGGCACGATGCCCTCCGGCTTCAAGCGCTCGCGCACTTCCGGCAGGTCGAGGGCGCGGTTCACCTCGGCGTTCAGACGCTCGACGATGTCCGCCGGGATGTTGGCCGGGCCGGAGAGCGAGAACCAAACGGTCGCGACCAGGGCCGGGTAGCCGAGCTCCGCGAACGTGGGGATATCCGGGAAGTCCGCAAGGCGCATGGGCGCGCTGATCGCGAGCCCGCGTGCGCGGCCGGCGCGGATCTGCGCTGCGGCGGTGGTGAGCGTGGTCGAGATCACCGGGATGTGGCCGGCGATCAGGTCGGTGACCGCGCCGGAAGCGCCCTTGTACGGGATGTGCTGGAGCTCGATGCCGGCCTTGCGCTTGAAGAGCTCCGCGACCAGCTGCCCCTGCGTGCCGTTGCCCGGCGAGCCGTAGGAAAGCGGCTTCGACTTCGCGAGCGCGACGAACTCGCGCAGGTCCTTCGCCTCGAGCGAAGGATTCACCGCGAGCACCGCCGGCGGCCCGCCGAACAGCGCGATGTGCGTGAAGTCCTTTACCGGGTCGTACGGCGTGCCCTGCGGCAGCGCCGGCGCGATCGCGTGCGAGGCGATTCCTGATATCACGAGCGTGTAGCCATCGGGCTGCGCCCTGGCGACGAATTCGGAGCCCAGCACGCCGCCCGCGCCGGGGCGATTCTCGACGACGAAATTGCCTTTCAGGTGCTGCGCGACCAGCCGCCCCAGCAGGTCGGCGCTGCCGCCGGGCGCGAACGGCACGATGATGTGCACCGGCCGGTCGGGCCAGGCGTGGGCTTGCAGCGCGAAGAGGAAGAGCAAACCCGCGAGCAGCCGCCGCATGCACCGATTCTATAATCGGGCGCATGAACGAAGTCATCGACATCCACACGCACATCGTCCCCGAGAAGTTCCCGCCCTACGCCGGAAAAGCCAAGGACGTGCCCTGGCCGTCGATGGCCGAGGCCGACGCCTGCCACAAGCACGTGATGATCTCCGGCAAGCTCTACCGCACGGTAAGCGACGGGAGCTGGAGCGTGCCGCGGCGCGTCGAGGAGATGGGCGGCATGGGGGTCACGCGCCAGGCGATCTCGCCGATGCCCGAGCTCCTGTCGTACTGGCTGCCGCTGGAGGACGCGAAGGCCATGATCCGCTACCTGAACGAGGTGATCGCGGAAATGATCGCCGCCGCGCCGGAGCGCTTCGTCGGCCTGGGCTGTGTTCCTCTTCAGGACACCGACGCCGCGATCCGCGAGCTCGAGCATGTCATGAAGAGCTTCAAGTTCGCGGGAGTGGAAATCGCCAGCCACGTGAACGGCGTGTCGATCGGCCACGGGCGCTTCGAGCCGTTCTTCGCCGCCGCCGAGCGCCTCGGCGCGGCGATCTTCGTGCACGCGCTGCGCCCGGCCGGACAGGAGCGCATCGTCGGCGCTTTCCCCGAGCAGGCGGTGTGCTTCCCGGGCGACGTGGCGCTCGCCTGCGCATCGATGATCACGGGCGGCATCGCCACCAAGCACCCGAAACTTCGCATCGCCTTCAGCCATGGCGGCGGCACGATGTCGATCCTGATGCCGCGCCTGCTGCACGCCTGGAACATGTTCCCGAAAGCGAAGGAGTCGCTCGCCGAGGCGCCCGACGTGATCGCGAAGCGCTTCTACTACGACGAGCTCGTGTTCGAGCCGAAGGCGATCCGCTTTCTCGTGGAGACCTTCGGACCGACGCAGATCTGCGTCGGCACGGACTACCCATTCGCGCTTGGCGACTGGAAACCCCTCAAGACATTGAGTGCAACAGGACTCGATGGGGCGACCATTGCCGCCGTGACATCTACGAACGCGCGGCGCTTCCTAGGATTGCCGGCAGGATCTCGCTGATCGAGCCGGGCAGCAGCGCGTCCGCGACGTCGTCGTAGGCGGTGGGCTGCGCATTGACGATGATCAGCTTCGCGCCCGCCGAGCGCGCAATGTCCACCGCGCCCGCCACCGGGTAGACCTGCAGCGTGGTGCCGACGGCGAGGAATACGTCCGCCTCGGCCGCCACCTGCATCGCGCGGTCGATCACCTCGGGAACCAGCTGCTGGCCGAACGAAATCGTGTCGCTCTTGAGGATCCCGCCGCAGGTGCGGCATTCCGGATCCTCTTCGCCCGCGCGCACGCGCTCGAGCACCTTCTGCATCGGCCCGCGCATGCCGCAGCCCCAGCACATGAAGCGGCGCATGGAGCCGTGCACCTCGATCACCTTGTCCGGCGAGTTGCCGGCCTGCTGGTGCAGCTCGTCGATGTTCTGCGTGATCAACGCATGCAGCTTGTTTCTTCTCTCCAGCCGCACCAGGGCGAGGTGACCCGGATTGGGCGCCGCGCTCCACGCCGGGCTGCTCATGCGGTTCTGCCAGGAGAGCTTCCGCACCTCGCGATCGGCGAGGTAATAGTGGATGTTGGACATCTTCTCGGCGAGCGGATTCTTCGTCCACAGGCCCTGCGGCCCGCGGAAATCCGGGATGCCCGAGTCGGTGGAAATTCCCGCGCCGGTGAGAGCTACGACTTTTTCAGCGCCATCCACCCATTCGCGAGCACGGGCGGCGAGCTTCGGATCCAAGCCGGCTAGGGCATCTGGATCTTGCCGCCGCCCGGCCCGCCCATCGGCGGCAGCGGGCCCTGCGGCACGACGATCGACGAGGCCGCCTGGCGGCGCAGCTCCTGCAGCTCCTTCACGGTGCGCTCGATCGCTTCCTTGGCGAGCTGGCCGAACTTGTCGGCCGCTTCCTCGAGCGAGCCGGCGCCGATCTCGAACGCGATCGGCAGTGCGCCGGCCGGCGTGAGGACCTGCGTTTCGCCGACGTAGAGCACCGCGCGCGCCTTGTCGCGCCCGCCATCCTTGTCGACCGGCGTGAGGCGCCGGATCGTGCCCACGCGGCGATCGGTGAAGATCTCCTCGAGGTAGAGCTGCTTCGGGTCGACCTTGATCTCGTTCGTCGTTTCGGGTTTGGTAGCCATACCCGAATTTTAGCCCCGCGCGACCAGCTTCCCGGCCTGGTAGTCCATGAAGGCCTGCTGGATCTCCTGCCTCGTGTTCATCACGAACGGTCCGTAGGCCACTGCCGGCTCGCGGATCGGCTCGCCTGCAAAGAACAATCCCCGGAAATCTTCCAGTGCGTTGATTTCCAGTTCGGAAGCCGGCCCCGGCTCGAACCACGCGACCTCGCCCTTGCGCACTTCCCTCCCGCCGATGGTGGCCCGCCCGGCAAGCGCATAGACGAAACCGCGATCCTTTGTCGCCACCTCTTGGCCGAGCTTCGCACCCTTGCCCAGCCGGATATCCAGGAGCGCCATCGGATAGTCGCTGCCATGCGGATGTGCGACCTCGCCCGAGCGGCCGGCGTAGACCAGCACTTTTCCACCCTGAAGATCTCGAACCGGTACGTCCTTGAGTCTCTGGTCCTGATACCGCGCCGGAATCATCTTCATGCTGCGCGGCAGGTTGAGCCAGAGCTGCAGCGTGTGCGCGGTCTCCTCGCCGTGCGGCATCTCGCTGTGGAGCACGCCGTGCCCGGCGGTCATCCACTGCACGTCGCCCGCCCTCAGGACCCCATGCGCGCCGGTGTGGTCGCGATGCTCGATCGCTCCCTCGAGGACGATGGTGACCGTCTGCATGCCGCGATGCGGGTGCTCCTCGAAGCCCTTCGGCCTGCCGAACCAGTCCTCGCTGAGGAAAAGAAAGGGCGAGGTGTTCTCCCAGCCCTCGGCGCCGATGACCAGCTGCTTGTTCTCGACCTGCGAGCTGCCGCCTTGCGGGATGACGCGCTCGACCCGGCTGACCTGCCTCACCGCAGCTTGAACCTCTGGATCTTGCCGGTGGCGGTCTTGGGCAGCTCGTTCAAGAACTGGATCCAGCGCGGGTATTTGTACGGCGCGAGCTTGTCCTTCACATGCTGCTGGAGCCGCGCCTTCAGCTCTTCGTTCGCGGTATTCCCCGGCTTGAGCACGACGTAGGCCTTCGGCTTGGTGAGCTTGCTCTCGTCCTCCGCGCCGACCACCGCGGCCTCGAGCACGGCCTCGTGCGAGACGAGCGCGGCTTCGACCTCGGCGGGCGAGACGTAGATGCCGCTCACCTTGAGCATGTCGTCGGAGCGGCCGCCGTAGACGTAGTAGCCGTCCTTGTCGAGGCTGTACTTGTCGCCGCTGCGCGTCCACGGGCCCTGGAAGGTGTTCTTGGTCTTCTCGCGCTGGTTCCAGTACATGATCGCGGAGGTCGGGCCGCTGATCTGCAGCTCGCCAAGCTCGCCCGGCTTGTTGACCACGTTGCCCTGGTCGTCGACCAGGCGCAGCTCGTACCCCGGCACCGGCTTGCCGGTCGTGCCGGGGCGCACGTCGCGCGGACGGTTGGAGAGGAAGATATGCAGCATCTCGGTGGAGCCGATGCCGTCAAGGAGCTCGGCGCCCGTTCGCTCGGTGAAGCGCTTCAGGATCTCCGGCGGGAGTGCTTCGCCAGCCGAGGTACAGACTCTTAGGTTGAGTTTTGATTTTTCGGGAAAAGCGGGACTGGCCAGCATGGCGGCATAGAGCGTCGGCACGCCGTAGAAGATGGTCGGCTTCTTTTCCGTCAAGCGCTTGAAGACTGCATCCGGCGTCGGCCGCTCGGCCATCAGCACGGTGGTGGCGCCGACCGCGAGCGGGAAGGTGAGCGAGTTGCCCAGCCCGTAGGCGAAGAACAGCTTCGCGGCGGAGAACACCACGTCGGAGTCGCGGATGCCGAGCACCGGCTTGGCGTAGAGATCGGCGGTGGCGATGAGGTGCGAGTGCAGGTGCACGGTGCCCTTCGGCGCGCCGGTCGAGCCCGAGGAGTAGAGCCAGAAGCACATCTCGTCGCGCAGCGTCGGCGCCGCCTCGGCCTTCGGCTCCGCGGTGGCGAGCAGGTCCTTGAGCTGCGCGTCGCTCACCACGTACTTGAGATGCGGGCATTTCGCCTGGATGCCCTCGAAGCTCTTCTGCAGGGCGCCGGAGAAGAACAGCGCGCGCGCGCGGCTGTCGTTCAGCTGGTATTCATAGTCGTTCGGCGTGAGCAGCGTATTGAGCGCGACCGGCACGATGCCGGCCTTGATCGCGCCGAGGAACAGCGCCACCCAGTCGGCCGAGTCGAGCATGGCGATGGCGATGCGCTGCTCGCGCTTGAGGCCGAGGCCGCGCAGCGCGCTGGCGGCGCGGTCCACGCGCTCGGCGAGCTGCGCGTAGGTCGTCGTGCCCTGGTCGTCGATGTAAGCGGCCTTCGCGCCGCGCCCGGCGGCGAGGTTGCGCTCGACAAGATCTACTGCGGCGTTGTAGGCCCGCGGGAGCTCCATTGGCCGTCCTCCTGGATGGCCGGAAGATTGTTCGCGCCGGCCCCGCTGCCGTCAAGGCGCAGCGCCTCCCGGAAGAATAGTGCAGCCGTCGGGTCCATCGCCCGCCCCTTGGGATGCGCGAGGCTCCAGCGCTGCGCCTCGGGCAGGCCCTCCACTTCGAGGGCGAAGAGATAGACGTCGTCGGTGCCGAGCGTGAGGCGGGTCAGGAGATCCGCGCGCTCGCCGACGTACAGGCTGCCCTGCACGCCCGGGTGGCGCGAGCAGAAGTCGGCGAGGAGCTGCGCGGCGACGCTGCGCGCCTCGGGCTCCGCGGCGAGCTTGAGCACCTGCTCGCGCGGCTTGCGCCAGGCCTCGAGGCGCTGGTCGGCGCGCAGCAGGCAGTGGATCAGCTCGTCGCAGCTTTCGCGCAGCGCGTGGCCGGCGCCGGTGAGATGCAGCTTGCGCCCGCGCTGCTCGAAGAGCTGCACCTCGAGCGCCTCGGCGAGCTTCTTCAACTGGAGCGAAACGGTGGGCTGGGCGAGGTGCAGCTCCTGCGCGGCGCGCGTCACGCTGCCCAGTCGCGCGACGGCCTCGAATACCAGGAGCTGGGGTAGCAGCCCGTGGCGGAACAGACGACGCATGCGCACGCGAGACATCTCGGCTCCTTGTCGGTAACCGAGGTCTGGCTTGCAGCGCTGGTATCTGCTGCCGGGATGACCGGGAGAACATCCATCTCCGGAGTGACGGCCATCCCGCGGGAAGCTACTCCCCTGCGGAAGTTCCATTGTAGGCGAATCGCGGGTTCCATGCATTGCGGATCGCAATGGATCCCATCGCAGAACGTCAATTTTCTTGTGCGGTGCGGTGCGTCCAGACTGCAGCGCATGGACTTTTTCCTCACCCCCGAGTTCTGGTCCGCGCTCGCGGCCATCATCGTCATCGATCTCGTGCTGGCCGGCGACAACGCGATCGTCATCGCGCTCGCCGCGCGCAACCTGCCGAAGCTGCACCAGCGCCGCGCCATCATCTGGGGCACCTTCGGCGCGGTCGCGGTGCGCGCGAGCCTCACCGTCGCCGTGCTCTGGCTGCTGGAGATCCCCGGCTTGATGCTGGCCGGCGGCCTGCTCCTGACCTGGATCGCCTACCGGCTGCTGGCCGGGGACGACAGCAACGGCCGCGACCACGAAGTCGCGCCGGCGCGCAGCTTCTGGGCCGCCATGCGCACCATCGTGGTCGCCGACGCGGTGATGGGCCTCGACAACGTGCTCGCGGTGGCGGGTGCGGCGCACGGCAGCGTGCTGCTCGTGGTCGCCGGCCTGGTGATCAGCATCCCGATCGTGGTGTGGGGCTCGACCATCATCCTGCACTGGCTCGAGCGCTTTCCCGCCCTGCTCTACATCGGCGGCGCGGTGCTCGCCTGGACCGCCGCCAAGATGATCGTCGACGAGCCGCTCTACCAGGACTGGCTCGACGCGCGGCCGGGCATCCGCTCGGCGATCTACATAGTCGTCATCGCGGGCGTGCTCGGCGTGCCGCGCCTGCGCGCCGCCCGCAAAGCAAAGGAGGTACTGCAATGAAAATCCTCGTTCCCGTCGACGCATCCGAAGCCGCGCTCGCCCCGGTCACGTATCTCGAATCGCTGGCCCGCGCCGGCGTGGAGCTGGAAGTCCTGGTGCTCAATGTGCAGCCGCGCTTCCACCGCCACGTCGCCCAGTTCACCAACAAGGCGGCGCGCGACGGCATGCGCCAGGAGCGCAGCCGCGAAGCCATGGCCCGCGCCATCGAAGCGCTCTCCATGCGCAAGATCCCGTTCCGGGCCTTCGCCGAGGTGGGCAACCCGGCCGAGCGCATCGCCGCGGTCGCGGAGCGCGAGAAGGTGGACGAGGTCATGATGGGCGTCGGCCGCCATCCCGCCTGGCTGCGCTGGGTGAACCCGTCCATCGCGCACGCGGTGATGGAGCGCACCGACATCCCGGTCACCGTGCTGGCGCGCGGCCAGGCCGGCGCGTTCGAGCGCTTCGCGCTGCCGGCGGGCGTAGCCGGGATCGCGGCGCTGCTGATCGCCTCCGAGTAGCTAGACCACCTCGAACTTCGCGTCCTTCATGGAGCCGGCGAAGCCGTAGAACACCTCATGCACCTTGTTCCAGGTCCTGAGGCCCTTCATCCGCTCGTACCAGCGGCTCAGGTTCGGATAGGGCGCGAAATCCGCACGGATGAACTCCGCCAGGCTCACGAACGAGGACGCGAAGTAGTCGGCGATGGTGATCTTGTCGCCCGCGATGTAGGCCTGCTTGCCGATCAGGCTCTGGTCGAGGATCTTCATCCAGCTCGTCGCGCGTTCCTTCGCCCAGGCGAGCTGGCCCTTCTGGTGCTCGTCGGTGGGACGCTTGTGGAACGGGAAGATCTGCGGATATACCAGCCCGTAGGCTAGGTCGCGGCATAGCTGGGTGTTGATCCAGTCCATGCGCTCGTTCACCCGCGCGCGCGCTTTCAGGTCCTTCGGATACGCCGGCGAGTCGAACTTCTCGGCGAGGTACTTGAGGATCGCGGAACTCTCCGTGAGGCGGAAGTCGCCGTCCTCGAGCATCGGCACCAGCTTGCTCGGATTCATCGACGCGTAGGGCGGCTGCACATGCTCCCCCTTCATGAGATCGACGACCTGCGTGTCGACCTTGAGGTTGTTCTCCTGGATGAACAGCAGCACCGGCCGGCTGGTGGTGGAGACCGGGTGGTAGTAGAGCTTCATTGGATTCCTCGCTGGTCTGAAAGGTTATGATCGCCGCCCATGACCTGGTCGATCATAGCGCGCGATGCGAGCGGCGCGCTCGGCGTCGCGATCGCGACGCGCTTCTTCGCGGTCGGCGCGCTCTGCCCGCACGGCGAGAGCACGGTCGGCGCGCTCTCCACGCAGGCGCTGGTCAATCCGTTCTACGGCCGCCACGGGCTTGAGCTGCTGCGCGCGGGCCTGCCCGCGCCGGAGGTCGTCAGGCGCCTCACGGCGCCGGATGAAGGCCGCGACCATCGCCAGGTTCACATCGTCGACGCCGCCGGGCGCATCGGCCAGCACACCGGCGTCAAGTGCGTCGGCTGGTGCGGCGCGCTCGCCGGGGATGGCTTCTCGGTGGCGGGCAACATGCTCGCGAACGAAGACGTCATCCGCGAAACCGCAAGGACGTTCGAACAAAGCAAAAAGCCGTTCGCCGAGCGCCTGATCGCGGCGCTGGAGGCCGGCGAGGCGGCGGGCGGCGACAAGCGCGGCAAGCAGTCCGCGGCCTTGCTCGTCTATTCGACCGAAAGCTATGCGGACCTGAACCTGCGCGTGGACGACCACGCCGAGCCGCTCGCCGAGCTGCGCCGCCTCTACGACAAGGCGCACGAGCGCTTCGTCCCCTACCTGAAATGCAGCCCGAGCAAGGCGCGGCCGTGGGGAATTTTCGACCGCGCGGTGATCGAGGAGGAAATTGCGCGCCACAAGAAGCCTTCTTGAGATCAGGGCGCTGCGCACCTACTTCGCCTCCGAGCGCGGCGAGGTGCGCGCGGTCGACGGCGTCGATCTCTCGCTCGAGCGCGGCAAGACGCTCGGCATCGTCGGCGAGTCGGGCTGCGGGAAGAGCGTCACCGCCCTCTCGGTGATGGGGCTGGTGCCCCAGCCGCCGGGTCGCATCGCGAGCGGCGAAGTCCTGCTCGACGGCGAAGACCTGCTCAGGGCGCCCGAGCGGCGCATGCGCGACCTGCGCGGCGACAAGGTCTCGATGATCTTCCAGGAGCCGATGACCTCGCTCAACCCGGCGTTCCCGGTCGGCGACCAGATCGCCGAGGCGCTGTTGCGTCACAGGAAGATTTCCGGGAAGGAAGCAAACGACCAGGCGATCGACATGCTGCGCAAAGTGCGCATCCCCTCGCCGGAGCTGCGCGCGCGCGACTATCCGCACCAGCTCTCCGGCGGGATGCGCCAGCGCGTGATGATCGCGATGGCGCTCGCCTGCAACCCCCAGCTCCTGATCGCCGACGAGCCGACCACCGCGCTCGACGTGACGATCCAGGCGCAGATCCTCGACCTCATGCGCGCGCTGCGCGCCGAGCTCGGCACCGCGATCATCCTCATCACGCACGACCTCGGCGTGATCGCCGAGCTCGCGGACGAGGTGGCCGTCATGTACGCCGGCAAGGTCGTCGAGCGCTGCGCGGTGGAGCGGCTCTTTTCCGAGCCGCAGCATCCTTATACGGTCGGGTTGCTCGGCTCGATCCCGCGCCTGCACCTCGAGCAGAAGCGCCTGAGCGCGATCGAGGGCATCGTGCCCGATGCCGCGGCGTTTCCGAGCGGCTGCCGCTTTCACCCGCGCTGTCCGTTCGCGGTCGAGAAGTGCAGGACCGAAATCCCGCCGCTGATCGAAATTTCGAAAAACCATTCGGCCGCATGCTGGCGCGCCCCGCTGTGAGGCTGGCCCCCTGTGAAGGGGGCCGTGAGCCGCAGGCGAGCGGGGGGTTTGGTTTTCGAAAAACCAACCCCCCGTTCGCGAAAAACGCTCACCTCCCCCGTTCACAGGGGGGCAAATCGTGACTCCACTGCTCCGGGCCGAGGGCCTGGTCAAGCACTTCAAGAAGGTGCAGGCGGTGGACGGCATCAGCTTCGAGCTCTACCCGGGTGAGACGCTCGCGCTGGTGGGCGAGTCCGGCTGCGGCAAGTCGACCGCCGGGAAGCTGCTCCTGCGCTTGCTGGAACCTACCTCCGGTCGGGTCTGGTTTGATAACAAGAACTTGTTTGATCTCAGCGAAAAGGAAATGCGCTTCCTGCGGCGCGAGATGCAGGTGATCTTCCAGGACCCGTACGGCTCGCTCAACCCGCGCATGACGGTGGGCGACATGCTCGCGGAGCCACTGCGGCTGCATGGCCTGTACCGCGAAGGGCGGGTCGCCGAGCTGCTCGGCCTGGTCGGCCTCTCGCCCCAGCACGCCGCGCGCTACCCGCACGAGTTCTCCGGCGGCCAGCGCCAGCGCATCGGCATCGCGCGCGCGCTCGCCGTGGAGCCGCGCCTCATCGTCTGCGACGAGCCGGTGTCGGCGCTCGACGTCTCCATCCAGGCGCAGGTCATCAACCTGCTGCAGGACCTGCAGCGCCAGCTCGGCCTCGCCTACCTCTTCATCGCGCACGACCTCGCGGTCGTGAAGCACATCGCCGCGCGCGTCGCGGTCATGTACCTCGGCAAGATCGTCGAGCTTGCGGACAAGGCGAGCCTGTTCGCCCGGCCGCGGCATCCTTATACGCGCGCCCTCCTCTCGGCGATTCCCATTCCGGATCCTTTACTGAAGAAGGACCGCTTGGTGTTACAGGGCGACGTGCCCAGCCCCTATAACCCGCCTTCGGGGTGCCGCTTCCGCACCCGCTGCCCCTATGCACGCGAACGCTGCGCCGCAGAAGAGCCGCCGCTCGCCGAAGGGGTGGCGTGCCATTTCTGGAAGGAGCTCGAGCCGTTCGCCGCCGCTTCCCAGACCACCGCGGTCAATGCGAGACTTGCGCGCCTGCAGGCAGCGTTCCAATCGGGAGGTTCGACATGAAACGGCTTCTATTCGCATTGTTCTTCATCGCTTGCACGTCACAAGCGCAAACCCTGCGTATCGGCCTCGCCGAGGACCCGGACATCCTCGATCCCACGATGGCGCGCACCTTCGTCGGCCGCATCGTGTTCGCCGGCCTGTGCGACAAGCTTTTCGACCTGGACGAGAAGCTGAACGTGGTGCCGCAGCTCGCCACCTCCTATAAGTGGGCCGCCGACAACAAGTCGCTCGAGATCAAGCTGCGCGACGGCGTCACGTTCCACGACGGGGAGAAGATGGACGCCCGGGCGGTCAAGTACAACCTCGAGCGCCACAAGGACATGAAAGGCTCGAACCGCCGCGGCGAGCTCGCCGTGGTCTCGAGCGTCGACGCGCTCGACGCCTCGACGGTGCGCATCAACCTTTCCGCGCCGTTCGCTCCGCTCCTCGCCACGCTCACCGATCGCGCCGGCATGATGGTCTCGCCCAAAGCGGCCGAGGCCGCCGGCGACAAGTTCGGCGCCAAGCCGGTGTGCTCGGGCCCGTTCCGCTTCGTCGAGCGCATCGCGCAGGACCGCATCGTGCTCGAGCGCTTCGCGAACTACTGGAACAAGGGACAGATCCACTTCGAGCGCATCGTCTACCAGCCGATTCCCGACGCGACGGTGCGCCTCGCCAACCTGCGCTCCGGCCAGCTCGACTTCGTCGAGCGCCTCGCGCCTTCCGACGTCCCGCAGCTGCGCAGCGACAGCCGCTTCAAGATCGCCAAGATCGTCGAGCTCGGCTACCAGGGCATCACGATCAACATCGGCAAGAGCGATTTCGCGCAGAAGAACCCGCTCGGCAAGGACGCGCGCGTGCGCGAGGCGCTCGAGCTCTCGCTCGACCGCGAGGCGCTGGTCCGGGTGGCGATGGAAGGCGAGGCGCAGGCCGGCAACCAGTGGGTGTCGCCGAGCAACCGCTTCTACGCGAAGTCGGTTCCGGTGCCCAAGCGCAACGTCGAGCGCGCCAAGCAGCTGCTCAAGGAAGCCGGCGTGACCAACCCGACCTTCACGCTGATGACGCCGACGGCGTCCGACACGCAGCGCATGGCGCAGGTGATCCAGGCCATGGCCAAGGACGCGGGCTTCGACGTGAAGATCCAGTCCACCGAGTTCGCCACCGCGCTCAACCTGTCGGACAAGGGCCAATACGAGGCCTTCCTGCTCGCGTGGAGCGGGCGCGCGGATCCGGACGGCAACCTGCACGTGTTCCTGGCCTGCAAGGGGCCGCTCAACAACGCCGGCTGGTGCAAGCCCGAGGCCGACGCGGCGATCGAGAAGGCGCGCATCACCCTCGACCCGGCGCAGCGCGCCAAGCTCTACGAGAGCGTGGCGCAGCAGGTCGCCAAGGACCGGCCGATCATCTATCTCTTCCACCGCAACTGGCTGTGGGCGCACAACGCGAAGCTCACCGGCCTGCGCACGGTGCCGGACGGCATGGTGCGGGTGCAGGGCCTGAAGATGAACTAAGGATTGCGCTGAGATGCTGAAGTTCCTGCTGCATCGGGTCGCACTGATCATCCCGACGCTGTTCTTCGTCTCGGTCCTGATCTTTGCGCTGCAGCAGCTCCTCCCCGGCGATCCGGCCATCGCGCTCGCCGGCGAGGAGCGCGATCCGGAAGCGATCCGCTACCTGCGCGAGAAGCTCCACCTCGACGAGCCGCTGCCGGTGCGCTATTGGTACTGGGCCTCCGGCGTGCTGCAGGGCGACCTCGGCGCCTCGATGCGCATCCAGAAGCCCGTCACCGACCTCATCCTGGAGAAGCTGCCGGTCACCATCCAGCTCGCCACCATGGCGATGCTGATCGCGCTCGTCATCGGCATCACCGCGGGCGTGATCTCGGCGGTAAAGAAAGACACCTGGTGGGACTACGGCGCCAACGTGTTCGCGCTCTGGGGCCTGTCCACGCCGAACTTCTGGCTCGGCATCCTGCTCATCCTGCTGTTCGCCGTGCAGCTCGGCTGGCTGCCCGCTTCGGGGTACGTGAGCCCGTTCGAGGACCTGAAGGCGAACCTCGCGGCGATGATCCTGCCCGCCTTCGTGCTCGGCAACGCGATCGCGGCGGTGCTGATGCGCCACACCCGAAGCGCGATGCTGCAGGTCTTATCTTCCGATTACGTGAGAACGGCAAGAGCGAAGGGGCTGGACGAGCGCGTGGTGGTGCTCAAGCACGCGTTGCGAAATGCGCTCGTCCCGGTGATCACGCTCGGCGCGCTCGAGTTCGGCACCCTGCTCTCCGGCGCGGTGCTCACCGAGCAGGTCTTCACCATTCCCGGCTTCGGCAAGCTGATCGTTGACGCGGTGTTCAACCGCGACTACCTCGTGGTGCAGGGCGTGGTGCTGTTCACCGCAACGGTCTACATCACGCTCAACCTGCTCGCCGACCTCGCGTACTTCGTCGTCAACCCGCGCATGCGCCACTGATGGCCGCGGTGGTCTTCCAGGAGCTCGAAGCGAGACCAGGCTCCAGAGTCTGGAAAAGGCTGCTGCGCCGGACGGGCGCGCTGGTCGGGCTGGCCGTCGTGGTCTTCTTCCTGCTGATGGCAATGCTCGCCCCGTGGCTGGCGCCGCACGACCCGCTCGGCACCAGCTGGAGCGCGGTGCGCGCGGCGCCGAGCGCGGCGCACTGGTTCGGCGCCGACGAGCTCGGGCGCGACGTGCTGTCGCGCATCATCTGGGGCGCGCGCGCCTCGATCCTCGCCGGCGTGGTGTCGGTGTCGATCTCGCTCGCGCTCGGCGTGCCGATCGGCATGCTGGCGGGCTACGTCGGGCGCTGGGTCGACGCGCTGATCTCGCGCATCACCGACGCGATGCTCGCCTGCCCGTTCCTGATCCTCGCCATCGCGCTCGCCGCGTTCCTCGGCCCCAGCCTCACCAATGCCATGATCGCGATCGGCATCTCGGCCACGCCGATCTTCATCCGCCTGACGCGCGCGCAGGTGCTCGCGGCGAAGTCCGAGGATTACGTCGAGGCCGCGCGCGCGCTGGGCAACCCGCACCTGCGCATCGCGCTGCGCCATATCCTGCCCAACATCGTCGCGCCGCTCATCGTGCAGGCGACGCTCGCCATTGCCGCCGCCGTCATTGCAGAAGCCTCCTTGTCTTTCCTCGGACTGGGCCAGCAACCGCCGGCGCCCAGCTGGGGCAGCATGCTCAACACCGCGCGCAACTACGTCGACCAGGCGCCGTGGATGGCGATCTGGCCCGGCGTATCGATCTTCCTGCTCGTGCTGTCCTTCAACCTGCTCGGCGACGGCCTGCGCGACGCGCTCGACCCGCGCCACAAGTAGCAAGCCGCCTCGCGCCTCATCACGCGGCGACGACCCGGTCGCGTCCCGCGCCCTTGCCCCGATAGAGCCGCAGGTCGGCGGCGCGCACCAGGCCGTCGGGCTGGTCGCCGTCCGACGGGCATTCGGCGACGCCGATCGTCACGGTGATGCGCGTGCCGTCGCCGAGTCCAGCCTGCGCACACGCGGCGGGCACCTCCTCGCGAATGCGCCCGGCGAGCTGTGCCGCCGGCCCCATCGTGGTGCCGGGCAGAATGATGCAGAACTCTTCGCCGCCGTAGCGGCACACGATGTCGGAGGCTCGCACCGAGCGCAAAAGCGCGCGCGCGATCACGCGCAGCGCGCGGTCGCCCTCCGCGTGGCCGCGCTCGTCGTTAATGCGCTTGAAGTGGTCGACGTCCACCATCATGACCGTGACCGGCGGGCCGCCGCGCCGCGCGGCGCTGATGTGGCTGGCGAGCACCTCGTCGAAGAAGCCGCGGTTGTACAGGCCGGTCAGCGCGTCGCGCGCCGCCTGCGCGAGCAGCTCCTCGTAGCGCTGCCGGTAGGTCAGCACGCGAAACAGGTCGCCGAGGCGCAGCCGCGCGTCGTTCGCGGCCGGCGACACCCCGGCGGCGCCGCGCGGCAGGAAGAGCGTGAGCGCGCTCGCATAGATGAGGGCGGCCGCGCTCTTGCCGATGAAGCCCGACAGCAGGATCTGGCGGTAGGCCGGGTGCTCGACGAAGCCGCCGGTCACGAAGAGCAGCGTGTCGAAGGCCAGCACCAGCGCAAGCGAGACGAAGATCAGCAGCCACAGCGAGCGCAGCACGCGCCGGAGCGCCTCGTACACCAGCACGATCAGGATGGTGTCGAGGAACAGTGTGACCACGCCGGCCACGAACAGGCGCGGTGACTGCAGGAAGATTTCCGCCGGCAGCCCGAGAGGATTGAAGGCGAGCGGTCCCTGCAGGTGGTGGCTGACGATCAGGCCGAGCGCGGCGGCCGAGACGTTGGCGGCGAGCAGGCCATAGATCATGTGGCGCGCCTCGTTCGCGTCCTCGCGCAGGTAGACGAGCAGCACCGCGAACAGCGTGGCCGGGAACAGCGCCACCGAGCCCGGGCTCATCATCATGCCCGGCGCCACCTTCACAAACGTGGTGCCGGCGACGAGCGTCGCGAGGTAATAGAACACGCCCACCGTGGTGTAGAGGGGCGCGAGGCCGATCACGTTGCGCGCCCGGAACAGCGCGAGCAGCACGGTGGCGGCGAGCGCCGCCTCGATGGCCATCAGCGCGAGGTGCAGGGCGAGCGCGGCGCTCATCGAGGCGCCCTGCGCATGGTGACGCGCGGCAGCCGGCCGGCCGCCTTGCCGGCCTTGCGCACCACGCGGAATCCCGCGCGGCGGAACATCGGTTCGGTACCGAAGAACGCGTTGTCGTCGGCGGTGCGCGCGCTTCCGGCGCGAGGGTAAGCTTCGACGGCCGGCGCGCCGTGCTTCCCGGCGTAGGTCACCGCCGCGCGGATCAGCGCCTGCGCGATTCCGCGGCCGCGCGCATCGGGGCGCACCGTGATGCACGGGATCACCCAGACGTTCACGTCGTCCACGCGCGGCGTGGCGCGGGATCTCTCGATGCGCCGGAACTCGCGGCGCGGCGCGATCGCCACCCAGCCGACCGGCTCCCGACCCTCGAAGGCAAGCAGCCCGGGCGCACGCCGTCGTCGCGCGAGCCTGGTCATCGCCGCGCGGCGGCCGGCGCTGCCGATCTCGTTCGCCTCGCCGGCCAGGCGCGGGAACATGCACCAGCATCCCGCACCCCAGCTGCCGCGTAGCACCTCGCCCATGCACTCCATGAGGCTCGGCCGCAGCGGCCGGAAGGCCAGGCGCGTCAAGAAGCCTTGATCAGTTCGGAGGCCATCAGCTCGGGCGCGATGCCTTCGGCCTCGGCGGCGTCGAAGTTGAGCTCGATCTTGATGCCGTTCGGATCGTGGAAGAAGAGCTGGAACAGTGCCTGTCCGTTGGCACGCCTCTGACGAAAATCGATTTGTTCTTTTTTCAGGTGTTGCATCATCTGCTTCAGGCCCGTGGCGCGGAAGGCGATGTGGTCGATCGCGCCGGTGCCCTGCCCGCTCGCCTGGGAGGTGCGGCCAAGGTACTGCTTCTGGATCGCGCCGGCCATCTTCGCGCTCGGCCCGATGTGCACCACGTCGACGCCGCCCAGGTACATCCAGTGCACAGGAAAGCCGAAGTCCGGATGCGGGCCGCTCGTCATGCCGAGCACGCGCGCGTACCAGTCGCGCGTCGCGTCGATGTCGTCGGAGGCGACCAGGATGTGCTCGATGTGGGAAAGAGGCATGCACTAATATATAACGATGTATATCTCCGATGCCAAACGCCTCACCGCCGCGGGCGCGCGCAAGATTGTGGACGCAGCGGTAAGTCGGGCGAAGCAGGAAAACATCGCCATCACCGTCGCGGTGGTCGACGCGGGCGGCCACCTCATCGTGCTCGAGCGCATGGACGGCGGGAAATTCCATTCGGTCCATTCCGCCACCACCAAGGCGGTGTGCGCCGCCTCCAACAAGCGCAACACCGGCGCGACCGGCGCGGTCGGACAGTCCCTGGACGTGATGCACGCGCTCGGCCTCGCGCTCGCCGCCGGGCCGGAGCGCTGGACCGCCATGGAAGGCGGCTGCCCGATCATGGCGGGAAACGAATGCATCGGCGGCGTCGGCGTCGCCGGCGGCAACTGGGAATTCGACGAGCGCGTCGCCAAAGAGGCCGTTGCCGCAATCAAATGAAGGTCGCGTGCCTGGGGATGGGCTGGTGGTCCGACGTGCTCGCCGATGCAATCAAGCGCTCGGGCAAGATGCAGATCGCCGCTTGCTTCTCCCGCTCCGCGGAGAAACGCGAGGCGTTCGCGCGCAAGTACGGCTGTCGCGCGGCCCGCTCGTACGAAGAAATACTCGGCGACAAGAGCATCGAGGCGATCATCAACACCACGCCGAACTCGGTGCACCGCGAGACCACCGTGGCGGCGGCGCAGGCCGGCAAGCACACCTTCCTCGACAAGCCGATCGCCAACACCATCGCCGACGCACGCGCGCTCACCGAGGCCTGCCGCGAGGCGAAGGTAGTGCTCGCGCTCGGCTACCAGCGCCGGCGCGAGAGCCAGTTCAGGTGGGTTAAACAGAATATTGGAAGCTTTGGAAAGCTGGTGAACGCAGAAGCGAACATCAGCCGCGACCGCCTGGGGAAGATCGACCTCAGCTCGTGGCGCTACACCGCCGAGGGCATGCCGGGCGGCGTGATGCTGCAGATCGGCATCCACTACACCGATGTCCTCGAGTACCTGATGGGGCCGGTCAAGGCGGTGAGCGGCCGGTTCGTGCGCCTCGTGCTGCCGGGCGACAACCCGGACGTCGCGAGCCTCGTGCTCGAGCACGAGAACGGCGCCCTTTCCACCCTCAACGCGAGCTACGCGTCGGCCTCCGAGTACTACCTGATGAACATCTACGGCAAGGAGGCGAGCGCGTACTACGATCTGCACCAGGGCCTTCGGTTCCTCAAGAGGGGGAGCTCCTCTTCAGAGGCCGTGCGCTACGCGAAGAACGACCCGATCGTCGAGGAGCTGGAAGAGTTCGCCGCCGCGGTGCGCGGCGAGGGCGAGCCGGAAATGGACGGCGAGAAGAGCACCGCCTCGCTCGCCGTGCTGCTGGCCGGTATCAAGTCCGCGCGCGAAGGCCGACGCGTCGAGGTAAGGGAGGTTCTCGGATGAGAAAGCTACTGTTCCTGGCGCTCTTCTCTTTGACCGCGCACGCTCAGGAAGCGCCGTTCCCGCAGCGCGCGCCGCTCGAGATCACGGTGCTGTTCCCGGCCGGCTCGTCGGCCGACATCACCGCACGCATGCTGGCCGACGGCATGTCGCACCATCTGGGCCAGCGCGTCCTGGTGGTAAACCGGCCTGGCGCCGGCGGCGCGATCGGCTACAAGTACGTGGCCGCGCAGAAGCCCGACGGCTATTCGCTGGTGTGGAACTCGAACTCGATCTCCACCACCTATCACTCCGGCCAGCTCGAGTTCGACTACAAGCGCTTCGACGCCGTGGCGCGCGTGCTTTCCGAGTCCGTGGTGGTCGCGGTGCGCAGCGACGCGCCGTGGCGCACGCTCAACGACTTGATCGCGCAAGCGAAGGCGAAGCCCAAGGCGATCTCGGTCGGCCATTCGGGCGTCGGCAGCCATACGCATATTTCCCTCGCCGCGCTGGCGAGCGCGGCCGGCATCGAGGTGAACGAAGTGCCGTTCGCGGCGGCGCAGGTCGTGCCGAGCCTGCTGGGCGGCCACGTCGACGTGGTGGTGCAGTTCCCCGGCGCGCTGGCGGGCCCGCTCAAGCAGAACCAGATCCGCCTGCTCGCCTCGCTCACGCAGAGCCGCGACCCGGCCTGGCCCGACGTGCCGACCGCGCGCGAGGCGGGCGTGAACGTGGCCCTCGACGCGTGGCGCGGCATCGCCGTGCCGCGCGGAACGCCGCGCGCAATCATTGCCGCGCTGGAAGCTTCGATTCGAAATACCGTGGCGTCGCCAGAATTCGCCGCGCGGGCCGAGAAGCTCGCGGTGCGGCCGGCCTTCCTGCCGGCCGCCGAGTTCAGTTCTCTGGTCGCGAAGGAGGACGGCGAGCTGTCTCGCCTGATGCAGCAGATCGGCCTGAAGAAGTAGATGAGGCTGTAGCCGCCTGCTTTCCGGCCGGCTGCTTGGCCGCCTGCTTTGTCGATTTGGTGGCCTGCGCGATAAGCTGGCCGCAGGGCGAATCCTTGCCCTTGCCTTCCTCCATCAGCGGCAGCACGGCGAGCAGCGGATTCAGGATGCCGAGCAGGATGGCGCCCGCGCCCTTCGCGGTGACGCGCCCCATGTCGGGGCCGATGTCGGGCTGGCCGAAGGTGCCGCGGATGTAGAGCGGGCTGCGCAGCGAGGCGATGCTGCCGTCCTTCGGCTTGGGCTCGAGCTTGATGTCCATCTCCTCGCTCTTCAGGTTGACGATGCCGCCGCCCTGCACGTTGACCACGGCGGTATCGAACACCAGCGCGTTGGTGCTCATCACGCCGCCCTTCACGCCGAAATCGGCGATCGCGCAGCGGATGTCGATCTGCTCGTCGCCTTTCAGCTTCACGCGCGCCGCGTTCCACAGGTCGAGCGCCACCAGCTCCATGAGGAAGCGGCTGATCTTGCCCTCGTCCATGTAGACGCCGATCTTGCCGTTCGAGCTGCCGAGCAGCTTGCCCACCGAGTCGCCGGTGCCGGCGAGCTCGATCAGCCCGTTCAGGTCGCCGATCGAGCCCTGCGCCTGCTTGATGGTCGGGAACATCTGCGCGAGCTGCAGCTTCTGCACGCGCATGCGGATGTCGCCGCGCATCGGCTCCTGGTTTCCGTCCATGCGCACCGTGCCGGCCAGGCGGCCGCCGGCGATGCCGAACTCGAGCGGCTCGAGGCTCAGCACGCGGTCACGCATGCGGATGTGCGTGACCAGCCGGTCGATCGGCAGCTGCTCCGGGCGCTTGATGGTCCCCGCGGTGATGCTCACGTCGGCGTCCACGCTCTCCCAGCGCTCCGGCGCGAACGGCATGTCGGGCAGCACGCCGCTGCGCTTGGCGGACGATTGCTGCGTGCCGACCAGCGCGCCGAGGTCGGCGAAGTTGAGGGTCTTCGCGGTGATCTCGCCTTTCATGAACGGGCGCTTGCCCTCGGCGGTCTCGACGCGGATCGAGCCCGCCAGGTCGCTCTCGCCCACCTTGCCGGCGAAGTCCTCGAAGATCCAGGTGCCGTCGTTGCGGTACAGGCGCCCGCTGACGGTGTACGGGCTGGTGGCCGGGAAGGCGAGCCCGATGATGTCGTAGAGCTCGTCCATCGACTTGCCGGCCAGCTTGTCGAAGCGCAGGTCGATGCCCTTGAAGCCGATCATGCCGGTGATCGTGCCCTCGAGCTTCGCGGAAGTCGCGCCGATGCGGATCTCGCCTTCGATGGGAAAGGGCGTGTCCGGGTCGCGGATCGACAGCACCTGCCCGGCATGGCCGCTCGCCTTCATCGGCATGCCGCCGTACGTGCCCTCCGCCGTGAACTGCACGCCGGTGTCGTCGGTCGACAGGTCCACCGCGAAGCTGTGCTCGCGCACCTCGTCCTCCCAGCGCAGCAACGCCTCGTCGAGCGTGAGCCGCTTCACGTAGAAGCGCGACTCGTCCTTCTGCTCGTCCTCCTTGAGGATCCAGTTCTTGCGTCCCTCCGCGTCCTGCTCGAGGGAAAGCTCGGCTCCTTCCAGGTGCACTTCCGGCAGCACCACGCGCCCGGCGAAGAGCGGCAGCACGCTGAGGCTCGCTTCCACCGCGTCGGCGATCAGTAAATAGTCCGCCTGACCCCATTCCGCGTTGGCGAAGCTGACTCCTTCGGCACGGATGCGCGGATGCACCCAGCTCCAGACCGGCTTCAGGTCCCCTTCGATCAGGAGCTCTCGCCCGGTCGCCTTGGTGACCGCATTGGCGATCGGACGCTTGAGGGCGTTGAGGCCGAATGTAAAAAAGAGCGCGATGACGACGAAGAGGACAAGAACCGCTCCGCCAAGCCATTTGAGCACGCGCACGAACGCGATCGAGCAAAGCGCATGCCGGTCGGGAAAGCTCTTACGCCGTTTGCGCTTCCTTGACCTTCGCGAGCCACTCCTGGCACCACTCGAGCGCGGTCTCCTCCGGCAGGATGCCGCTCGACGCGTCGTGGGTGTGGCGCTCGCCGATGCGCCGCGCGCCGAGCTCGGCCAGGATCTCGTCGAAGCGCTTGCCGCCGAAGTTGAAGGTCTCGGCGTAGGTGCGGTCGCCCAGCCCGAACACGCCGTAGCGCACGTTCGACAGGTCCGGCCGCTTGGCCTTCAGGTCCTGGTACAGCGCGCGCGCGTTGTCCGGCACGTCGCCCTGGCCGTACGTGGAGGTGCAGATCAGGAAAACCGAATCGCCGGCAAACACCGAGCCGTCGAGGCCGTCCATCATGACCGTCTTCACCTCGGTCTCGCCGTCGTCGAGCGCGAGCTCCATCTCCTGCGCGCAAAGCTGCGCCGTGCCGGTCATCGTGCCGACCAGGATGGTGATCTTCATTGACAGACAATATAGTGCACCCATACAATGCACGTCAAGCAATATACTGCATGACTGAAACCGCCTACCTCTCCCTGCTCGGCGATCGCGTGCGCGCGTGGCGCAGCGAGCACGGCATGACGCGCAAGGCGCTCGCCGCGTCGAGCGGCGTGTCCGAGCGCTACCTCGCGCAGCTCGAAGCCGGCGAGGGAAACATCTCGGTGCTGCTGCTACGCAAGGTGGCGCGCGCGATGGGCGTGCCGGTGGAAAGCCTGGTGCGCGAAGAAGCGCCGCGCGAGAAGCCGATCGCGCTGCTCGGCCTGCGCGGCGCCGGCAAGTCCACGCTCGGCGCGAAGCTCGCCGAAAGGCTCGGCGTGCCGTTCGTCGAGCTCGATCGCGAGGTGGAGAAAGAAGCCGGCGCCGAGCTCGGCGAAGTGTTCGCCATGTACGGCCAGGACGCCTATCGCCGCTTCGAGCGCCGCGCGCTCGAGCGCGTGCTCGCGCAGAACCAGCAGTGCGTGATCGCCACCGGCGGGAGCCTGGTCACCGATCCGGGCACCTACAAGCTGGTGCTCGACCGCTGCACCTGCATCTGGCTCAAGGCCTCGCCCGAGGAGCACATGTCGCGCGTCATCGCGCAGGGCGACATGCGACCCTTCAAGGGCCGCTCCGCCGCGCTCGATGAGATCAAGAAGCTGCTCGACGACCGCAACCGCCTCTACTCGCGCGCCAACGCGACGGTCGACACCTCCGGCAAGTCCCTCAAGCAGGCCCTCACCGAACTCAGGCATGCGCTGACATGATTTCCTTCGATACCCAGCCCGACCGCTACCACCACTGGAAGCTCGCCTTCGACGGCCCGGTGGCCACGCTGACCCTCGACATCGCGGAAGACAAGCCGCTCGTGCCCGGCTACAAGCTGAAGCTCAACAGCTACGACCTCGGCGTCGACATCGAGCTCGCCGACGCGCTGAACCGCATCCGCTTCGAGCACCCCGAGGTGAAAAGCGTGGTGATCACGAGCGGCAAGAGCCGCATGTTCTGCTCGGGCGCGAACATCTACATGCTCGGCCACTCGAGCCACGCGTGGAAGGTGAACTTCTGCAAGTACACCAACGAGACGCGCAACGGCATCGAGGATGCCTCCGCGCATTCCGGCCTCAAGTTCCTCGCCGCCCTGAACGGCACCACCGCGGGCGGCGGCTACGAGCTCGCGCTCGCGTGCGACGAGATCGCGATGATCGACGACCGCTCCTCGACGGTCTCGCTGCCCGAAGTGCCGCTGCTGGGGGTTCTACCCGGCACCGGCGGTCTGACGCGCCTGGTGGATAAGCGCAAGGTGCGGCGCGACCTCGCCGACGTGTTCTGCACCACCGCCGAAGGCGTGCGCGCCGACCGCGCGAAGCAATGGCGCCTCGTCGACCACGTGGCGAAGCCGCAGCAGTTCGCCGAGGCGGTCAAAGCACGCGCGCTCGAGCTCGCCAAGCAGTCCGACCGTCCCGGCGGACAGGGCGTGTCGCTCGCCCCGCTCGGGGACAACCGGATCGTGGAAGTCCAAATCGAGAAAGAGAGTCGAACCGCGACCCTCACCGTCAAGGGGCCCGGCGCGCTCAAGCTGGAGAAAAGCGCCGACTGGTACCCGCTGCGGCTCGCGCGCGAGCTCGACCGCGCGATCCTCGACCTGCGCCACAACCATCTCGATATCGGGTTGTGGCTCCTGAAGTCGCAGGGCGACCTGCAGGCGGTGCTGGCGATGGACAAGCTGCTGAGCGAGAACCAGGGCGACTGGTTCGTGCGCGAGGTGATCGGCTACCTGCGCCGCACGCTGTCGCGCCTCGACGTCTCCTCGCGCTCGATCTTCGCCATCGTCGAGAAGGGCTCGTGCTTCGCCGGCACGCTGATGGAGCTCGCGCTCGCCGCCGACCGCAGCTACATGCTGGACATCGACGACGGCCCGCAGATCGCGCTCTCGGAGATGAACTTCGGCGCCTACCCGATGGCCAACGGCCGCTCGCGCCTGGAGACCCACTATTGCGGCGAAGTACCAGCTCTCGAAAAAGGTAGGAGTTTTTCTACTGAAGATGCGAGACAGCTCGGCCTGGTCACCGCCACCCCCGACGACATCGACTGGGACGACGAGGTGCGCATCGCGATCGAGGAGCGCGCCAGCCTTTCGCCCGACGCGCTCACCGGCATGGAAGCGAGCCTGCGCTTCGCGGGCCCCGAGACCATGCTGACGCGCGTGTTCGGCAGGCTCACGGCGTGGCAGAACTGGATCTTCCAGCGCCCGAACGCGGTGGGCGAGCAAGGCGCGCTCAAGGTGTACGGCACCGGCGCGAAAGCGAAATACAACTGGGAAAGAGTCTAATGAGCGGCATCAACTATTCCGAGAAGATCCCGAACAACGTCAACCTGGTGAACGACCGCACGCTGCAGCGCGCGCTCGAGCACTGGCAGCCGCACTTCCTCGACTGGTGGAAGAACATGGGGCCGAGCGACTTCCAGGCCGCGGACGTTTACCTGCGCACCGCGATCTCGGTCGACGCGCAAGGCTGGGCGCACTACGGCAGCGTCAAGATGCCGGACTACCGCTGGGGCATCTTCCTCGCCGACCCGGTCGCCGATCGCAAGATCGGCTTCGGCGACCAGATGGGCCAGCCCGCGTGGCAGCAGGTGCCGGGCGAGTACCGCTCCACGTTGCGCCGGCTCATCGTCACGCAGGGCGACACCGAGCCCGCCTCGGTCGAGCAGCAGCGCCTGCTCGGCCACACCTGCCCCTCGCTCTACGACCTGAGGAATCTGTTCCAGATCAACGTCGAGGAAGGCCGGCATCTCTGGGCCATGGTCTACCTGCTGCACGCCTACTTCGGCCGCGACGGCCGCGAGGAAGCCGAGGAGCTGCTCGCGCGCCACTCGGGCGACGCGGACAAGCCGCGCATCCTCACCACCTTCAACGAGCCGATCTCGGACTGGCTCTCGCTCTACTGCTTCACGTACTTCACCGACCGAGACGGCAAGTACCAGCTGAAGAGCCTCGCCGAAAGCGCGTTCGACCCGCTGTCGCGCACCTGCCGGTTCATGCTCACCGAGGAGGCGCACCACATGTTCGTGGGCGAGACCGGCATCGGGCGCGTGGTCAAGCGCACGCTCGAGGTCATGAAGGAGCTCGGCACCGAGGACCCGGCCAGGGTGCGCGCGGCCGGAGCGGTCGACCTGCCCACCCTGCAGAAGTACCTGAACTTCTGGTGCTCGAGCTCGCTCGACCTGTTCGGCTCGGAGATCTCGTCCAACTCGGCGGCGAACTTCGCCAACGGCCTCAAGGGGCGTCCGGACGAGTCGCAGTACGAAGACCATGTGCTTCGTTCCGCGACCTTCGAGATGGCCACTCCGACGGGCAAAGAGACGGTGCCGATGCTGAACGCGCTGAACGAGGTGATGCGCGAATCGTATCTGAAGGATTGCGCGATCGGCCTGAAGCGCTGGAACCGCCAGATCGAGCGCGCCGGCTTCGCGTTCCGCCTCACCCTGCCCGCCACGAACTTCCGCCGCTCGATCGGCGCCTGGATGGGCCAGCCGGTGACGCCCGACGGCAAGCTGATCGGCAAGGAGGAATACGAGAAGCGGCTCGGCGAATGGATCCCGACCGCGGCCGACCGGGCGTTCGTGCATTCGCTGCAGAAGCGCGTCGCCGAACCCGGCAAGATGGCGGCCTGGATTGCACCGCCGGATCGCGGCATCAACAACCTTCCGGTCGAGTACGAATACGTCAAGCTCCACTGAGTTCCTGAACGAGATGCTCGAGGCCGAGCGCGCCGGGGCCAAGGCGCTCGTCGTCTATATGGGGTCTTTTGAAAGGAACAGCGACGCCTGGAAGACGCTGCGCGCCATCCAGGCCGACGAGGCGCATAACTGCGCGCTGATGGGCAAGCTGATCGAGAAGGACGGCGCGGCGTACAGCCACGCCACCGGCAAGTTCTACGACAAGGCGGTCGCCGTGAAGGGCGCGCGCGCGCAGCTCGAGTTCCTGGTGCGCGGGCTGAAGTGGGCGGTGAAGCGCTTCGAAGCCGAGCTGCCGCGCCTCGACCCGGCCGCGCAGGAGCTCTTCACGCGCATGCGCGACTCGCACCTGCGCAGCATCGCCGCCTGCGAGCGGCTCGCGCGCGAGCTGCCGCGCTAAGCGGCGTCCTGTTTTCTACCGAGATAAGCGGTGCTCGCCGCCATGCGGATCTCGCGCTGCGGCACCGGGATCGCGATGCCGCGGCGCCGGAACTCCTCTACCACCGCCTGCTGCAGCTCGGCCCCCGCCGGTCCGAAGTCGGCGCAGTTCACCCACGGTGCGGCGCGAATCACCACCGCCGATTCGGCGAGCTTCGCCACGCCGATCACCGGCGCCGGATCCTTGAGCACGCGCGCGTTGGCGCGCAGCGCCTCCTCGGTCGCTTTCAGTGCCGCCCCGAGGTCGGTGTCGTACGCCACGCCGACCTGGAACGAGACCTGCCGGATGCGGCCGTAGTTGTGCAGGATCTCGCCGACGATTTTGCGGTTCGGTACCACCACGCGCGAGAGGTCCGCATGCCCGAGCGCGGTGCTGAACAGCTTGATCTCGAGCACCTGGCCCTCTACGCCCACGATCGCGATGTAGTCCCCGACGCGGAACGGGCGCGAGAAGATGATCATCAGCCCCGCCACCATGTTGCCGAGCACGCCCTGCATGGCGAGCGCGACGCCCGCGCCGGCGATGCCGAGGCCGGCGATGAGCGGCAGAAGCTCCACGCCCAGGTTCTGCAGCGCCATAATCACGAACAGGCCGAGCACCACGACCTGCGCGGCGCGCTCCATCAGCGCCACCACCGGCGGCTCGAGCTTGAACTTCGCCACTGCGCCCGCCAGCGCGCGGCCTGCCCAGCGTCCGGCGAACACCCCGGCGACGAGGATCAGCACCGCCACCAGGAGCTTCGGCCCGAACTGGATGGCCATCTCGATCGCCGCGCTCCTCAACTGGTCCACCAGTTTCAGCTGCTCGTCCACGGTTCTCCCCTTTAACGTTCTTTAGAATCTCCATCCTGCCATGGAAACCCGCCTGAGATTCGCCCCGGCCAAGGCCGAGCTCGAAAAGCGCACCGACGGCACGATGCTGCTGCGCTCGCCGCAGAAGCTCGGCCGCTACGCGCGCTGCGTCACCGAATGGCTGGTGCAGTGGGCCGACCGCGCGCCGCAGCGCGTGTTCCTCGCCGAGCGCGGCGTGTCGGGGGCGTGGCAGAAGCTCACCTACCTGGAAACCTACGGCGCGGTGCGCCGCATCGGCCAGGCGCTGCTCGACCGCGGGCTCGGGCCGCAGCGCCCGGTCGCGATCCTGTCCGACAACGGCATCGACCACGCGCTGCTCGCGCTCGGCGCCCTGCACGTCGGCGTGCCGGTGGCGCCGATCTCGCCGGCCTACTCGCTGATGTCGAAGGACTTCGGCAAGCTGAAGCTGATCTTCGACCTGGTGAAGCCCGGCCTCGTGTTTGCCGCCGACCCGCAGAAGTTCGCCGCGGCGCTCGCCGCCGTGGGCGCGAAGTCCGTGCCGGTCTCCGAGCTGCTGGAGGCAAACCCCGGCTCGACCATGGAGAGGGAATTTTCCAGGGTCACGCCCGACACCGTGGCGAAGATCCTCTTCACCTCGGGCTCGACCGGAATCCCGAAAGGCGTCGTCAACACGCAGCGCATGCTGTGCGCGAACCAGCAGATGCTCGCGCAGGCCTGGCCGTTCGTGGAGGAGCGCCCGCCGGTGGTGGTCGACTGGCTGCCGTGGAACCATACCTTCGGCGGCAACCACAACTTCAATCTCGTGCTGCGTAACGGTGGCACGCTGTACGTGGACGGCGGGAAGCCGGTGCCCGGCCTGGTCGAGACGACGGTGCGCAATCTGAAGGAGGTCTCGCCGACGATGTATTTCAACGTGCCGCGCGGCTATGACCTGCTGCTGCCGTTCCTGGAGAAGGACGCCGGGCTGCGCGAGCACTTCCTGCGCGAGCTCGAGGTGCTGTTCTACGCCGCGGCCGCGCTGCCGCAGAACCTGTGGGACCGGCTGAAGAAGCTCAAGCCCGATCTCGCGATGCTGTCGGCGTGGGGGTCGACCGAGACCTCGCCGCTCGCCACCTCGGTGCATTTCAGGATGGAGCGCCCCGGGGTGATCGGCCTGCCGGTCGCGGAATGCGAGCTCAAGCTCGTGCCGGCCGCCGGCAAGCTCGAGGTGCGCGTGCGCGGCCCGAACGTCACGCCGGGCTATTACCGGCGCTCGGACCTCACCAAAGCCGCGTTCGACGAGGAGGGCTTCTACCGCATCGGCGACGCGGTGAAGTTCGCCGACGCGCGCGATCCGGCCCAGGGCATCGTGTTCGACGGGCGCGTGGCCGAGGACTTCAAGCTCTCGACCGGCACCTGGGTGCACGTCGGGCAGGTGCGCGTGCAGCTCATCGCCGCGGGCGACCCGCTGATCCAGGACGCGGTGATCACCGGGCACGATCGCAACGAGGTCGGCGCGCTGGTTTTCCTCGCCCCGCGCGCGAAGGAGCTTTCGCCCGAGGCGCTGCGCGCCTGGCTCTCCGGCGCGCTGAAGAAGATGGACGGCTCGAGCTCGACCCGGCCCACGCGCCTGCTGGTGATGAGCGAGCCGCCCTCGATCGACG
Organism: Burkholderiales bacterium; assembly: GCA_036379875.1. Classification (GTDB taxonomy): domain Bacteria; phylum Pseudomonadota; class Gammaproteobacteria; order Burkholderiales; family SG8-39; genus SCGC-AG-212-J23. Next base: position 1,803 of record DASVFV010000210.1, on the reverse strand, counting down.
CCAACGAGATCACCGACAAGGGCTACATGAACCAGCGCGCGGTGCTCGAGCGCCGCGCCGCGCTGGTGGAGAAGCTCTACTCCTCGAGCCCCGAGGTCATTTCCTGAGCAAGCCCAGCCAGGCGATCGCGCTCACGGTGATCAGCGCGCCGAGCACCTGGGTCGCGCCGAACGTGTGGCCGAGGAACAACCAGGTGAGCGCGAGCAGCGCGATGGGCTCGAAGTTGAGCGCCGCGGTGCTGGTGGTCGGCACGCGCGGCAGCACGTAGAAGAGCGACATCATCGCGATGCAGTAGAACACCGAGAGCAGCGCGAGGCCCGCCCAGCCGGCCGCCTCGCGCGGCAGCGCCTGCGCCCCGGCGGCGCTCGCACCGACGACGACCAGCACCGCGGTCACCGCGGTCATGGCGAAAGTGCGCAGCCGCCCGTCGAGCGATTTGAGCGCGTTGGCGTTCAGGTAATAGACCACCGTCATGCTCAGGCCGCTGGCGAATGCCCAGGCAATTCCCGCCGCCATGTTGTCCGAGCCGCGCACGTTGAGCGCGAGGCCGAGGCCGACCAGCGCGAGCAGCATGGGCGGGATCGCGCGCCAGCGCGGCGCCTCCTTGCCGAGCGCCCAGGTGAGCAGCACGTACATCATGGGCGAGGTCTGGAATACGAGCAGCGCGAGCGCGGGCGGGATGATCGCCACCGCGGAATAGAGCGCATAGCTCTGCGTGGCGATCAGCAGGCCGGCGAGCAGCGTGCGGCCGCGCAGCTCGCGCGGGATGGCGATGCGCACTTTCTGCGATCTCATGACGAAGAACAAAAGCACTGCCGTGAATGTCGCGCGCACGCTCACGCCAGTACCCACGCTCGCGCCGTGGTCGAACGCGACGCGCGCGCACAAGTGGTTCGCAGCGAACGCGCTGGCGACGCCCAGCAGGATGACGATCGCGGCTCCGGGTGATAGCTTCGCGTCCATGAGGTCCGCGATTATCGTTGTCCTCGCCGCGCTGGCGCAGAGCGGTTTCGCTGGGGCGGTTTTCTCCTGCGACTACCCGGACCAGGGCAACATGCCCCTGCGCCGCGCCGTCACGCGCGTGGAGATGGTCCCCGAGGTCGCCGAGTGGCACCGCGAGATGGTGCGCAAGGGCGTGCTCCCCCAATACGTGGTGCGCCTGGACGAGACGCAGCAGCGTGGCGGCAAGTGCTTCTGGACGGTGGAGGTGCACGCCGAAGGCAGCCTGTGGCGGCGCTACCTCGTCTCGCCCGACGGCAAGAATGTGCGGCTCAGGGAATGAACTGGCGGTCGACCGGCACGCGCAGGCCGTTGGCGAGGCGGTTGGTCTGGTTGGCGAGCCCCACCACCGCCATGAGCTCCATGAGCATGGCGTCGCTCATGCCTTTCTTGCGCGCCGCGGCGGTGTGCGAGAAGGTGCAGTACTCGCAGCCGTTGGTCGCGCTCACCGCGACGTAGATCATCTCCTTCACCAGCGGGTCGAGCGCGCCGGGCGCCATGACCTGCTTCACCTGCTCCCACACGCGCGCGAGCTGCGCCGGGTCGTTCGCGAGCACCTTCCAGAAGTTGTTGATCCAGTCGACCCCGCGCGTCTTCATGATGTCGTCGTAGACCGCCTTCACGCGCGGCGGTGCGTCTTTGTACTCGATGGCCTTCACCAGGGGCACGGTATCCTCCCTCCTCGATGGATCCAATGGTAATCGCACTCGCCCTCGCGCTCGTGGGGCTCGCCATAGGCGTGCCGCTCCAGATTGCGGCGCTCAGGCGGCTGCGCCGCTTCCGGCTGGTCGGCGGCACGATGTT
>DASVFV010000209.1:0-3165 GCA_036379875.1 Burkholderiales bacterium | reverse complement strand
AAGGGCTACGACACGGTGTTCCAGGCGATGGGCGGGCTGATGAGCCTCACCGGCGAGCGCGGCGGCGGGCCGGTGAAGCCCGGCCTGCCGGTCGCCGACCTGACGTCCGGCCTGTGGGTCGCGATCGCGATCCTCGCCGCGCTGAACGGGCGCACGCGCACCGGCCGCGGCTGCCACGTCGACTTCTCGATGCTCGACGGCCAGGTCTCGCTGCTCACTCTCGCAGCGGCGCGCTACTTCGCGTTGAACGAAGTCCCGCCGCGGCTCGGCACCGAGCACCCTGGCCGCGTGCCTTCGGCCACCTTCCGCTGCAAGGACGGCAAGTACGCGCACATCACCGCGAGCGACCAGCACTGGGCGCCGCTGTGCCGCGCGCTCGGCGTGGAGGAGTGGGGCGAGGCTTTCCCGGAAAATTCCACCCGGGTCGAGCGGCGCGACGAAGTGATGCGGGTTTTGACGGAAAAAATCTCGTTGCTCGGAAGGGCGGAGCTGATCGCCCGCCTGGATGAGCTCGATGTGCCCGTCGGCCCGGTCAACGACGTGGCCGAGATCCTCTCCGACCCGCACGTGCGCGCGCGGCGCCTGGTGGGCAGCTTCGACTATCCCGGCGTGGGCGAATTCAAGGCGCTCGCGCTTCCGTACAAGTTCCTCGGCTGGGACAACCCCGAGATCGGCGCGCCGCCCGCGCTCGGCGCGCATACGGAGAAGGTGCTGTCCGAAATGCTCGGGATAGACGACGTTTCTTCGTTGAAAGCGGCAAAGGCCATATGACCATCGAGTATTCGGTGGCGGATGGCGTCGCCACCATCGCGCTCGATCGTCCCGAGGCGCGCAATGCGCTCAACCTCGAGATGTGCGAGGCGTTGATCGATGTTTCAAAGAAGATTCTGTCGGCTGAAGCTCGCGTGGTGTTCGTGCGCGGCAACGGGCCGGTGTTCTGCGGCGGCGCGGATCTCAACGAGCGCAAGGGCAAGAGCGAGGAGTGGATCCGCGAGCGGCGCATGCGCGCCTTCGCCGCCTACGCCGCGCTCGAGGCGCTGCCCATGCCATGCGTCGCGCTGGTGCACGGCGCGGCGATCGGCTCTGGCGTCGAGATCGCGGCGGCGTGCGACTTCATCGTCGCTACGCCAGACGCCACGTTCCGCACCCCCGAGGCGCAGCGCGGCACGGTTGGCGCCACGCAGCGCCTGCCGCGCATCCTCGGCAAGCGCCTCGCGAAGGACTTGATGTTCACGGGGCGGGCGCTCACAGCTGCGGAAGCTTTGGCCAACGGCTTGGTTTCCCGACTAGGAGACCTGGAGGAGCAAAGGAAAATCATTGCCGAAGCCATCCTGAAAGCACCCCCGCTCGCGCTCAAGCTCGCCAAGCGCACCATCGACCGCGGCATCGAGCTCGATCCGAAAGGCGCGCTCGAAGCCGAGCTCGAGGCGATCGAGCAGCAGCTCGCGAGCGGCCAGTGGATGGGGAAGACGTGAGCTGGCCGAAGCAGACGCTCGGACAGGTGCTCGAGCAACGCAGCGGGGAGGCGCTCGTCACGGTCAACGGAAGGTTCTCGTTCGAAGACCTCCTGGAAAGGGCCCGCAGGGCCGCAGGTTCGATGCAAGCGCTGGGCATCCAGAAGGGCGACCACGTCGGCATCCTGATGGGCAACGACGAGCACTGGCTCTCGCTTTTCTACGGCGCGGCGCTGATCGGCGCGGTGACCGTGCCGGTGAACACGCGCTTCAAGACCGCGGAGATCGCCTTCTGCCTCGAGCAGTCCGGCTGCAAGCTGCTCGTCTACGTCGACCGGTTCCTCAATATCGATTTCGGCTCGATGGTCCGCGAGACTGGGTTTAACAATGCAGTGGAACTGAAGGACATCAAACCGGGGCAATACCGTCCGGTGGGGGTTTCGCCCGACGATCTGCTGCTGATCCAATTCACGTCGGGCACCACCGCGTACCCGAAGGGCGCGATGCTCACGCACGACAACATGCTGCGCAACGCATGGGCGGCGGGCAGCCGGGTCGGCATCCGTGCCGACGACCGCTATTTCAACTGCCGGCCGTTCTTCCACGTCGCTGGCACCACGCTCTCGGCGCTGATGGCGCTTGTGGCCGGCGCGTGCCTCGTCACGCTGCCGACCTTCGAGCCGGGCGCGGCGCTCGAGATGATGGAGCGCGAGCGCTGCACGCTGATCTCGGGCAACGACACGCTATTCCAGATGCTGATGGGCCATCCCGACTTCCCGAAGCGCAAGCTCTCGCTGCGCGGCGGGTGGTCGGCGGCCGGCCCCGAGACGATGCGCGCGATCATCGACAAGATGGGCTGCAAGGCGATCTGCGCAGCGTACGGGCTTTCGGAGGCCTCGCCGAACGTGGTGATGAGCGACTGGCGCGACCCCGAGGAGCTGCGCGTGCAGGGGCTGGCATTACCTCATCCCGGGGTGGAAATTCGTATTTCTCCTGAAAATGAGATTCAAGTTCGAGGCTGGAGCGTGATGCGCGGCTACGTGAACAATCCGGACGCGACCGCCAAGGCATTCACCGCCGACGGCTGGCTGCGCACCGGCGATCTCGGCAGCCTCACGCCCGACGGCCGGCTGCGCATGACCGGCCGCCTGAAGGACGTGTTCCGCGTCGGCGGCGAGAACGTGGCGCCGGCGGAAGTGGAGGAGGTGCTGCTCGCGCACCCGGCGGTGCAGACCGCGCAGGTGGTCGGCGTGCCGGACCAGCGGCTGGGCGAGGTCGGCGCCGCCTACGTGATTCTGAAAGGCAATGCTTCTGAAAATGAACTCCTCGAGTGGTGCAAGGCGCGCATGGCGAACTTCCGCGTGCCGCGCTACCTGCGCGTCGTCGCCGACTTCGAGTCGATCGGCATGACCGCGAGCGGCAAGGTGCAGAAGACCAAGCTGCGCGAGCACGCGCTGAAGGAGCTGAGGCTTTCATGAAGCACACCTGTCTTGCGGCGCTGGCTTCGCTCGCGGCGTGCGCGCCGCTGCCCCAGCAGTATCCCCAGGGCGAGTTCGGCCCGCTGCTGGCGGCGCCGCACCGCACCGAGCGCAACGTGGCGCGCGACGGCGCCCGCCACCCGGCCGAAGCGCTCGAGTTCTTCGGCGTGCGGCGCGACAGCACCGTGGTCGAGATTCTGCCGGGAAGCGGCGGCTACTACATGGAGATCCTC
>DASVFV010000208.1:0-26034 GCA_036379875.1 Burkholderiales bacterium | reverse complement strand
GCTGGTGCTGGCCCCCGCGCTGCGCGAGCGCCTGCCCGACCGCGGCGCCGCCTGGGGCAGCTACTACGCCCACCGGCCTAGCGTGATGGCCGGTTGCATCGCGTGAGCCTCGTGCGCCCGGGCGCGCTCGACGCGCGCGTGGAGCGCTTCGCGCAAGCGCTGCGCGCCGCGCGCCCGCGCGTGCTCGGCCTGCTCGCCGACAACGGCCCGGCCTGGGTGATTGCCGACCTCGCCGCGCAAAAGGCCGGCGTGGTGCTGGTGCCGCTGCCCGCGTTCTTCACCGCGGCGCAGCTCGCCCACGCCGTCGGGGCGAGCGGCATGGACGCGCTCGTCGGCGCGCCGCTGCCGGGCTTTGCGCCGGCCGGCGACATCGAAGGCCTGCCGTTCCATCGCCGGCAGGCGCAGGCCGCGGAAATTCCGCCCGGCACCGCCAAGATCACCTACACCTCGGGCACGACCGGCGCGCCGAAGGGCGTGCCGCTCAGCGCCGCGCAGCAGTCGGCGGTCGCGGGCGCGCTCGCGCAGGCCACCGCCGCGCTCGGGCTGCGCCGCCACCTGTGCCTGCTGCCGCTCGCCGTGCTGCTCGAGAACGTGGCGGGCGTCTACGCGCCGCTGCGCGCCGGCATGGAGGTCTGCGTGCCGCCGCTCGCCGAGGTCGGCATGCGCGGCTCTTCCGGCTTCGATGCGCGCGCCTGCCTCGCCGCGCTGGCGCGCTGGCGGCCCGACAGCGTGATCCTGCTGCCGCAGATGCTCGCGGCGCTCTGCGCGGTGCTCGAGCGCGGCGTGCCGCCGCCCGCCTCGCTCAAGCTCGCCGCGGTCGGCGGCGCCAAGGTCTCGCCCGCGCTCCTCGCGCGCGCCCGCGCGCTCGGCGTGCCGGCCTACGAGGGCTACGGCCTGTCCGAGTGCGCCTCGGTGGTGTCGCTCAACCTGCCGGGCGCCGACCGCCCGGGCAGCGCCGGCCGCCCGCTCGCGCATGCACGCGTATCCATCGAAGAGCACGAAATTGTCGTCAATCAAACCCGTACCGGAGACCTCGGCCGCATCGACGCGGACGGCTACCTCTACATCGAAGGGCGGCGCAAGCACGTGCTGATCACCTCTTTCGGGCGCAACGTGTCGCCCGAGTGGCCGGAAGCCGAGCTGCTCGCCGGCCGGGCCATCGCGCAAGCCGCGGTGTTCGGCGAGGCGCGCGCGCGCCTGTGCGCGCTCATCGTGCCGGCGCCGGGCGCCTCGCGCGAGGCGGTCGACGCGCAGGTGCGCGCCGCCAACGAGCGGCTGCCCGACTACGCGCGCATCGGCGCGTGGCTGCGCGCCGACGAGCCGTTCACGCCGCAGAACGGCCTTGCCACCGCCAACGGCCGCGCGCGCCGCGACGCGCTGTGGCACGCCTATGGAGACCGACTCGATGCCGTTTCATGAGGAGCTCGAGCGCCGCACCGCGCCGGAGCGCGCCGAGCTGCTGGCCGCGCCCGCCATCGCCGAGTGCCTGGCCGGCCGCGTCACGCGCACGCGTTACGTCGCATTCCTGCGCCAGGCTTACCACCACGTGAGGCACACCGTGCCGCTGCTCATGGCGTGCGGCGGCCGCTTCGGCGAGGAGCGCACCGCGCTGCGCGGCGCGATCGCGCACTACATCGCCGAGGAGAGCGGCCACGAGCAGTGGATCCTCGACGACCTGCGCGCCTGTGGCGACGACCCCGAGACGGCGCGGCGCGCGCCGCCCGCGCTCGCCACCGAGCTGATGGTGGCCTACGTGTACGACTACATCGCGCGCATCCACCCGGCCGGCTTCTTCGGCATGGTGCACGTGCTGGAGGGCACGAGCAGCGCGCTCGCCACGCGCGCCGCGCAGTCGATCGCCGGCGCGCTCGGCCTGCCGCCGTCCGCCTTCACCTATCTCGCCTCGCACGGCGCGCTCGACCGGGAGCACGTGCGCTTCTTCGCCGACACCGTGAACGCCATGAGCGCCGGCGAGCAGGAGCACGTGGTGCACGTCGCGCGGCGCGTCTACCGCCTCTACGGCGACATCTTCAGGGGGCTGCCTTCATGAAACGCTACCGGGCCATTCTCACCGGCGCGAGCGGCGGCATCGGCCAGGCCATCGCCGCTGCGCTCGCGCCGCACTGCGAGGCGCTCCTGCTGGTCGGCCGCGACGCGGCACGCCTCGACCAGGCGCGCCGCGCCGCCGGGTCGGTGGCGCGCACCCTGATCGCCGACCTCGCCACCCCGGCCGGGCGCGCCGCGGTGTCGCTCTCGGAGGCGAACCTGCTCATCAACAACGCCGGCGCCGGCGACTTTTCCTGGCTCGAGGCGCAGGACGACGCGATGCTCGAGCGCATCGTGCAGGCCAACGTGCTCGCGCCGATGCAGCTCACCCGCCGCCTGCTGCCGGAGCTGCGCCGCCGCCCGGCGGCGTGGATCGTCAACGTCGGCTCGATCATGGGCTACCTCGGCTACCCCGGGCACGCCGCCTATTGCGCGAGCAAGTTCGCGCTGCGCGGCTTCAGCGAGGCGCTGCGCCGCGAGCTCGCCGACGGCCCGGTGCGCGTGCTCTATCTCGCGCCGCGCGCCACGCGCACCGCCATGAACGGCGCGGGCGTCGACGCGCTCAACGCCGAGCTCGGCGTGGCGATGGACACGCCCGACACGGTTGCTCACCAACTCATGGAATTGTTGAAACGGCCGGGGCGCGAGCGCCTGCTCGGCATGCCCGAGGCGCTGTTCGCGCGCCTGAACCAGATCGTTCCGGGGCTGGTGGACCGCGCCCTGCGCCGCCAGCTTCCGGTCATCCGCCGTCATGCATCCAGCAAAGGGGGTTTCAAATGAGATGGCTTTCGCTCCTCACGGGAATGATGCTTTCGCTCAGCGCGCTCGCCGGCCTCGACGAGGACCTGCACGCGCTGCAGAACGACTGGGCCGCGATCAAGTACCAGCGCCCCGCCGCCGAGCAGGAGAAGGCGTTCGCCGAGCTGACCCGGTCCGCCGACGCGGTGCGCGCGCGCTATCCGGGCCGCGCCGAGCCGCAGATCTGGTACGGCATCATCGCGGCGAGCTACGCCGGCGCGCGCGGCGGCCTGGGCGCGCTGTCGCTCGCCAAGGACGCGAAGAAGGCCCTCGAGCAGGCGCTCGCCGCCGACCCGAAGGCGCTCGACGGCTCGGCCTATACCAGCCTCGGCTCGCTCTACTACCAGGTGCCGGGCTGGCCGATCGGCTTCGGCAGCGACGACAAGGCGCGCGAGCTGCTGCAGAAGGCGCTCGCGCTCAACCCCGACGGCATCGACTCGAACTACTTCTACGGCGACTTCCTGGCCCGCCAGGGCGACCGCGACGGCGCGCGCCGCGCGCTCGACAAGGCGCTCAAGGCGCCGCCGCGCGCCGGGCGCGCGCTCGCCGACGAGGGCCGGCGCAAGGAGATCGAGTCGCTGCTCGCCTCGCTCAAATAGGCTTATCCTCGGCGCCGTGCGCCTTCTTCTCGTAGAGGACGACGAGCTCCTCGGCGCGGGCATCGAGGACACGCTGACGCGCGCCCGCTACGCAGTCGAATGGGTGCGCAGCGGCCCGCTCGCGCTCGCCGCGCTCGAGCACGGCGGCTTCGACGCGGTGGTGCTCGACCTCGGCCTGCCGGGCATGGACGGCCTGGAGGTACTGCGCCGCGCGCGCGCCGGCGGCTGCCTCGCGCCGGTGCTGATCCTGAGCGCGCGCGACGCGGTGGCGCAGCGCGTCGCCGGCCTCGACGCCGGCGCCGACGACTACCTGGTGAAGCCCTTCGACGTCGACGAGCTGCTGGCGCGCGTGCGCGTGCTGCAGCGGCGCGCGCGCGGCGGCGCGACCAACGTGCTCGAGCACGGCTCGGTGCGCCTCGACCCGGTGGCGCTCAGCGTCACGCACGAGGGGCGCCCGGTGGCGCTGCAGCGGCGCGAGTTCATGCTGCTGCACAAGCTGCTCGCCGCGCCCGGCCAGGTGCTGACGCGCGCGCAGCTCGAGGAGTCGCTGTACGGCTGGGACGGCAGCGTGGAGAGCAACGCGCTCGACGTGCACGTGCACAACCTGCGCCGCAAGCTCTATCCGGGCGTGATCCGCACCGTGCGCGGGATCGGCTACGTCGCCGACCCGCCCGCCTGACTTTGTCCCGCTCGCTCTCGATCCGCGCGGTACTGCTGGGCGGCAGCATCGCGATCCTGCTCCTGGTGCTCGGCGCCGCGGCCTGGATCGCCTACAGAGGCGCGCAGCACGAGGCCGACGAGGTGTTCGACGCGCGCCTCGCCACCTCGGCGCGCGTGCTCGCCACGCTGATGGCGGCGCACGCGCAGGGCGGGCCGGCGGCGCCGGGGGTGGTGGCATTTCCCCCGCCGCTCGACCATCCGTACGAGACCAAGATCGCCTTCCAGGTCCTCGACGCGCAGGGACGCCTGCTGTTGCGCTCCGCCTCGGCGCCGGACCAGCCGTACGCGCCGCTCGAGCCGGGCTTCAGCACGCGCGACAGCTGGCGCGTGTTCACCCTGCAGAGCGGCGAGCACTGGGTGCAGGCCGCGGAGAGCGACGAGGTGCGCGACGAGCTGTGCGCGAAGCTCGCGCTCGCCGCCGTCACGCCGCTGGTGGCGGGCATTCCGCTCGTGCTCGTGCTGATCGCGGTGCTGATGCGCTACGGGCTCGCGCCGCTCGCCGAGCTGGCGCGGCGCATCGAGCGGCGCGAGCCCGCCTCGCTCGCGCCGGTCGCGCTCGCGCGCAGCACCGCGGAGATCGACCCGGTGCTGCGCGCGCTGAACGGCCTGCTCGGGCGCGTGCAGTCGGCGATCGCGCGCGAGCGGCGCTTCACCGCCGACGCCGCGCACGAGCTGCGCACGCCGCTCGCCGCGCTCAAGGTGCACGCGCAGAACGCGGCGCGCGCGCACTCCGAGGCCGAGCGGCACGCCTCGCTCGAGCGCATGATGGCCGGCCTGGAGCGCAGCGTGCGCCTGGTCGAGCAGATGCTCGCGCTCAGCCGCGCGAGCGCGGCGCGCGCCGCCGCCTTCGCGCCGGTCTCGCTCAACCAGGTGGTGGAGGACGCGCTGGACGACGTGCTGCCCAGGCTCAAGGAGCGGCGCATCAAGGTGAGCGTGGCGAGCGACCCGGACGACGCCGAGCTCATGGTGCACGGCGACCGCGACAAGCTCACCTGTCTCGCGCGCAACCTGCTCGACAACGCCGCGCGCTACGCGCCGGCCGGCTCGGCGGTGCGCGTCGGCCTCGGCGCGGCGCCGGGCGCGGCCACGCTCTCGGTCTGCGACCAGGGGCCGGGCATCGCGCCGGAGCTGCGCGAGCGCGTGTTCGAGAGCTACTACCGCATCCCCGGCTCGCCCGGCGACGGCAGCGGGCTCGGCCTCGCGATCGTGCGCGAGATCGCCGTGCAGCACGGCGGCGCGGTGGAAATCGAGGACGGCGACGGCGCGCGCGGCACGCGCGTGCGCGTCACGCTGCCGGCGGCAGCCAGCCGCGCCGCTCGAGATACGTGACGAGCCGCGCCGCGCTTTCCTGCGCGCTCGCGCCGTCGCCGTGCAGCACGAGCTCCGCCGCGGCCGGCGGCTCGTAGGTCATCTTCAGGCCCTTGCGGTACAGGCCCTTCGGGTCGCGCGCCCGGCACACTTCCAGCGGCGTGTCGACGTAGACCTCGGCGAAGCGCGCGATGCGGTGGCGCGCCGCTTCGCGGTAGGCGCGGCGGTTCGCGGTGGCGTCGAACAGCACCGGCCGGCCGCGCTCCACCAGCAGGGCGCCGAGCTCGGCGAGCGAGGAATAGAAGAAATTGCGGTCCGCGTCGTCGTAGCGCGGGAACGGCGTGAGCTGGGTGCGCATCACGTCCGACTCGAATACCGAGGCCGCCACGCCGCGCTCGTGCAGCAGGCGCACCAGCTCGCGCGCGATCGCGCTCTTGCCCGAGGCCGGCCGCCCGGTCAGCCAGACCGCGAAGCTCATGCGCAATACTCGCCGGCGCGCGCCGGATCGAAGCGCTCCTCTTCGAGCACGCGCCGCACGAAGCTCAGCATCTTCTCGCGGATGCCGGGCTGCAGTGCGGGGTACCAGAGCGGGTTCGCCATCACCAGGCCGCGGAACGCGAAGAACAGGCCCGCCACCTCGAGGATCTCCGCGTCGCGCGTGCGCTCCAGGTAACGGTCCCAGAAGCGCCGCCACAGGGTCTCGAACGCGCCCTCGAGCTTGCCCGAGCGCTGCAGCGAGAAGAACAGATAGTTGAGCGCGAGGCAGGTCACGTCGTCGGCCGGCTCGCCCCACTCGCCGCGCGAGCGGTCGAGCACGCTGAAGTCGGCGCCGTCGCGGAACAGGATGTTCCAGGGGTGGAAGTCGCCGTGCACCTGGCGCAGGCGCCAGGCGCGGTGCTTCAGGCGCCAGCGCCAGTCCACGCAGCGGCGCTCGATGTCGTGCAGGGCGGCGAAATAGCGCTGGTCGTCGTAGCTGTCGACCACGCCGAAGATGCACTCGCCGTGGCCCAGCGTGTCGCGGATGCGGCGCTCGTACAGCCCCGACTCGCCGCCGCGCATGCCGTGCACCTGCGCGAGGTAGTCGCACAGCGCGTCCGCGCGCTCCAGGTCGAGGGCGGACAGCGCCCGCCCGGCGCGCAGCGCGAGCAGGTCGTCGGCGTACTCGTGCCCGTCGATGAACTCGGCGAGCATGAAGAGCTCCTCGGCGTTGCCGAGCGGCACCAGCGCGCCGCCCGAGCGCACCGCGCCGACGTCAAGCGAGGCGACGTGGCGCGGCAGCGTGCCGAACGCGTGGTGCGCCCAGAGCAGCGACTGCGCGCGGTCGGCCATGTGCTCGTGGCCGAACGGGCCCGGCCGCACGCTCTCGATCACCGCGCGGCGCGGCTTGCCGCCCAGCGTGTAGTCGACGCGCAGCGGGATGCCGTAGCCGTAGCCCTTGTCGCCCTGGCGCCCGCCGCCGAGCGGCGTGACGCGCACTTCGGCGACCGGCGCGGCGTGCACGGCGCCCAGGTAGGCCGCCAGGGCCTGCGGCGTAAAGGGAGAAGACACACTCAATGTTAGGTCAGGTCGGTTACCTGGACCAAGACACGCGCAACAGGTCGTCTTTCTCGTTGTAGCGGTAGTCGAGCTCGCCCTTGTAGGCGGCGTGCAAAGCATCGCCGATGCGCCGCGCGAGGTGCACGTCCGTGGTGGTGATGCGCAGCGCCTTGCCGGCGGGCGTGACCGCCAGGATGCGCTGCAGCGGATGGTTGCGGTTCTGCGCGCGCTCGCAGGCGCGCACGCGCGCCAGGATTTCGTCGCGGTGCGCGGCGAGGAATTCGCCGCTCAGCGTCACGCTTGCCATCGGCGCGCGCTGCCGCGCGCGGTGGCACGCCGGGCAGAGCTCGGCGCGCGGCGCGGCCGGGACTTCCTCCCAGCGCCAGCGCCCGCCGCGGTAGACCGCGCCGCAGCCGGGGCAGCAGGCCGGCCCGCGCAGCTTGCGGGGTTGCCGGGTGAGATCGTTGCGTTGCGGGGTGCGCAGGGTGCCGCGGGCGGTTTTCATGATTCGAGGTTAGGCAAGGCCCGGCGCGCGGCTTGATCTCGGTCAAAAGCGCCCGTGGAACACGCAGCGGTTGCCGCCGCGCGTCTTGGCGGCGTACATCGCCTGGTCGGCGAGCTTGCGCAGTGTCTCCGCGTCGCGCGCGTGCTCGGGGTACGAAGCGGCGCCCACGCTCACGCTGGCGTCGATCGCGCCGCCGTCGTAGGGCACCGGCGCGGCGTTCGCACCCACGATCTTGCCGATCACGCGCGCGGCCTGCGCCTGCTCGGTGCCGGGCAGCAGCACGGCGAACTCGTCGCCGCCGACGCGCGCCACGGTGTCGGCGGCGCGCAGGCAGGCGCGCGTGCGCGCCGCCACGGCCTGCAGCACCGCGTCGCCGCCGAGGTGGCCGTGGCGCGTGTTGATGTCGCGGAAGCGGTCGAGGTCGACGAGCGCGACCGTGAGCGGCTCCCTGCGGCGCGCCGCCTGGCGCAACGCCTGCGCGAGCCGGTCGAGGAACAGGCCGCGGTTCGGCAGGTCGGTCAGGCTGTCGTGGGTCGCGGCGTGCTCGAGGCGCTCGAACTCGCGCGCGCGGTCGGTGGCGTCGCGGCCGTAGGACACGAAGTGCGTGATGCGCCCCGCGCGGTCGAGGAGCGGCCGGATGATCTTGTCCTCGTAGTAGCGCTCGCCGCTCTTGCGCCGGTTGGCGAACAGCGCGCGGAACTCGCGCCCGGCGAGCAGCGCCGCCCACAGGCCGCGGTAGAAGTCGGCCTCGTGCACGCCCGACTTGAGCAGCGCCGGGGTGCGGCCGGCCAGCTCGCTCAGGGCGTAGCCGGTCATGCGCTCGAAGGGCGCGTTGGCGTACACGATGCGCCCCGCCGGGTCGGTGACCAGCACCGCGTCCGGGCACTGCTCCACATAGCGGCGCAGCGCAGCGTCCACGATTTTCACGATAGCGCGCGCCGCCGGCGGGGAGTTGACCTCTGTCAATTCGGCGCCGCGGCGCCGCGCTACGGTATCTATATGAGGCCGCTTCTCGTGCTGCTCATGGTGTTCGTCGCGGGCGCGGCCGCGCAGCCGCCGGATTTCACCGCGCTCGCGCGCGACGCCGGCGCGAGCGTGGTGGTGCTGACCGGCAGCCTGCGCGCGCCGCTCTACCCCGACCTGCCGCTCGCCGAGGACGAGGACCCCGGCGACAGCCTGCTGCGCGATTTCCTGCGGCGCCGCTTCGGCCCGGACGCGCCGCTGCGCCGCTCGCTCGGCTCGGGCTTCGTCATCGACGCGGCGGGCTACATCATCACCAACGCGCACCTGGTGGCGGACGCGTACGAGGTGAGCGTGCGCCTCGCCGACCGGCGCGAGCTCGAGGCGCGCGTGGTGGGCTTCGACCTGCTGAGCGACATAGCGCTGGTCAAGGTCGAGGCCGGCGCGCTGCAGCCGGTGCGCCTGGGCGATCCGGCGAAGCTGCGCGCCGGCGAGTGGGTGGCCGCGATCGGCTCGCCGTTCGGCCTGGAGCGCAGCCTGACCGCGGGCATCGTGAGCGCGCTCGCCCGCACCCTGCCCGAGGAGAGCTTCGTCGCCTTCATCCAGACCGATGTGGCGGTGAACCCGGGCAACTCGGGCGGGCCGCTGCTCAACCTGCGCGGCGAGGTGGTCGGCGTGACCTCGGCCTTCTACAGCGAGACCGGCGGCTACGTCGGCCTGTCGTTCGCCATCCCGATCGACGTGGCGATGGACGTGGCGGCGAAGCTGCGCGCGCACGGCAAGGTGACGCGCGGCCGGATCGGCGTGCGCCTGCAGGAGGTGAGCGCGGAGCTCGCGCGCGCGCTCAGCCTGCCGCGCGCGAGCGGCGCGCTGGTGGTCGAGGTGTTCAAGGGCAGCGCGGCCGAGCGCGCCGCGCTGCAGCCCGGCGACGTGGTGCTGCGCTTCGCCGGCAAGCCGGTCCAGAGCGACGCCGACCTGGTGCGCCTTACCGCCGCCGCCACGCCGGGCAGCACGGTCGAGGTCGAGCTGATGCGCTTCGGCGCGCCGCTCAGCGCGCGGCTGCGCGTCGAGGAAGCGCGCGCCGCGGTTGCGCCGGCGCGCGAGCCGGCCGCCGAGCGCGGCCTGGCCGGAATGCAGCTCGCGCCCGGCAAAGGCGGCGTGGTGGTCGAGCGCCCGGGCGAGGCCGGCCGGCGCGCAGGGCTCGCGCGCGGCGACATCATCCTCTCGGTGAACGGGCGCAGCGTGCCGAGCGCGGAAGTATTCCGCGCCTTGCTGCAGGCGGCGGGCCAGGGCGCGACCGTGGCGCTGCTCGTGCAGCGCGACGGCGAGCGCCAGTTCCTGCCGCTGCGCGTGCCGCGCTAGCGCCTAGCTTGCCGCGTTGCCGAGCACCGCGAGGCGCAGCAGCCAGTCCTCGCGCGCTTCCTTGCCCCGCTCCACCATGCCGATCAGCGTGGTGCGCACCGGCGCGACGCCGCAGAACTCGAGCATGTTGCGCTTCAGGCTCTTCACGCTGTGCGCGCGGTAGTAGACCGAGTAGAAGAGCGCCGGCATGCCCATCGTCACCACGATGCGCGCCGAGCGTCCCTTGAGGAGCTTCTTCGGCACGCCGGCCCGGCCGGGCTTGCCGATCGCGAAGCCGGGCCGCAGCACCTGCTCGAAGAAGCCCTTGAGCAGCGCCGGCATGTCGCCCAGCCAGAGCGGGAAGAAGATCGCCAGGTGCTCGGCCCACGCGATGTCGCGTTGCGCGGCCTCGACAGGCCGCGCAAGCGGCGCCGATTCCCACTCCTTCGCGTTGCGCACCAGCGGCAGGCCGAGGCGCGCGACCTCGATGATCCTCACCTGGTGGCCGGCCGCGCTCGCCGAGCGCTCGTAAGCGTCGGCGAGGGCGTGGCCGAAATGCCCCGCCGCCGGGTCCGGATGGCCCTGGATCAGCGCAATGCGCTTGCCCACCGGGCGCTACTTGCGCCCGAGCAGGATCCCGGCGATCAGGCCGACGCCTGCGGCGATGCCGACCGCCGTCCAGGCGTTGTCATGCACTTGGCCATCCAGGTCGCGGCCGGCGGCTTGCAGCCGCGCGCGCGCGTCGCGCACCGACTGCTCGGCGCGGCCGCGCACCTGTTCGATGCGCTCGCCGGTCTGGCCGGCCGTCGCCTTGAGAAGCTCTTCTGCGTCGGTGACCACGGTGCGCAGGTCCTGTACCAGCTTTTCAGTGGTGACTTGTTGCATCTGGGTTCTCCCGGTTGTCTTGATGCAATGCTAGGCCGCGCCGCCGCGGCCGGCTTGACCTGCGTCAACCGGGCGCGCCAGGCATCCTGGCCAGCCGGTGCAGCTCCGCGGCGATGTCGCCGAGCGGCAGGATGTGCTTCACCGCGCCGGTGCTGATCGCCGAGTGCGGCATGCCGAACACGTGCGACGTCGCCGTGGTGTTGCACGGTCTGCACGCCGTCGGTGGCGTCGCGATCGAAGCCGGTCAGCACCACCGCGATCACCCGATCGCCGTAGGCCTCGGCGGCGGACTCGAACAGCGGATTGGCCGACGATTGCACGTGGCGGATCTTGCGCCCGTCCATGACCCCGAGCGTGTGGTCGGGCTGCACGATCAGGTGGCGGTGCGATGCTGCACGATGGCGATCGGCAGCGGGAAATCCGGCGGCAGCGCGCCGAGCACCTTCTGGAACGCCGGCACCCCGCCCGCCGAGGCCGCCATGACCACCAGCGCGTAGCGTTTTTTCATCCAGGCCAGTATCGCGAGCGCCGGCCGCAGGGGTTTGACGTGCGTCAATTCCCGGCCGCGGCCGCCCAACCACAATGGCTCGCATGGCGGACTATCCCGCTCACCTCGAGCGCCGCGGGCGGCTCGCCGACGGGCGCAGCGTGCTGATCCGCCCGATCCGCGCCGGCGACGAGCGGCGCGCGCGCCGGTTCTTCGATGGCCTGTCCGACGAGACCAAGCGGCTGCGTTTCATGGGCGGCGACGCGCCGAACGCAAAGCTGATCCGGTTCTTCACCCGCATCGACTACGACCTGCACATGGCGTTCGTCGGCGAGCACGACGGCCGCCTGGTCGGCGACGCGCGCTACATGGCGAACCCGGGCGGCACGAGCTGCGAGTTCGGCATCGTGATCGCGGACGACTGGCGCCACAGCGGCCTCGCCACGCTGCTCATGGATGCGCTCGTCGACGCGGCGCGCGCGCGCGGCTTCAGGCGCATCGAAGGCCTGGTGCTGCGCGACAATCCGAACATGCTGGGCTTCGTGCGCAAGGCCGGCTTCGAGGCCGAGGGCGAGCCCCACGAGCCCACCATGGTGCGCGTGGTCAAGAACCTGCGCTCGACCTCAAGCGTGTAATGGCGTGGCCGCCTAGTCGTCACTCGCCCAGTCGTTAAGGGGGATCCTCGATCGACGCGAGCCAGCGCGCCGGCGTCGCGGCTTGACCGAGATCAACCCGCAGCGGCGCGCGCGATGTCTACTTGGGCAATGAGAATCCTGAGGCGCATCGCCGGTGCCGCGGCGCTCATTGCCGGCGCGCTGATCATGGCCGCGGGCATCGCGCTGGAGACCGTCGGCATCGCGCTCGAGCGCATGTAGCCCAATGCCCTGGAACTCGGCGTATTACCCGGCCTCGATGAAAAACCTGCCGCCCATGGTGCGCGCCAAGGCGATCGAGATCGCGAACGCGCTGCTCGTTTCCGGACGGCCCGAAGGACAAGCGATCCGCATCGGCATCGCGCGCGCCAGGCAGTGGGCGACCAGACTCACCCACGAGCCGCATCCTCTGAGCTAAGCCGCTTCGGCGAGATCCACGCGGTATTCGAGCGGCCAGCGCTTGCAAAGGTGCCTGAGCACCGAGCGCTCGAAGCGCGGCGAGTAGTAGGTCCAGTTCGGCTGCAGCGTGTAGAGCTGCGCAATGCGCTCGAAGCGCAGGTTGACTTCGCCGACCGCGAGCTCGGCCTCGGCGTAGCGCGCAATCTCAGCCGCGGCGCCCGGCTCATCGCGGTAGAACAGCCACTCGTGCGCGAACGCCTCCTGCATCTGCGCGAGCTCGTGGCGGCGCGCCTCGTCGAGCGCCCAGTGCGCATGCAGATCCGCGTGCTCGACCGCGGCGTCGCGCGCAGGCCGGTTGGTGTGGAAATCCTCGCTCAGGAAGTACTGCGCGGCGAGCGCGCCGTCAGCGCGCGGCCCGGTGTACCAGCCGTACACGTCGCGCGCCGAGGCAAGGTAGGCGAGCGCGCAGCGCAATCCGGCGCCGCGCGGCGCATAGGCGATGAACAGGTTCGGCGTGTGCATTTGATTATTGGAGCGCAATCCGGCGCGCGGCCCTTGACCGGCGTCAAGCCGCTGCGCGGCTGGCCGCTTTCGGCGTTTTCCTACCCTGCGAATCGGAGCGCGCCGATAGGCGCGCGATGCGCCGCGGCGTAGCGTGACGCCATGGGAACCCGCTCGCGCAGGATCGTCGTGCTTGCGCTCGCGCCGCGCGCGCCGGGCGCCGCGGAGATGTGCGAGCACAAGGGCATCGGCCACCCCGACACCATTACCGACGGGGCCTGCGAAGCGGTGGCACAAGCGCTGGTGCGCGCCTATGAGGAGCGCTTCGGCGGCGTGCTGCACTTCAACGTCGACAAGGGACTGCTGGTCGGTGGCGCGAGCGAGCCGCGCTTCGGCGGCGGCGCGCTCGCCGCGCGCGCCAAGCTGATCGTGTGCGGGCGCGCGACCAATCCGGGGCGAGCGCTGGACCTGCCGGGGCTGGTCGTCGAGTCGGCGCGGCGCTGGCTCGACGACAACCTGCGCGCAAGCTCGGCGCCGTTCGAGCTGTCCTCCGAGGTGCGCGAAGGCAGCACCAGCCTCAAGCGCGTGCTCGGCGCCGGGCCGGCGCTCGCCAACGACACGTCGTTCGGCGTCGGCTATGCGCCGCTCTCCGGGCTGGAGCGCAAGGTTCTCGCGCTCGCGGGCGCGCTGCGCTCGGCGGCGCTGCGCGAGCGCTTTCCCGCGCTTGGCGACGACTTCAAGATCATGGGGCTGCGCCTCGATGCGCGGCTCACCTTCACCGTCGCCATCGCCTTCGTCGACCGGCACGTGGAAAGTGTCGCGCACTATTTCGAGCTCAAGGACCAGGTGCGCAACGCGCTCGCCGCGCGGCTGGATGCCGGCGACACGGTGCTCGTCAACCAGCTCGACGATCCCGCCGCGCGCGACGAGAGCGCGCTCTACCTCACGGTCAGCGGCTTGAGCGCGGAGATGGGCGACGACGGCCAGGTCGGCCGCGGCAACCGCGTGAATGGGCTGATCACGCCCGGGCGGCCGATGTCGCTCGAAGCGGCCGCGGGCAAGAACCCGTGCTCGCACGTCGGCAAGATCTACAACGTGCTCGCGCACCGCATCGCGCGAGCCATCTGCGCCGAGGTGCCGGAGGTGCCCGAAGCGAACGTGCAGCTCCTCTCCACCATCGGCAGCCCGATCGACGAGCCGCAGGCGGCGATCGTGGAGATCGGCGCGGCCGCAGGCGTGGCGGTGCGCGAGCGCGTGGCCGCGCTCGTCGATCGCGAGATCGCATCGGTCCCGGCGCTGGTCGCCGAGCTTGCCCGCGGCGGCATCGCGGTCTACTAATCCACCACGCGGGCGCGGTTCCTTATCGGCAAGTCCCGCAGGCCGATAAAAGTCCTTGCGACGACGCCCTGAACATCGCCGCCGCGGCGCTATCGCGGCTGCTCACGATCTACGTGCTGCGCGACCCAGCTGCGCAGCGCAGCACGAGACGATCCGCGAGATGTCGGTCGCGCGCGGCGAGCTGCTCTCGGCCCTGTCGCTCATCAAGCGCACCGGGCTCGCCTTCAGCTTCGCGATCGTAAAGGACCAGCCCGCGTCAGGGACGTGCAGCGCCGGCGGGGCCACGGGTTGATCCTGGTCAAAATCGGCCGCGCGCTGCCATGGGAGGATGCGCCTACTCCTACGTCTGAGGCGATCATGCAGATCCCGCTGCAGGTCTCGTTCCACGGCATCGCGCATTCCGACGCGCTCTACCAGGCGATCCGGGAACGGGCGCACAAGCTCGAGCAATACTATCCGCACCTCATGAGCTGCCGGGTGGTGCTCGAGCTCGCCGGCCGGCACCAGCGCAAGGGCAAGCCGTACACGGCGCGCATCGACCTCAAAGTGCCGGGCGGCGAGATCGCCGTCACGCACGAGCACGACGAGGACGTGCAGGTCGCGCTGCGCGATGCGTTCGACGCCGCGCGGCGGCGTCTGGAAGACTACGCGCGCACGCAGCGCGGCGACGTCAAGCGACACGACGGCGCGTAGTAGAGACGCGGTCGTCGAGCGCCAGGTTGCCGCAAAAAGAAAGCGCCGCTCGCGCGGCGCCTGTCAATCGATCCGCCGGTAGGAAGGAGGAGGATGGCAGATCGCAGTTTCATGCTGTCAGAAGCGGCGCCGCGCGTATTGACCCAGGTCAAGCGCGGCGCGGCGCGCGCACCGCAACATCCCGCCATGTCCCGCATCGGCATCATCGGCGGCGGCGCCTTCGGCACCGCCATGGCCTGCGTAGCACGCAGATCGGGCCATGACGTGCGGCTGTGGGCGCGCGAGCCGGAGGTGGTGGCCGCGATCAACCGCGAGGTGCGCAACCCGCAGTTCCTCGACCGCGTGGAGCTGCCGCGCGGCATCGCCGCGACCGGGCGCCTGGGTGACGCGGTGGAGGACGCGGAGCTCGTGCTGCTCGCGCCGCCGGCCCAGCACATGCGCGCGGTGAGCAGCGCGCTGCGCGACGAGCTGGCGAGCGGCACGCCGGTGGTGAGCTGCTCGAAGGGCATCGAGCGCGACAGCCTCGCGCTGATGCCCGAAGTGCTGAAGGACACCCTGCCGCGCTCGCCGGTGGCGGTGCTGTCCGGGCCCTCGTTCGCGCGCGAGATCGCGCGCGAGCTGCCCTGCGGCGTGGCGCTCGCCTGCGCCGACGCCGCGCTCGCCGCGCGCCTCGCGCGCGCGCTCGCCAACCCGGGCTTCCGCGTGCATGCCACCACCGACGTGACCGGCGCGGCGCTCGGCGGCGTGATGAAGAACGTGATCGCCATCGCGAGCGGCATCGCCGCGGGGCGCAAGCTCGGCGAGAACGCGCGCGCCACGCTGCTCACGCTCGGCCTCAAGGAAACGATGGATCTCGGCAGCGCCAAGGGCGCGCGCCCCGACACCTTCATGGGGCTCGCCGGGGTGGGCGACCTGACCCTCACCGCCAACAGCCTGACCTCGCGCAACACCGCGCTCGGCTTTGCGCTCGGCGAAACCGGCCGCCTGCCGCAGGGCGGCGCGCTGAGCGAAGGGCTCTACTCGACGGCAGCGGTAGCGAAGCTCGCGCGCGAGCTCGGCGTGCCGATGCCGATCACCTTCGCGCTGGACGGCGTGCTGAACCGCGGCGCGCCGCTCGACGCGGCGATGGCAGCGATGCTCGCCGCGGCGGGCTACTGACCCCGGCCCTGCCGCTTCTCCTCGTCCGTGGCCCGGATGCCGTCCCACGGCTCGTCGGGAAAGCGGAACACCAGGCGCGCCATCTTCGCGCCCGCGCTCACTTCCTGGCTGCGCTTGACGCCGCCGTACACCGCCTCGATGCGGTAGTTCGCGGCGGGCGCGGCGAGCTCGCACATCGGGCCTCCGGCGTTCACCCGCAGGAGCGCCTTGTCGCCGGCGTAGACCGTCACGGCGACGTCGGCGAGGTAGCCGCCGCGCTTCGCGGTGACGAAGAGCAGCTCGAGGTTCGCCTGCGGCCGCAGCGCGGCGAGCGCGGCGCGCTCCTCGACGCCCGCGCCGCCGCACGCGTAGCGCAAGCCGTTCTGCTCCTTCAGCGCGACATCCTGCGCCAGGGCGGCCGCGCCGGATGCGGCGAGCGCGGCGAAAAGTATGATGGCTCTCATGCAAACCTCCGAGGACCCGCGCGCAGCCAGGCTGCGCGGTGAATATCTTCGCGCGGAACGGCGCCTGCGCGCGCATCGAGTGCGCCGCGTCGTCCTGGTGATGGGCAGCACGCGCGTGCCGCGCCGGCACGCCTACTACGCGCTGGCGCGCGAATTCGGCCGCCTGGTGGCCGAGGACGGGCGCGCCGCGCTGATGACCGGCGGCGGGCCGGGCATCATGGAAGCGGCGAACCGCGGCGCCTACGAAGCGGGCGGGATCTCGATCGGGCTCAACATCCAGCTGCCGCGGCCGCAGAAGCCGAACCGCTATCTGACGTGGGGCGCGTGCTACACGTTCCGCTACTTCGCGCTGAGGAAGCTCCACTTCCTGCTGCGCGCCCGCGCGCTGGTGGCGTTCCCGGGCGGCTACGGCACGCTCGACGAGCTGTTCGAAACCCTCACTCTGGTCCAATGCGGCAAGATCAAGCCGATGCCGATCGTGCTGGTCGGCAAAGCCTGGTGGCGCCGCGCCGTGCAATTCGACTTCCTTCGCAAGGAAGGCGTGATCAGCCGCCGCGACGCGAAACTGTTCCGCTACGCGGAGAGCGCCGAGGAGATCTGGCGCGCGGTGCGCGTCGCGCTCTAGGCGCTTATTCGCGCACCAGCAGCACCGGCACGCTCGCGGTGCGCACCACCTGCTCGGCATCGCTGCCGAGCACCAGGCGGCGCACGCCGCGGCGGCCGTGCGTTCCCATCACGATCAGGTCGGCGCGCTGCTTTCGCGCCTCGCGCACGATCGGGTAGGCGGCCGGGCCGCTCAGCATCTCCCTCAGCACGGTGGTGGCGCGCACGCCCGCCGCGTCGGCGGTCTTCTTCGCGCGGGCGAGGACGCGCCGGCCGCTCGCCTTCAGCGCCGGCACGAGGTCCATGCCCGGCGCGCCCGCCATCGCCGCGTCCATCGCGGCGAACGCCGGGTACTCGTCCACCACATGCAGGATGACGAGCTTCGCGCGCGCCGACTTCGCCAGGCGCAGCGCCTCGCGCAAACCCTTCGCGGAGGCCTTGCTGCCGTCCACCGCGACCAGGATCTTGCGGTACGCGCCCATCAGGACACCGCGACGCGCTTCGCCGCGCCGTTGCCCTTCTTCGGCAGCGTCAGGTTCAGCACGCCGTCCTTGTACTCGGCCTTCGCGTCCTTGGTGTCGACCGCAACCGGCAGCGTGAAGCTCCTGCTCACCATGCCGTAGGCGCGCTCGCTGTAGACGGTTTTCTCGCCCTTCTTCTCTTCCTTCTCCTTCTTCACCTCGGCGCGCAGCGACACGCGGTCATCGTCGATGTCGACCTGGATGTCCTCCTTCTTCACGCCGGGGATGTCGGCCTTCACGGTGAAGCTCTTGTCGTCCTCCTTCACGTCGATCTTCATCTTCAGCTCGGTTTCGGCCGGAAACGGCACCGGCTTCATCCAGAAGCCCTTGAAGAAATCGTCGAACGGGTCGTAGCGGGTGATGTTTGCCATGGTGCTCTCCGATGAGGTTCAAGCCATCGCTTCTTCGGCCGCAGGCTCCGGCTTGATCTGAGCCTGCGCGATCATGCAGTCGGTGGTGAGGATGAGGCTCGCGATCGAGGCCGCGTTCTGCAGCGCGGCGCGCGTCACCTTGCGCGGGTCGAGCACCCCCATCGCCACCATGTCGCCATATTCGCCGCTCGCGGCGTTGTAGCCGTAGTTGCCCTCGCCGTCGAGCACGCGCTGCACGACGACCGCCGGCTCCGCGCCCGCGTTGCGCACGATCTGGCGCAGCGGCTCTTCCACCGCGCGCTCGACGATGCGGATCCCGGCATCCTGGTCGGGATTCTTTCCCTGCAGGTCTTTCAGGCAACGGCGAGCGCGCAGCAGGGCCACGCCGCCGCCGGGCAGCACGCCCTCCTCGACCGCGGCGCGCGTGGCGTGTAACGCGTCCTCGGTGCGGCTCTTCCGTTCCTTCATCTCGGTCTCGGTCGCGGCGCCGACGCGGATCAGCGCCACGCCGCCGGCCAGCTTCGCGGCGCGCTCCTGCAGCTTCTCCTTGTCGTAGTCGCTGGTGGCCTCCTCGATCTCGGCCTTGATCTGCGCCACGCGCGCGTCGATCGCGGTGCGCTCGCCGGCCCCGCCGATGATCGTGGTGTCGTCCTTGCCGATCTGGACGCGCTTCGCGCGCCCGAGCACGAAGGGTTCACATTTTTCCAGACTCAACCCCGCTTCTTCGGCGACCACGCGCCCGCCGGTGAGAACGGCGAGGTCCTCGAGCATGCTCTTCCTGCGGTCGCCGAACCCGGGCGCCTTGACCGCGCAGCAGGCCAGCACGCCGCGCAGCTTGTTCACCACCAGCGTGGCGAGCGCCTCGCCTTCAACCTCCTCGGCGATCACCAGCAGCGGCTTGCCGGTCTTGGCCACGTGCTCGAGGATCGGCAGCAGCTCGCGGATGGTGGCGATCTTCTTGTCGTGCAGCAGGATGTACGCGTCCTCCAGCACCACGCTCTGCTTCTCCGCGTTGGTGATGAAGTAAGGCGAGAGGTAGCCGCGGTCGAACTGCGTGCCTTCCACCACCTCGAGCTCGTTGGCGAGCCCCTTGCCGTCCTCGACCGTGATCACGCCCTCGCGCCCGACCTTCTCCATCGCCTCGGCGATCATCTCGCCGATCGAGGCGTCGTTGTTCGCCGAGATCGCGCCGACCTGCGCGATTTCCTTGCGCGTCGCGCATGGCTTGGCCAGGCGCGCGAGCTCGGCGATCAGCGCCTCGGCCGCGAGATCGATGCCGCGCTTGAGGTCCATCGGGTTCATGCCCGCGGCCACGTACTTCATGCCTTCGTTGACGATCGACGCGGCGAGCAGCGTGGCGGTGGTGGTGCCATCGCCCGCCACCTCGGAAGTCTTGGCCGCCACCTCGCGCACCATCTGCGCGCCCATGTTCTCGAAGCGGTCTTCCAGCTCCACTTCCTTCGCCACGATCACCCCGGAGTTGATCACCGTAGGCGCGCCCCACGACTTCTCCAGCACCACGGTGCGCGCCTTCGGCCCGAGCGTGACGCGCACCGCGTCGGCCAGGGTGTTCATGCCCTTCAGCAGGCGCGCGTGCGCGCTCTCGCCGAACAGGATCTGCTTCGCGGTCATGCCGCCGCCTTCTCGAGCGGCGCGTATGGGCGCAGCCGCGCCACGGCGCCGGCGCACGAGCACTTCACCACTGCGGCGTCGGTGTCCGCCACGCATTCCTGGAGCGAGCGCCAATAGGCAGCCGAGCGCTCGGCATTGGCGCGCGCCCAGTCGCCCTGCAGCTTGAGGAGCGCCGGGAAGTCGGGCGCGGCGGCGATCGCCTTGCGCGTCGCCTCGAGGTCGGCGTGCGCCTGCGCGGCGGCCTCGAGCTGGCATTCGCGCATGCGCACCGCGCCTTCCACGATGGCTTCCATCACGTTCAGCCCGACGTCGAGCTGGCGTTTCCAGGTGTCGAAGAACAGGTTCGTCATGACGGTCTCCTTCTTCAGCGTTGCAACACGTATTCGCCCGGGGCGCGAGCGAGCGCGGGCGCCGCGGCGGGCGGCGCGGCCGGCGCGCTCGAGCGCTCGGCAAGCCAGCGCTGCCACTGCGGCCACCACGAGCCGGGCTGCGGCGCGGTCTGCGCGGCCCAGGCGTCCGGGTCGACGTAGGGCTCGCCCTCGCGGCGCGTGCCCACCTGGCAGGTTGACCCCGCGCGCCCCGGCGGGTTCACGATGCCGGCGTTGTGCCCGCCGCTCGTGAGCATGAAGGTGAAATCTGCGTCGCAGTAGAGCCCGGCCTTGTACACCGAGCGCCACGGCGCGACGTGGTCGCGCAGCGTGCCGACTGCGCACAGCGGGATGCGGACGTCCGCGAGCGCGATGCGCTTGCCGCGCGCCTCGAAGCGCCCGCCCGACAGGTCGTTGCCGAGGAACAGGCGCCGCAGGTACTGCGAGTGCATGCGGTAGGGCATGCGCGTCGCGTCGCTGTTCCAGGCCGCGAGGTCGCTCATCGGCGCGCGCCGGCCGAGCAGGTACTCGCGCACGCGCCGCGACCAGATCATGTCGTTCGAGCGCAGCAGCTGGAACGCGCCCGCCATCTGGCGCGTGTCGAGGTAGCCCTGCGCGCGCATCATGTCCTCGAGCAGGCTGACCTGGCTGTCGTCGATGAACAGCGTGAGCTCGCCCGCCTCCTCGAAGTCGACCTGCGCCGCGATGAGCGTCAGGCTGGCGAGGCGCTCGTCGCGCTCGCGCGCCATGAGCGCGGCGGCGATCGCGGCGAGCGTGCCGCCCAGGCAATAGCCCGCGAGGTGGGTCTTTACGCCGATCGCCTCGAGGGCCTGCACCACGCCGAGCTCGAGGTAATCGTCCATCGACAGGTCGCGCTCCTCGGGGCCCGGGTTTTTCCACGAGATCATGTACACCGTGTGCCCGTGCTCGACGAGGTACTTCACCAGCGAGTTGGCGGGCGTCAGGTCGAGGATGTAGTACTTCATGATCCAGGCCGGCACGATCAGCACCGGCTCGGGATGCACGGCGGCGGTGGCGGGCGCGTACCGGATGAGCTCGATCAGGCGGTTGCGCATCACCACGCTGCCCGGCGAGAGCGCCACCTGCACGCCCGGCGTGAACGCCTCCGCGCCGGCGGGCGGCTCGCCGAGCGCCTCGCGGCGCACGTCGTCGACGAGGTTGGCCGCGCCGTTCGCGAAGTTCATGCCGGCCTCCTCGCGCGCGGCGCGCAGCACCTCGGGATTGGTCCACGGGAAATTCGACGGCGACCAGAGGTCGACGAGCTGGCGCATGGTGAAGTTCACCACCTGCGCGTGGTGCGCCGAGACGCCGTGCACGCCGGTCGTGGCGTTGTGCCACCACTGCTGCCAGAACAGGAAGCCCTGGTAAATCGCGTTGTACGGCCATTGCTGCCAGGCAGGGTCGCGGAAACGCGTGTCGTGCTCGAGCGGCTCGATGCACGCGGCGCACGGCTTGGCCTGCGCGGCGCGGCCGAGCCAGGCGGCGAAGCGCAGCCACTTGCGCGCCGCCTTGCGGTTCAGCTCGACCAGCTTGCCGGGCGAGCCGGCGAGGTGCAGCGCCCAGTCGCCGAAGGCGAGCGCGAGCGCGGCGGGCGAGATGCCGAGCGTCAGGCGCGCGGCATAGGCGCGCGCCAGACGGTCGGCCTCCAGCGCGAGCAGCGCGGGCGGGTCGAGCTCGTCGGCCGGCGCGCGCAGCTCCAGCTCAGGGCGTGCCGGCGCGTTCATGGCGGCGCTCTTCGCAGCGCGGATGCTCGCGGATGAACCTGCACAGCATGAGCTTGAGCGCGAGCTCGCGCGCGTGGTCGCCGCCCGCGCGCGCCTCGGCGAGGTCGTCGCGGATCATCGACTTTATGCGCAATTCCCCGCCGGGGGCGTGCACCAGGTAGTTGCCCAGCTCGGCCGCCGCAATCTCCGGCAGGTGCTCATGGTGCGCGATGGCGAGGATCTCCTCCTCGCTCAGGTCGCAGAGCGCGACGCAATCTTGCAGCGTCAGCATGCGAGCTGCCCCGTCGCCTTCTCGAACGCCGCCTGCAGTGCCTGCGCGGCGTTCGCGCGCGCCGGGCCGCTCACCAGGTGCTGGTGCTGCGGCCAGCGGATGTCGAGGCGCACCGCATGGCGCGGCTCGCCGTCCTCCTGCCACTGCTCGATCCGCGCCTCGCAGTGCTGCACGCGCGGGTAGCGCGCGCGCAACTCCGCGATGCGATGCCCGAGCTCGGCGTGCAGGCCGTCGTCTTTCATTCTTCCGCCTCGCCCGACCACCAGGGCGCGTACTGGCGCAGCTGCTTGCGCTGCTCCGGCGTCAGCACCGCGGCGATCTGGTTATGCGCCTCGACGCGCGACTTGAGCATCTGCTGACGCAGCGCGTCGACCTTCTTCTGCTGCTCGGCGATCTTGTCCGCGTCGAGCTGGTCGCCGCGGTACATGTTGCGCAGCTTGAATTGCTCGGAGCGCACTTCGCCCATCGCGGTCCAGTTCTTCTTGCGGTGCTCTTCCTGGATCGCGGATACCTTGTCGCGCTGCTCGTCGGTGAGGTTGAGCGCCGCGAGCGCCCCGCCGCCGCCCATCAGTCCCGGGCCGTAGCCGCCGCCCATCATGCCGCGTCCCTGGCCGTAGCCCGGACCGTAGCCGGGGCCGTAGCCGGGCCCCTGGGCAAGCGCCATCGTCGCCGCCGCGGCGAGCGCGGCACCGAGTATCAGTGACCGTTTCATTTGACGCTCCTTTTGCGAGAACCAATGAAAGCCTAGCCCAGCGGGCGGACGGTTTATTGATCCCGGTCAAAAGGTCGGGGCTCAGCCTGCCTAGGATGAAAAGCAAAGGAGGTCATGAGCTTATGACGGCATCCCGGAAGAAAATCAGCGACACGGTGCGCGGCATCACCGCCAAAGCCCTCGAGCGAGGCGAGCTCGATCGCGCCGCGCTGCGCCGCGTGACCGGCGAAGTGCGCCGGAATCTCAAGCAGTTCGAGCGCCAGCTGGCGAAAGACCTGCAGGCGGCGCGGCGCATCGGTCGCGACGCCGCCGCGCAAAGCCTGAGCGCCACGCTCGCGTCGAGCGCCATGGCGGCGCGCGCCGCGTCCGGCATGCTCGCTGGAATCGCCGACGCCCTCGCGAGCAAGAAGACGCCGCGGCGGCGCTGATGCTGGCGATGCTCGGCAGCGCCCGCGACCTGGGCCGGCTGCAGGAGATCGGCGCGGTCCTCTTGCGCCACGGCTTCGGTGACCTGGCGCGGCGCCTGGGCATCGCGCTGCCCTGGAAAGGGCGCGACGCGGCGCCGACCCTGGAGGCCCCGCAGCGCGTGCGCCTCGCGCTGCAGGAGCTCGGGCCCACGTTCGTGAAGCTGGGCCAGATCCTCGCCACGCGCATCGATCTTTTGCCGCCGGACTGGATCGCCGAGCTCGAGAAGCTGCAGGACCAGGCGCCGCCCGCGGCCTGGGACGCGGTGCGCGCGCAGCTGGTCGAGGACCTGGGCGTGGCGCCGGAGGAGCTGTTCAGCGGCTTCGACCCGGTCCCGGTGGCGGCGGGCTCGATCGCGCAGGTGCACCGCGCGCGCCTCGCCGACGGCACCGAGGTCGCGGTCAAGGCGCGCCGCCCCGGCATCGCGCCGGTGGTCGAGGCCGACCTGCGCCTGCTCGCGCGCCTCGCCGCGCTGCTCGAATCGCACGTCGAGGGCTTCGCGCGCTTCCACCCGCGCGAGGTGGTGCGCCAGTTCACGCGCACGCTGCGCTCCGAGCTGGATCTGGCCGCCGAATGCCGCAACGCCGAGCGCGTCGCGCAAAGCTTCCGCGACGATCCGACCGTGGTGGTGCCGGAGGTGTACTGGCACTGGACCAGCGAGCGCGTCAACGTGCAGGCGTTCGTCGACGGCACGCCGAGCCGCGATCCCGAGGCGCTCGCCGCCGCCGGGCTCGACCGGCGCGTGCTCGCGCAGCGCGGCGCGCACGCCATGCTCAAGATGGTGCTCGAGGACGGCTTCTTCCACGCCGACCCGCACCCGGGCAACGTGTTCTACCTGCCGGGCAACCGCGTGGCGTTCATCGACTTCGGCATGGTGGGCCACCTCTCGGAGCGCCGCCGCGACGAGCTGGTGCGGCTGCTCGCCGGCCTGGTGGGCCGCGACGCGGACGACGTGGTGGAGGTGCTGCTCGACTGGGCCGGCGGCGTGCCGGTCGACGCCGCCAAGCTCGCCGCCGACATCGACGCGTTCATCGACCGCTACCACGGCATCGCGCTGAAGGACCTGCGCATGGGCGCGATGCTCGCCGACATGACCGCGCTCTTGCGCGAGCACGCGCTCGCCCTGCCCGCCGACCTCGCGCTGGTGCTGAAGGCCTGCGCCACGCTCGAGACCTACGGGCGCGAGCTCGACCCGCAGTTCGACATGGTGGGCGCGGCCGCGCCGTTCCTGCGCGCCGCGACGCTGGCGCGCGGCGGGCCGCTCAACCTGGCGAAGCGCGGCTGGCACACGCTCGGCGCGCTCGGCGACATCCTCGGCGACCTGCCGCGCGACCTGCGCGGCCTGGCGCGCTCGGCGCGCAGCGGCCGGCTGCAGGCGCACGTGGACGTGACCGGGTTGCCGGCGTTCGGCCGCCAGCTCGACACCGCCGCCAACCGCCTGGCGCTCGGCATCGTCACCGCGGCGCTGATCGTCGGCTCCTCGATCGTGATGACGATCGAGGGCGGGCCGCTCCTCTTCGGCATGCCGCTGTTCGGCGCGCTCGGCTTCGCCGGCGCGTTCGTCGGCGGCGCGTGGCTGTTCGTCTCGATCCTGCGCAGCGGCGGCGGCCGCTAGGCCCGCTTCGCAGGGCTGGCCGCTGGTATCTTGACGGCCATGGAACAGCGCGCCCGCCCGAAGCATTTCTCGATGATCCGCGGCTTCCACCTCGCGGATTTCTTCACCCTCGCCAATGCCGCATGCGGCGTCGGCGCCCTGCTGCTCACCATGCGCTACCTGGAGAGCGCATCCGCGGCGCATTTCTACGCCGCGGCCGCCATGGCGCCGGCTGCGTTCTTCTTCGACTGGCTGGACGGCAACGTGGCGCGCTGGCGCCACCAGCACTCGGCGCTCGGCCGCGAGCTCGATTCGCTCGCCGACGTGATCTCGTTCGGCGTCGCGCCCGCCGCGCTCGCGTACGCCGCGGGGCTCGACGGCGGCTGGGACGCCGCCGCGCTCATCTACTTCGTGTGCTGCGGCGTGAGCCGCCTCGCGCGCTTCAACGTCACTGCCGAGGCGCTCGCGGCGGGCAGCGAGGGCGGCAAGGTGGCCTACTTCGAAGGCACGCCGATCCCGACCAGCGTGGTGCTCACCGCCGTGCTGGCGTTCGCCGCGTGGCAGGGCCGCATCGGCGAGCAGCTCTATGGCGGAGCCTGGGACCTCGGCTGGGAGCTGCACCCGCTATCGCTGCTCTTCGTCGCCTCGGGCAGCATGATGATCAGCAAGACGCTGCGCATCCCGAAGCTGTAGTGGTCAAAGCCGCCCTCATCGACCTCGACGGCACGCTGCTCGACACCGCGCCCGACCTCGCGGCGGCGGCGAACGCGATGCTGGCCGAGCTCCGGCTGAGCGCACTGCCGGCCGCCACGGTGCGCGAGTTCATCGGCAGCGGCATCGTGCGCCTCGTCGAGCGCTCGCTGCAGGCCGCCGGCCTCTCCCTGCCCTGCGCGCAGCTCGAGCGCGCGCTGCAAAGCTTCGGCGCGCACTACCGGCGCCTGAACGGCCGCTCGAGCGCGCCCTATCCCGGCGTGGTCGAGGGGCTCGGGCGCATGCGCGCGCGCGGGCTGCGGCTCGCCTGCGTGACGAACAAGGCGGCGGCGTTCACCGCGCCGCTCCTCGAGAAGAGCGGGCTCGCGCGCTTTTTCGACGCGGTGGTCACCGCCGACCAGGTCGGCGCGCGCAAGCCGCATCCGGAGCCGTTCCTCTTCGCGTGCCGCAAGCTTGGCGTCGAGCCCGCGGACGCGGCGGCGATCGGCGATTCCGCGAACGACGCCGAAGGCGCGCGCGCGGCCGGCTGTCGCGTGCTGCTCGTCTCGTACGGCTACAGCGAAGGGCGCGACGTGCGTGCGCTCGACGCGGATGCGGTGGTGGCGAGCTTCGCGGAGGCAGCGGAGCTGCTGATCAGCCCAGCACCTCGCGCAGCATGAAGACCATGCGCT
>DASVFV010000207.1:0-18348 GCA_036379875.1 Burkholderiales bacterium | reverse complement strand
GAAGCGATGCTCGCCGAGATCACCGGCTTCGCCGCGGTGTCCCTGCAGCCCAATTCCGGCGCGCAGGGCGAATACGCCGGGCTGTTGGCGATCCGCAGCTACCTTGCGGCGAAAGGCGAAAGCGGGCGCGACGTCTGCCTGATCCCGGCTTCGGCACACGGCACCAACCCGGCCAGCGCGCAGATGATGGGCCTGCGCATCGTGGTGGTCGGGTGCGACGCGCAAGGCAACGTGGACCTCGCCGACCTCGAGCGCAAGATCGCCGAGCATGGCTCCAGGGTCGCGTGCCTGATGATCACCTACCCCTCCACGCACGGCGTGTTCGAGGAAGCGATCGTGAAGATCTGCGCGCAGGTGCACGCCGCCGGCGGCCAGGTCTACATGGACGGCGCGAACATGAACGCGCTCGCCGGGCTCGCCAAGCCGGCGCTGATCGGCGCCGACGTGTGCCACATCAACCTGCACAAGACCTTCTGCATCCCGCACGGCGGCGGCGGCCCGGGCATGGGACCCATTGCCGTTGCCGCTCATTTGAAGGAATTTCTCCCGGAAGAAGCAGGAGCGGTATCCGCTTCCCGCTATGGCAGCGCGCTGATCCTGCCGATCTCGTGGATGTACATCCGCATGATGGGCGCGCCCGGAATCCGCAAGGCCACCGAGCTCGCCATCCTCAACGCGAACTACATCGCCGCGCGCCTCAAGAAGCACTTCGCCGTGCTCTACACCGGCGCGCGCGGCCGCGTGGCGCACGAGTGCATCCTCGACCTGCGCAAGCTCAAGGAAACGTGCGGCGTCACCGCCGAGGACGTGGCGAAGCGCCTCATGGACTACGGCTTCCATTCGCCCACGCTCTCCTTCCCGGTCGCCGACACGCTGATGGTCGAGCCCACCGAGAGCGAGTCGAAGGAGGAGCTCGACCGCTTCTGCGACGCGATGATCTCGATCCACGCCGAGCTGGAGAAGATCCGTTCAGGTGTCTGGGACCGCGCCGACAACCCGCTCAAGAACGCGCCGCACACCGCGCTCGAGCTGGCCGGCGACTGGAAGCATCCGTACAGCCGCGAGGAAGCCGCCTACCCCAAGCCCTGGCTGCGCGCCGCGAAGTACTGGCCGCCGGTGAAGCGCATCGACAACGTGGCCGGCGACCGCAACCTCATCTGCACCTGCCCGCCGATCGAGGCCTATGCCTGAGCTGAAGACCGTGCTGCACGGTCTTCACGCCGAGCTCGGCGCCCGCTTCGTCCCGTTCGCCGGCTACCAGATGCCGGTGCAATACAAGGAAGGCCTGAAAGCCGAGCACCTGCACACGCGCTCGCAGGCCGGCCTGTTCGACGTCTCGCACATGGGCCAGGTGCGCGTCACCGGCCCGGCGCTGCACGAGACGCTCGAGCGCGCGCTGCCGCTCGACTTCGACGGCTGGCCGGTCGGCGCGCAGCGCTACTCGCTCCTGCTCAACGAGCGCGGCGGCATCGAGGACGACCTCATGGTCACGCGCCTCGCCGACGAAGTGCGCATCGTGGTCAACGCGAGCGGGCGCGAGAAGGACGTCGCGCTGCTGCGCTCGCTCTGCCCCACCCTCACCTTCGAGCTCCTCGACCGCGCGCTCATCGCGCTGCAGGGACCGGCCGCCGAAGAGGTCTTGTCTCTTCTCAAGCCCGAAACCAAAAAGCTCGCATTCATGCACGCCGGCCACTTCGGCAACTGGCTGGTCTCGCGCTCGGGCTACACCGGCGAGGACGGCTTCGAGATCTCGGTCGCCAACGAGGAAGCCGAGGCGCTCGCGCGCCGCCTGCTCGCCGACCCGAGCGTCAAGCCGGTCGGCCTCGGCGCGCGCGACACGCTGCGCCTCGAGGCCGGGCTGCATCTCTACGGCGAGGACATGAACGCGGAGACCACCGCGCTGGAAGCGAGCCTCGGCTGGGCGATTGCGAAATCGAGGCGCGCGGGCGGCAAGAAGGAAGGCGGCTTTCCCGGCGCAGCGGTTTACTTGAAGGAACAACCAAAAAAGAAACTGGTCGGCCTCAGCGGCGACGAACCCGTGCCGATCCGCCACGGCAGCCCGATCCTTTCCGACCACACGCAAGTCGGCGTGGTGACGAGCGGCACCGTCTCACCCTCCACGCAGCGCGCCATCATGCTCGGCTACGTGGAAACTGCCGCGCTCGACAAGCCGCTCTCGGCCTCGGTGCGCAGCCAGCCGCGTCCGATTCGCCGCGCCACCCTTCCCTTCGTGCCGAAGCGATACAAGAGATAACCATGGCCAAGCTGCGCCACATCGCCATCACCGTTCCCGACCCCGAGAAGGCCGCGCAGTTCTACATGCGCGCCTTCGGCATGCAGCGCGTCGGCGAGACCGACTGGGCGAATGCGCGCGGCGTGTACCTGAGCGACGGCACGATCAATCTCGCGCTGCTGCACTACAAGACCGAGGAAGCCGCCGGTGCGCGTGGCTGCGACTTCGTAGGGGTGCATCACATCGGCTTTCTGGTTGAGGACATTGAAACTGCAAAGAAGGACGTCGTGGCGGCCGGCGCCAGGCATTGGATGGGCGAGGCGAAGAAGGACGGCGGCTTCTACGAGGTGAAGTTCCACGACCCCGACGGGATCGCGTTCGACATCACCGCCAACGGCTGGACGACTTAGCCTCGAACAAGCTGCACAGCCAGCGCCGCCCACAGTACGAACAGGACGACCGTGCTCAACACATACACCGCGAACCGGTGCATGACGCGGTTGTAGGTGATGTGAATGAAGCTGTGGACGTAGCGTAGGGCGACATACACCCAGGCGCCGACGATGAAGAACGCCGAAACCTGTTGCGCCGTGGCGAGCACCGCACACAGCGCGTAGAAGAGGACCGGCACCTCGAACAGGTTCCTGAAGTTGTCCGCCGCCTGCACCTTCTGCAGCGCCTGGCCCGCCATGGCCGAGGTGGCCAGCGACTGGGGATCGATCCGCTTGCGCCGCAGCTCGCCTATCCGGTCGATGTAAAGACGCACCCAGACGATAGCGGTGAGAAGGACGAGCGCAATTGCCGGGAAAACGATGGCCGTCTGCAGGATCAGGACTCCGCTATAGGAACGCTGCGCTCCATCCCACAAGGCGTGTGTGACTGGCCTGGCACGATCAACTTAGCACCAGGGCGACTAACAGCACTATGGCCATTCCGCCCCGAATCGCCGAGGTGGGCGGCACGTTAGCGGGCCGTCCGGTCGCCGGCGCAGGCGTCCCTAGTCCCATGCTTCGACGTCCACCTGTCTAGTGATCTTCCCGTCCGTGAAGTAAAGGATGACATGCTCAATGATTCGTTTGCCGTTAGGAAGCGTGCACCAAACGCGGAAGGCGGCTCGCGTCGCACCGACTACTTCGTCCTCGATCGTGAGGGCGATATTGCTAGCCTTCACCTGCGACAGGAACGCCTCGATCTGCGCCTTGCCTACCATCCGACGTGGCGAGTGCGGTGGATGTGAATGCTTGTACTCGATCCACTCGGCGTTGTTTTCGAAGAAGCCCGCCCAGCTTGCAACATCCTGAGCCACGAATGCGCGCTTGAAGGCTGCGAAATCGAACTGGCCACCTTTTGCGTCGTTCACGTCGGTTTGTCCTCCTCGTTTACGCGGTCTCACGTTCGCGTTTCGCCGCGCCGCATGCGCGGCGTAGCAAGCAGAAGGCGTCGGTCAACAACGAGCTCTTATACCGCCGCATTTTCTTGCGCAGGTAGTTGGACAAATACCGCCTTGACGACCGCACTTCCCAATACACGCGTGCAATGACCTTTGCCCGTAGTGTCCTCAAGCAAAACAAGGCTGTTCGGTGAGAACTGGCGTATTTGACCGTCACTGACCCTAACTTCGAGCGTCCCGGACATTTGAAAGTAGAGCTGGCGCCGGGGTGCCGGATGCCACGTGCTGGCCCAGGCGAGTGGAAACTCGCCGAGAATGACTCGCTCGGCTCGCATTGGCGCAGCCAAGTTCAATGGGGGAGCCGGCGGGGCGAGATCAACCGGTGTTAAAGGAACAGAGACGTCCTCGAAGTGAGACTCACCAGCAGGGTCGCAGTATATGCGTGTGTAGTTCATCTCGTTTCCCTTCCCGCGAGTCCCCCGATAGCTGGATCCGCCCTGGCGGTATGTGAAGGTACCGCCGCGCGCGGCTACTCGTAGCGGACGTCGACGATCTCGTAGCGCTTGACGCCGCCGGGGGTCTGGACCTCGACGGTCTCGCCCGGCTCCTTGCCGATCAGCGCGCGCGCGATGGGCGAGCTCACCGAGATGCGGCCCTCCTTGATGTCGGCCTCGTCCTCGCCGACGATCTGCCAGGTCGCGCTTTCGCCGGACTGGTCCTGCACCTCGACGGTGGCGCCGAACACGCAGCGCCCCTCGGCGTGCAGCAGCTTCGGGTCGATGACCTGGGCGTTGGCGAGCTTGGCCTCGATGTCGCGGATGCGCGCCTCGATCATGCCCTGCTTGTCGCGCGCCGCCTCGTACTCGGCGTTCTCGGACAGGTCGCCGTGGCCGCGCGCCTCGGCGATGGCCTGCGTAGTCGCGGGGCGCTCGACGGTCTTCAGATTGTGCAGCTCGGCGCGCAGCAGCTCGGCGCCGCGCTTGGTCATGGGAGTCGTCATAGGGTCATCGTCTTCGTTACGCCACCTGTTCCGGCGCGGCCTGGCGTAGCCGCATGTGGAGATCCTGCAGCCGATACGGCTCGAGCTTGGCGAGGTGCTTCATGCCGGCGCACGCCGCCTTGGCGCCGGCGACCGTGGTGTAGTAGGTGACGCGCCGCGCGAGCGCGGTGGTGCGGATCGCCTTGGAGTCGGTGACCGCGGTGCGCGTCGCCTCGACGGTGTTGACGATGAAGCTCACCTCGCCGTTCTTGATCATGTCGACGATGTGCGGACGGCCCTCGACCACCTTGTTCACCTCGGCCACCGGGATGCCGTGCGACTTGAGCACCTTGGCGGTGCCGCGCGTGGCGAGGAGCTCGAAGCCGAGCTCCACCAGGTCGCGCGCGACCTGCACCGCGGCGTGCTTGTCGCCGTCGCGGACGCTGACGAAGGCGCGCCCGCCGTCGGGGAATTTCACGCCCGCAGCGATCTGCGACTTCACGAACGCCTCCCCAAAGGTCTCGCCCACACCCATCACCTCGCCGGTGGACTTCATCTCCGGCCCGAGGATGGTGTCGACGCCGGGGAAGCGCGCGAACGGGAACACCGCTTCCTTCACCGAAAAGTAGCTCGGCGTCACTTCCTCGACGTTCTGCTCCGGCAGCGTCTTGCCGGCCATGCACCGCGCCGCCACCATGGCGAGCGGCACGCCGGTGGCCTTGGACACATACGGCACGGTGCGCGAGGCGCGCGGGTTGACCTCGAGGACGTACACGGTGTCCTTCTGGATCGCGTACTGCACGTTCATCAGGCCCTTCACCTTGAGCGCCCTGGCCATCACCGCGGTCTGGCGGCGCAGCTCGCGCTCGATGTGGCTCGCGAGCGAGTGCGGCGGCAGGCAGCACGCCGAGTCGCCCGAGTGCACGCCGGCCTGCTCCACGTGCTCCATGATCCCGCCGATCATCACGTTCTTGCCGTCCGAGATGCAGTCGACGTCGATCTCGATCGCATCCGACAGATAGCGGTCGAGCAGCACCGGCGAGTCGTTCGAGACTTTGACCGCCTCCTTCATGTAGCGCTCGAGCTCGGGCTGCGTGTGCACGATCTCCATCGCGCGCCCGCCGAGCACGTAGCTCGGCCGCACGACCACCGGGTAGCCGATCGCCTCCGCGTGCTTCACCGCCTCCTCGGCCGAGCGCGCGGTGCGGTTGGGCGGCTGGCGCAGCTTGAGCTTCTCGAGGAGCTGCTGGAAGCGCTCGCGGTCTTCCGCCACGTCGATCGAGTCGGCGGAGGTGCCGATGATCGGCACGCCGGCCGCCGCCAGGTCGCGCGCCAGCTTGAGCGGCGTCTGGCCGCCGTACTGCACGATCACGCCCCACGGCTTCTCGACGTGCACGATCTCGAGCACGTCCTCGAGCGTCACCGGCTCGAAGTACAGGCGGTCGGAGGTGTCGTAATCGGTCGAGACCGTCTCCGGGTTGCAGTTGACCATGATGGTCTCGAACCCGTCGTCGCGCAGCGCGAACGCGGCGTGCACGCAGCAGTAGTCGAACTCGATGCCCTGGCCGATGCGATTCGGCCCGCCGCCGAGCACCATGATTTTCTTCTTCGAGGTTGGCTGCGCTTCGCACTCCTCCTCGTAGGTCGAGTACATGTACGCGGTCTTGGCCGCGAACTCGGCCGCGCAGGTATCGACGCGCTTGTAGACCGGGCGGATGCCGAGCTGGTGCCGCTTTTCGCGCACTTCTTTTTCGCTGGTGTTGAAGAGGTACGCAAGCCGGCGGTCCGAGAAGCCCCTGCGCTTCAAATCTCTCAACGTTTTAGAATCGATGTCGCCGAGCTTTTGATCGTCCAGCTTCATTTCCAGCTCGACGATCTGCTGGATCTGGTCGAGGAACCACGGGTCGATCCTGGTGAGGCGGTACACCTCTTCCAGCGTGAAGCCGTTCTCGAACGCGTCGCCGACGTACCAGATGCGCTCCGGGCCGGGCTCGCCGAGCTCTTTCTCGAGCGTCTCGCGGTCGCGCGTGCGCTGGTTCAGGCCGTCCACGCCGACCTCCAGCCCGCGCAGCGCCTTCTGGAACGACTCCTGGAAGGTGCGGCCGATCGCCATCACCTCGCCGACCGACTTCATCTGCGTGGTGAGCCGGTCGTTGGCTTGCGGGAATTTCTCGAACGCGAAGCGCGGCACCTTGGTGACCACGTAGTCGATGGTCGGCTCGAAGGACGCGGGCGTCGCGCCACCGGTCACTTCGTTCGCCACCTCGTCGAGCGTGTAGCCGACCGCGAGCTTGGCCGCGACCTTGGCGATCGGAAAGCCCGTGGCCTTCGAGGCGAGGGCCGAGGAGCGCGACACGCGCGGGTTCATCTCGATGATCACCATGCGCCCGTCGGCCGGGTTGATGCCGAACTGCACGTTCGAGCCGCCGGTGTCGACGCCGATCTCGCGCAGCACCGCGATCGAGGCGTCGCGCATCACCTGGTATTCCTTGTCGGTGAGGGTCTGCGCCGGCGCCACCGTGATCGAGTCGCCGGTGTGCACGCCCATCGGGTCGAGGTTCTCGATCGAGCACACGATGATGCAGTTGTCCTTGCGGTCGCGCACCACCTCCATCTCGAACTCTTTCCAGCCGAGCACGGATTCCTCGATCAGCAGCTCCTTGGTCGGCGAGGCCTCGAAGCCGCGCTCGCAGATCGCGAGGAACTCCTCGCGGTTGTAGGCGATGCCCCCGCCGGTTCCGCCCAGGGTGAAGCTGGGCCGGATGACGACCGGGAAGCCGATGCCGGCCTGCACCTGCAGCGCCTCCTCCATCGAGTGCGCGAGCGCGGAGCGCGGCGAGGCGAGGCCGATCCTGGTCATGGCCTTCTTGAACTTCTCGCGGTCCTCGGCCTTGTCGATCGCCTCGCGCGAGGCGCCGATCAGCTCGACGCCGAACTTCTCCAGCACGCCCTCGCGCGCAAGATCCAGCGCGCAGTTGAGCGCGGTCTGGCCCCCCATGGTCGGCAGCAGCGCGTCCGGGCGCTCCTTCTCGATGATGCGCGCCACCACCTGCCAGGTGATGGGCTCGATGTAGGTGGCATCGGCCATCTCCGGGTCCGTCATGATGGTCGCCGGGTTCGAGTTCACCAGCACCACCCGGTAGCCTTCCTGGCGCAGCGCCTTGCACGCCTGCGCGCCCGAGTAGTCGAACTCGCACGCCTGGCCAATCACGATCGGCCCGGCGCCGATAATCATGATGCTCTTGAGGTCGGTGCGCTTAGGCATGCGCCCAATAAATGGGGACGGACCCCATTTTTCGCATCCGTGTTCCATTCTCAAATGAGAAAAATGGGGTCCGTCCCCATTTATTTTCGTTAGGCACGGGCTTCTTCCATCAGTTTGGCGAAGCGGTCGAACAGATAGCCGATGTCGTGCGGTCCGGGGCTCGCTTCCGGATGCCCTTGGAAACAGAACGCCGGCCGGTCCGTCCTTGCCAGCCCCTGGAGGGAACCGTCGAAGAGAGAAACGTGGGTTGGGCGCATGTTCGCCGGCACCGTCGCCGGATCGACGGCGAAGCCGTGGTTTTGGCTGGTGATCACCACCCGCCCGGTATCGAGGTCCTTCACGGGATGGTTCGCGCCGTGGTGGCCGAACTTCATCTTGAGCGTCTTCGCGCCGGAGGCGAGGCCCATGAGCTGGTGGCCGAGGCAGATGCCGAACACCGGGATGCGCGTGGCGTCGAGGATCTCGCCGATCGCCTCGATGGCGTAGTCGCACGGCTCCGGGTCGCCGGGGCCGTTGGCGAGGAACACGCCGTCAGGCTTCATCTTGAGCACTTCCCTGGCCGGCATCTGCGCAGGCACCACGGTCACCCGGGCACCGCGGTCCGCGATCAGCCTGAGGATGTTGCGCTTGATGCCGTAGTCGTAGGCCACGACGTGGAAGCGCGGGTTTTCGATCTTCCGATAGCCCTTGCCCATCTCCCAGCGCCCTTCGGCCCACTGGTAGGGGTTCGGCGTGGTGACGACCTTCGCGAGGTCCATTCCTGCGAGGCCGGGGAATGACTTCGCCTTTTGCAGCGCGGCTTCCACGTCCACCTGGCCGGCAACGAGGCAGCCGTTCTGGGCGCCCTTCTCGCGCAGGATGCGGGTCAGCTTGCGGGTATCGATGTCCGCGATTCCGACCACCTTGTTCTTCTGAAGGTAAGTCGTGAGATCGGACTGGGAACGCCAGCTCGAGAGGAGCCGGGGCACATCGCGCACCACGAGTCCCTCGGCGTAGGTGCGCGACGCTTCCTGGTCTTCCTCGTTCACGCCGGTATTGCCGATGTGCGGGTAAGTCAGGGTGACGATCTGGCGGCAGTAGGAGGGGTCGGTGAGAATCTCCTGGTAGCCCGTCATGGCGGTGTTGAACACCACCTCCCCGACCGCGGCGCCCTGGGCGCCGATCGAGCGGCCGTGAAATATCGGCCCGTCGGCGAGGACGAGAGCTGCTTTTTCCAGATTCTGCATTTGCTTAAGAAAAGCGGGAAAGGCTCGCGCCATTTCCCGCTTCATTGAAGCAAGGATTATAGGCCTAAAACGTCGGCCATGGCGTAAAGCGCCGGCGGCCGGCCCTTCAGCCACTTCGCGGCGCGCAGCGCGCCGTTGGCATAGGTGGCGCGGCTCTGCGAGCGCACCGTCACCTCGACCCGCTCGCCGGCGCCGGCGAAGATCACCGTGTGCTCGCCCACGATGTCGCCGCCGCGGATGGCGTGGAAGCCGATCTGCTTCTTCTGCCGCTCGCCGATCACGCCCTTGCGGCCGAACACAAAGTCCTTCTTGTTCAAGGCCCCGGCGATGATCTCGCCGAGCTGCAGCGCGGTGCCGGAGGGCGCGTCGACCTTGTGGCGGTGGTGCGCTTCGACGATCTCGACGTCGTAGTCGTCGCCGAGGATGCGCGCCGCGGTCTCGGCGAGCTTGTAGACGGTGTTCACGCCGACCGCGAAGTTGGCGGCGAGCACGATCGGGATGCGCTTCGCGGCCTGCGCGATGCGCTCCTTGTCTTCCTCGGTGAAGCCCGTGGTGCCGATCACCATGGCCTTCGCGTGCTTGAGGAGCGCGAGCGTGCCTTCCGGGCGGGTGAAGTCGAGCACCACGTCGGCCTGCGCGACGGCGGCGGGGTCGGAGACGATGCGCACGCTCCCCACCTGCTCGCCTGCCGCGGCGCTGTCGAAGGCGCACACCACGGAAAGCTCCTTGTCGGCCGCGGCGGCTTCGATCAGCGCGCGTCCCATGCGGCCGGCGGCGCCGGCGATCGCCAATTTCACTGCGTGGCGCCTGCCGAAACCGTGTCGCCGTCGAGGCGCATCAGCTTGCCGTCCTCGAAGAACACCGTGAGCTTGCGCTGCTCGAGCTTGGCGCCCGGACGCTCGCGCCAGTACACGTAGTCCCAGCGATCGGCGTGGAAGATGTCGGTGAGGAGCGGCGTGCCGAGCGCGAGGCGCACCTGCTCCTTGCTCATGCCGGGCTTGAGCTGCGCCACCATGTCCTGCGAGATGAAGTTGCCCTGCTGGATCTCGATGCGATAGGGCGTGATGCCGGGGATGCGCGGCACGAACCCGCAGCCCGCCAACAGCATGACGATCAAGAGAAAAGCCGCCCGATGCATCTGCCTATAATGATAGTCGATGAGCACGGTGCAAAGCCTGAAGGATAGCGGGCTCAAGGCGACGCTGCCCCGGCGCAAGATCCTGGAGCTGTTCGAGACCAGCAAGGTGCGCCACCTCTCGGCCGAGGACGTGTACAAGGCGCTGGTCGCCGAAGGCATCGACGTCGGCCTCGCCACCGTCTACCGCGTCCTCACCCAGTTCGAGCAGGCCGGCCTCCTCACCCGCCAGCATTTCGAGACCGGCAAGGCGGTGTTCGAGCTGAACGAGGGCGGGCACCACGACCACCTGGTGTGCCTGCAGTGCGGGCGCGTCGAGGAGTTCTACGATCCCGACATCGAGAAGCGGCAGAACGAGGTGGCCAAGCAGCGCGGCTTCTCGCTGCACGGCCACTCGCTCGCGCTCTACGCCGACTGCGTCAAGAAGAACTGCCCTTACCGCCCTTAGCCGGCATCCAGTAACTCCGCCGCGTGCTTGCGCGCCGTCGTCTCGGCTCCGCCCAGCATGCGCGCCAGCTCGGCGATGCGCGCGGCGCGGTCGAGGCGCGCCACCTTCACTTTCAACCCTGAACGGCTGACGCTCCATTGGTCGTTGCCGCTCGCCGCGACCTGCGGCAAGTGCGTCACGCACAGCACCTGGCGCTGCCTGCCGAGCTGGCGCAGCGATCTTCCGATGGTCTCGGCCACCGCGCCGCCGATGCCGGAATCCACTTCGTCGAACACCAGCGCGCCGACCGGCGAGGATTTCGCTGCCACCAGCTGTATGGCAAGGCTGACGCGCGATAGCTCGCCGCCGGACGCGACCTTGGCGAGCGAGCGCAGCGGCAGGCTGGGATGCGAGGCGACCTCGAACTCGACCTGCTCGGCGCCCGAGGGCCCGGGCTCGGGCAGATCCTTGAGCGAGATGGCGAACTTCGCGCCGGCCATGGCGAACTGCTGCATGGCCGCGGTCACTGCCTTGCCGAGCGCCTCGGCGGCCGCCTTGCGCTTGGCGCTCAGCTTCTTCGCGTGGCCATCGAACACTTTGCGCGCCGCCGCCACTTCGCGGCGCAGCGCTTCTGGATTCGCCGCCAGCTCGAGCTGCTTGAGCTCGCGCTCGAGATCCGCGAGGCGCGCCGGCAGCTCCTCGGGCCGTACCCGATGCTTGCGCCCCGCGGCGTGCAGCGCCTCGATGCGCGCCTCGACCTCACGCAGCGCTTCCGGGTCGAGGTCGACGCGCTCGGCGTAGTGCCGCAGCGCGCGCGCCGCTTCGCTCGCCTGCGCCTCCGCCGACTCGAGCATCTCGACGACCGGCATCAGCGTCGCGTCGTGCGCCGAGAGCGCGCGCAGCCGGCTCGCCACCGCGCCGAGCTGCGCGAGCGCGGCGCCTTCGGCATCGGTCAGCGCCTCGAGCGCGGACTGGGCACCGCCAAGCAGGCTCGCGCCGTTCTGCAGGCGCGTGTGCCGCGCCGATACTTCGGCCCACTCGCCTTCGCGCGGCGCGAGGCGCTTGAGCTCCAGCACCAGGTCCTGGATCTCGGCGCGCTTCGCTTCATGCTGCGCGAAGTTCTTCTCCGCCTCGTCGGCGATGGCTTTGAGCTTTGACCAGGCCGCGTGCGACTCGGCGAC
Source organism: Burkholderiales bacterium (assembly GCA_036379875.1). Classification (GTDB taxonomy): domain Bacteria; phylum Pseudomonadota; class Gammaproteobacteria; order Burkholderiales; family SG8-39; genus SCGC-AG-212-J23. Next base: position 6,512 of record DASVFV010000207.1, on the reverse strand, counting down.
GCTCGCGGCGAGCGCTTCCGCGCCGGCGTGCGCATCGAGCAGCGCGCGCTGCGCCGCGGCGCGCAGCAGCGACTGGTGCTCGTGCTGGCCGTGGATGTCGACCAGGTGCTCGCCCGCCTCCTTGAGCTGGGCGAGAGTGACCGGGCGGCCGTTGATGAAGCAGCGCGAGCGGCCGGAGCGGTCGATCGCCCTGCGCAACAGCACCACGCCCGGGTCGCCGGCCAGGCCGGATTCCTCCAGCCAATCCGAAAAAGCTTTTTCCTGGAAATCGAATTCGGCCGAAAGCTCTGCGCGCTCGGCGCCTTCCTTCACCAGCGAGGCATCGCCGCGCCCGCCGACCAGGAGCTCGATGGCGTCGACCAGGATCGACTTGCCCGCACCGGTCTCGCCGGTCAGGACCGTGAAGCCCGGGCCGAATTCGAGCGCGGTCTTTTCGAGAATGACGAAATTCTCGGCCTCGAGCGCGCGCAGCATCCTAGCAACGGCCTGAAGACGTCGTCCCCGCGCAGGCGGGGACCCGGTTTAAAAAATCAGAAAACCCGATCACTGTTCTCTCTTTGAAACGGGGTCCCCGCCTGCGCGGGGACGACAATCAAATCCCTAGTCGGTGGCGCGGCGCTTCTCGATGCTCTCGCCCCAGCCGAGCTTGCCGCGCAGCGTGGCGAAATAGCGGTAGCCGGGCGGGTGCACGAAGCGCACCACGTCGGCGGAGCGCTTGAGGATCAGCCGGTCGCCGGCCGCCATGTCGGCGAGCGCCAGGCCGTCGAAGTGCGCGCGCGCGTCCAGCGCATGCACCATCCGGATCTCGATCACGCTGCGGTCGCTCACGCTCACCGGGCGCGCCGACAGCGTGTGCGGATTGAGCGGCACGAGCGTGAGCGCGGGAACCGCGGGATGCAGGATCGGGCCCTGCGCGGAAAGCGCATACGCGGTGGAGCCGGTCGGCGTCGCGACGATCATGCCGTCGGCGCGCAGCGTGTAGACGAACTCGCCGTCCACCGAGAGCTCGAACTCGATCAGGCGGCCCTGCGAGCCCTTGCCGATCACCGCCTCGTTGAGGGCGATGGTGCGCAGCTGCGAGCTGCCGCCGCGCATGATCTCGGCGTCGAGCAGCGTGCGCTCCTCGATGGAGTAATGGCCTTCCAGGATCGCGGTCACGCCGGTCAGCATGTCGGCGTGGCCGATGTCGGTCATGAAGCCGAGCCGTCCCTGGTTGATCCCGACCAGCGGCACGTGATGGCGGACCAGATCGCGCGCCGCGCCGAGCATGGTGCCGTCGCCGCCGATCACGATCGCGAGGTCGGCCTGCGTCTCGCCCGCGGCGAAAACTTCGCAACCCTGCTTGCGCAGGAACTGCGTCAGTTCTTTGAGCGAAGATTCGGTCTCCGCGCTGCCCGGCTTTCCGATCAGGAGGACGCGCCGGAACCGGGAGGGCATGCGCTCGAGTGTACAATGATTTCCATGCTCGACAAGCGCGCGCAAATCCTTCTCAAGACGCTGATCGAGCGCTATATCGCCGAAGGCCAGCCGGTCGGCTCGCGCACCCTGTCGAAGTACTCCGGGCTCGATCTTTCGCCCGCCACGATCCGCAACGTGATGGCGGATCTCGAGGAGCTCGGCTTCATCGCCAGCCCCCATACTTCCGCCGGCCGCGTGCCGACGCCGCTCGGCTATCGCTTCTTCGTCGACTCGCTGCTGGTGATCAAGCCGCTCGAGTCGAACGCGCTGCACCGCCTCGAGGGCGAGCTGCACCCGGACAACCCGCAGCGCGTGATCCAGGCTGCCTCGCAGATCCTCTCGCAGCTCACCCAGTTCGCCGGCGTGGTGATGACGCCGCGGCGCCGCGCCGTCACCTTCCGCCACATCGAGTTCCTCAAGCTTTCTGAAAAGCGCGTGCTGCTGATCGTGGTCACGCCCGACGGCGACGTGCAGAACCGCATCCTCATCACCGAGCGCGACTTTGGCCCCGGCGAGCTGATCGAGGCGGCGAACTACATCAACCAGAACCATTCCGGGCAGAGCTTCGAGGACGTGCGCACGCGCCTGCAGGGCGAATTGCGCGAGCTGCGCCAGGACCTGATCAAGCTCATGACCACCGCCCTCGACGCCGGCAGCCGCGCGCTCGCGGAGGGCAGCGAGTACGTCCTGTCCGGCGAGCGCAACCTGCTCAACGTGCAGGACCTCTCGCAGGACGTGACGCGGCTGAAGCAGCTCCTCGAGCTCTTCGAGCGCAAGAGCTCGCTCTTGCAGATCCTCGACCACTCGCTGCGCGGCCAGGGCGTGCAGATCTTCATCGGCGGCGAGTCCGGCGTCGCCGCACCCGACGAAGTCGCGGTGGTCACCAAGCCCTACAGCGTGGACGGCGAAGTGGTCGGCACGGTGGGCGTGATCGGGCCGACGCGCATGGCGTACGACCGCGTGATCCCGATCGTCGACGTCACCGCCAAGCTGCTCTCCAGCGCCCTGTCGCAGCACTGAGAGAAATCGGGGTCAGAGCCCGATTTCTCTCCAATGAAGAGCGTCCTCCTCGTCAACCTCGGCACGCCGGCGGCGCCCACGCCGGAGGCAGTCAGGGCGTACCTCGCCGAGTTCCTCGCCGATCCGCGCGTGGTGAAGCTCCCGCGGTTCGTCTGGCTGCCGATCCTTTATGGAGTGGTGTTGCGGAAAAGGCCAGCGGCCTCCGCGGAGAAATACGCGCAAATCTGGACGCCGCAAGGCTCGCCGCTCGCGGTGAACACCGTCCGGCAGGCCGCGCTTCTTCAAGAGAGGATGGACGTACCGGTGCGGTACGCGATGCGTTACGGCCAGCCCACGATTGCCGATTCGTTAAGAGGATTGGCCGAACCTGTCGTCGTTCCCCTGTATCCGCAGTACGCGGAAAGCACCACGGAGAGCGTGCGCGACGTGCTGCCGCCCGGCACGCGCATGGTCGAGAGCTTTCACGATCACCCGGCGTACATCGCCGCGCTCGCGGCGAGCCTGCGCCGGCACTGGGAGAAGCACGCGCGCGGCGAGCGGCTGGTGATGAGCTTCCACGGGCTGCCCAAGAAAGGGGCTTCCCGGTATGAAGCCGAATGCCGCGAGACCGCGCGCCTGCTCGCCGGGCAATTGAGCACGGAATACCTCGTCACGTTCCAGTCGCGCTTCGGCTACGCCGAGTGGCTCGGGCCGTACACCGAGCCCACGCTGAAAGAATTGGCTGCTGCCGGCATCAAGCGCGTGGATGTGGTGTGCCCCGGATTCGTTTCGGATTGCCTCGAGACGCTGGAGGAAATCGGCATCACCGCGCGCCGCGCGTTTCTCGCCGCGGGCGGCACGGAAATGAGTCTGGTGCCCTGCCTGAACGACTCCCCCGAATGGATCAATGCACTGCAGCAGATCGCGCGCGCATGAGTCTCCTACGCTTCGAGCATGTCCCGTGCGATCCGAGTGCTGGTGTTCGGCGCGTCCTACGGCTCGCTGTTCGCGACCAAGGCGGCAGCGGCCGGGCATGACGCGACGCTGGTCTGCCAGCGCGCCACCGCCGAGCTCATCAACCGCGAAGGCACGAAAGTCGTATTCCCCGTAAAGGGGTCGGCGCCCGTCGAGGTCGAGTCGCGCTCGCTGCCCGGCGCGGTGCGCGCCGCCACGCCGGCGAATGCCGAGCCGGCCGCCCATGATCTCGCGGTGCTCGCGATGCAGGAGCCGCAGTACGGCTCGCCGGGCGTGCGCGAGCTGCTCGACGAGGTGGCCAAGGCGCGCGTGCCGTGCCTCTCGCTCATGAACATGCCGCCGCCGCCTTACCTCAGGCGCGTGCCCGGCGTGCCCGCCGAGCTGCCGGCGGGCTGTTATGCCGATGCCACGGTCTGGCAGGGTTTCGAACCGGCAGCCGTGACGCTGTGCAGCCCGGATCCGCAGGCGTTGCGCCCCGCCGGCGGCCCGCCGAACGTGCTGCGCGTCACGCTGGCGACCAACTTCAAGGCCGCGCGCTTCGAGGCCGAGGAGCACACCGCGCTGCTGCGGCGCCTCGAGGCCGACATCGGCGCCGTCGAGCTGCCGGTCAAGCTCAAGGTGCACGACAGCGTTTTCGTGCCGCTCGCGAAGTGGGCCATGCTGCTCGCGGGCAACTATCGTTGCATCACCGCCGCCGGCCCGCGCGCGATCCGCGACGCGGTGCACGCCGATCCCGCCGAGGCGCGCTCGGTCTACGACTGGGTACGCGATTTGTGCATCGGACTCGGCGCGGCCGCCGAGGACCTCGTGCCGTTCGAAAAATACGCCGCGGCGGCCGCCAGCCTCGCCGCGCCTTCGTCGGCGGCGCGCGCGGTGTTCAACGGCGCGCCGTACATCGAGCGCGTGGACAAGCTGGTGCAGTCGATCGCCGCGCGGCGCGGGCTGCGCCATCCGCAGGTGGACGAGGTGGTGGCGCTCGTCGACCAGCGCCTCGCGGCGAACCGCCGCGCCGCGGCCTAGCGCTCCGCGACGGCGAGCGCGCTCGAGCGCGGCAGCGGGAAGGGCCGCGCCAGCACCGCCGTCACCGCCTCGGCCGCGAGCGGCTTGCTGAACAGGTAGCCCCGCATCTCGGTGCAGTGGCGCGCGCGCAGGAACTCGACCTGCCACGGCTCCTCCACGCCCTCGGCGATCAGGCCGATGCCGAGCGAGCGCGCGAGCGCCGAGATCGCCTTCACGATCGCCGCGTCCTTCGGGCTGGTGGCGATGTCGCGCACGAAGCTGCGGTCGATCTTCAGGCTGTCGATCGGGAAGCGCTTCAGGTACCCGAGCGAGGAATAGCCGGTGCCGAAGTCGTCGATCGAGATCGCGGCGCCGATCGCCTTGAGCTTGCCCATCACGCCCATCGCGTGCTCGACGTTCTCGACCAGCAGGCTCTCCGTCAGCTCCAGCTCGAGGAGCTGCGGCGCGAGGCTGCTCGCGCGCAGCGCCTCGCTCACCGCCTCGAACAGCGCCTCGCTGCGGAACTGGCGCGACGAGAGATTCACCGACACGCGCAGCGGCGGCAGGCCGGCGCGCTGCCAGGCCACGGCCTGGCGGCACGCCTCGGCGAGCACCCAGGCGCCCACCGGCACCACCAGGCCGGTCTCCTCGAGCAGCGGCACGAAGCGCGCCGGCTCGACCAGCCCCCACTCCGGGTGCTTCCAGCGCAGCAGCGCTTCCGCGCCGGTGGCGCGCCCGCTGGTCGCCGAGACGCGCGGCTGGAAGTGCAGCACGAACTCGTCGTTCTTGAGCGCGCGGCGCAGCGCCTGCTCGATCATCATCTGGCTCTCGACGCGCTCGTTCATCTCGCGCGCGAAGAACGCGTAGCGGTTGCGGCCGAGCTCCTTGGCGCGGTACATCGCGGTGTCGGCGCTCTTCACCAGGCGCTCGCCCACCACGTCGTCGCGCGGATAGAGCGCGATGCCGATGCTCGCCGTGACCGCGATCTCGTGGTGCTGCAGCTGCAGCGGCTCGGCGATGCCCTCCAGCACGCGCGTCGCGACCATCGCCGCCTCCTCGGGCCCGCGCACGTCCTCGAGCAGCACGGTGAACTCGTCGCCGCCCATGCGAAACAGCATGTCGGCCTCGCGCACCGCGCGCCGGATGCGCTCGGCCGCCACGCGCAGCAGGCGGTCGCCGGCGTCGTGGCCGAGGCTGTCGTTCACGCGCTTGAAGAGGTCCAGGTCGAGGAACAGCAGCGCGAGCGGCCAGCCGGCGCGCTTCGCGCGGCGCATCGACTCCTCCAGGTGCTCGGTGAAGCTCGCGCGGTTGGGCAGCCCGGTGAGCGCGTCGTGGTAGGCCTGGTGGCGGATGCGCTCCTCCTGCGCGGCGCGCTCGCGCTCCTTGTCGGCGAGCAGGCGCTGGTAATAGCCGAGGATGGCCTGCAGCACGAGGTAAATCAGCGCCATCGCGCCCAGCACCGCGGCGAGGATCTTCCACTGGCTCGCCTGCGCGCCCTCCACGAGCTCGGTGACGTCGTTGTAGACCTCGAGCACCGCTTCCACCGGCGCGGCGTCGTAGACGTGCACCGGAACGTAGGTCGCAATGATGTGGCGCTCGGAGATCTCGCCTTCCCAGGAATCCACTTTGCGGCGCAGCGTGAGCTGGCTGATCGCGTAGCCGTCGCGCGCGCGCCGGAAGCCGGGATTCTTCGAGCCGTCCTGGCCGATCTGGCGCGGGTCGGTGGAATAGACGGTGAGGCCGTTCAGGTCGTAGATCTTGACCTTCACCACGGACAGGCCGTCGGCGAGGCGCCGCAGCTCGTGGTCGAGCGCGGCGATCTCCTCGCGGCCGGCGAGCGTGCCGCGGTCGAGCGCCCCCGCGCTCATCACGAAGCGCGCGTGCGAGGGCCAGATGGCGTTGGCGAAGGTCTTGGACAGCGCTACGCTCGCGTGGGTCTCGCTTTCCACCAGCGAGTCGAACAGCAGCCCGCGGTAGAGCAGCGACAGCGCGAGGACGACCGCAAACAGCACGGCCAGCGCGATCAGCTGCGAATACCGCAGGAGTCTGAGCATCGCGGGGCAGCATACGAACGCCGCCTG
>DASVFV010000206.1:0-15561 GCA_036379875.1 Burkholderiales bacterium | reverse complement strand
GCCGTTCTTCTGTGCCACGCCGGTCCCGCTGGGCGCGAGCTCGACCTCGCCGACCACCAACGCGAGCGGCCTGAGCACCGCAGCGATCGACGCGCAGTGCAACATCGCCACCGAGTTCAAGCTGTACTACCGCACCACCCTCGCCTGCTCGAACGTGCTGCCGGATCCGAGCCCGAACACCAGCAATTTCCTCAACCCGACCCCGCCGACGAGCGTCACGCCGCCGGCGAACGCGTGCTTCAAGCCGTACAACCCGGCCTCGCCGCCGCCGGCGGCCGAAGTGGCGATGACGACCACGGACGCGGGGGTGACGGTGCCGTTCATCGTGCGCGTCGAGCGCGGCACCATGAACCGCGGCATCTACGACATTGCCGTGCTGGTCGACCATTGGAACGGCAAGGTGCTCTACCAGTTCGGCGCCTCGACCGGCCAGCCGCGCCGCCAATCGCGCAGCAGCTCCAACTGGACGAGCGGCGAGGCCGCGCTGTCGCGCGGCTACCTGGTGGCGCAGAACAGCATGACCGACTCGGCGCTCAACTCGAACCGCGTGTCGATGGCCGAGACGGTGATGATGATGAAGGAGCACATCGGCGAGCGCTACGGCGAGATCAGGTTCACCATGGGCACCGGCTGCTCGGGCGGCTCGATCAACTCCAACATGAACGCCTCGATCATGCCCGGCAACCTGGACGGCATCACGATCTCGTGCGCCTATCCGGACTCCGAGACCACCGGCATCGAGGTCGGCGACTGCACGCTGCTCGCCGAGGCTTACAACAAGCCGCAGTGGCTCGCCTTGCAGGGCGGGCTGACGCAGGCGCAGATCAACGCCAAGAAGGCGGCGATCCACGGCCACCCGGACCAGACCGGCTGCCAGGGTTGGTACAACGCCTTCGGCAGCAACGGCAAGGTCGGCAATTACACCCAGCGCTTCGTCCTGGATTTCAACTCGGGCTTCATTGGAACCTTCCCGGTCCCGAACGATCCGCGCGCGCTGCCGACCAACAACTGCCAGCTACCCTACGCGATGGTGTACGACGCGGCGACGAACCCCACTGGGGCGCGCTGCCACGCCTGGAATTGGGCGGCGTCGATCTTCGGCACCACGCCCAACGACCTGTCCGCCGACCCGACCGATTCGCGCGCGCTCGATACGCGCGACAACGCCGGCGTGCAGTACGGGCTGAAGGCGATGCTGTCAGGGGCGATCAGCCCCGAAGAATTCGTCACGCTGAATGAGATCGTCGGCGGCACGGACAAGGATTCCAACTTCTCCGCCACCCGCACGGTCGCCGACCGGCGTGCGCTCGAGATCGCGTACCGAGCCGGCCTCGTGATGAGCGGCCGGCAGTATGCGAAGACTGCGGTCATCGACCTGCGCGGCTGGGACGACGCGGGATCGGGGATCCCGATCCACTACCAGTGGCGCAGCTTCTCGATTCGCGACCGGCTGGACCGGGAGTACGGCGACCACGGCAACCAGGTGATCTGGTGGTTCACCACCGGCCTGCTGCCGTCCGCCGCGCTCTCCGGCGAAGCCTTCCTCACCATGGACCAATGGCTGACCAACCTCAAGGCGGACACCAGCAACCGCCGCATCGAGGACAAGGTGCGCGCCGCGAAGCCGAGCAACGCCGTGGACTTCTGCGTGGTCGCCGGCGGCACGCGCGTGTTCGATCTGTCGGCGTGCGAAGCGGCGGACCTCGCCGGCGGCGCCACGGCGCCCTCGCGCTTCCGCGTCGGCTCCTCGCCGCGCCAGGTGGCGGGCGGACCGCTGTCGGAGAACATCCTGAAGTGCCGGCTGAAGCCGCTCAATTCCGCGGACTATGCGCCGATCGTACTCAGCTCTTCGCAGCTCGCGCGCCTGCAGGCCGTGTTCCCGGACGGCGTGTGCGACTGGGACGAGCGTGGCGTGGAGCAGGAGCGCGCCCGCGCGCCGCGCGACTACACCGACGGACCCGGCGGCGAGCATTTGCGGCGCGAGCCGGACTCGCATTGAGGCGAACATGATGACTCCGCTCAGACACTCCGTGCTCGCCGCGCTGTTCTGCGGCGCCACCCTGGTGCACGCCGATGACGGCTCGATCGTGCGCGAAAGCGTCAAAGTCACCGAGTACGACGGCGTCACGGACGACCTGCTATCGGCCGGCCTCAACCAGGCCGGCCTGATCGGCGCGGCGCCTGGATTCGCGGACCCGAACAACCCGACGCCCGCCGAGCTGCGCAAGCGCGCGATCTACAACAACTACCGCGGCATCGTCGATCCGATTCCCGGCGGCGGCATCGGCCTGCTTTGGGGCCCGCAGTCTCCCGCCGCGCCGGTCATTCCGGGCGCGACGCCGGGCCTCATCCCGGGCGTCGAATACAAGGCCTACCTGCGCGTGCAGGATGGCCACGGGCACGTCAACAACGTCCCGGCGGCGGTGCAGATCCCGAAGCATTTCAACCCGGCCAAGCCGTGCATCGTCGCCGCGGTGCCGTCGGGCTCGCGCAGCCTCTACGGCGGCATCGCGATCGCCGAGTGGGGCCTGTTCAAGGGCTGCGCCATCGCGCTTCCGGGCAAGGGCACGGACACCGGCTTCCACCTGCTCGGGCCGGAAGCGGCCGCCTGGGCGGTCGACGACCTGGATGGCGTGTACGGCTCCGCGGACGCGATCGGCGAGAACGCGCAATTCGCGCTCAGGTCATCGCGCGCGCTCGACGCCTACGTGGCCGCCAACCCCTATCGCGTGGCGACCAAGCACGCGCATTCGCAGCTCAACCCCGAGCGCTTGTGGGGCCGGTTCACGCTCGACGGGATCGAGTTCGCGTTCTGGGCGCTGAACGACCACTTCGAGAAGAAAGGCAACAAGCGCTTCGACCGCAACAACACGCTGGTGATCGCGGCCGGCGCCTCGAACGGCGGCGGCATGGCGCTGCGCGCGCTCGAGGAGGACGGCAAGGGCCTGATCGACGGCCTGGTGGTCACCGAGCCGAACATCGGCCCCGAGGATGGGCGCTTCGTGATCCAGTTCGGCGGCGACGCGCCCTTCGACCCGGCCGGGCGCAGCCTGTACGACTCGATCACGCTCATGAGCGTGTACGCCGCGTGTGCGGCGCTAGCGCCGGGCGCCAACGGCACGCCGTTCCTGCCGCTCTCGCCGCTGGACGCGAACCGCTGCACCTCGCTCGCCGAAAAGGGCCTGGTTTCCGGCGCCACGACCGCCGAGCAGGCCGCGAGCGCGCTCGCCAGGCTGCGCGAGCACGGCTATGCCGCCGCGCAGGACTGGGGCATCGCCTCGCACGACAACGCGCTCAACCTGTGGCGCTCGCTGCAGCCGACCTACGCCAGCGCCTATGGCCGCTTCGCGATCGAGGACAACGTGTGCGGCGTGAGCTTCGCCGCCACCGGCGCGGACAACAAGCCGGCGCCGATCACGCAAGCCAACGCGAGGAAGCTGTTCGCCGACAGCTCGGGCATTCCGACCACCGGCGGGGTGAACCTGATCGCCGACAAGGCGGTGAACTCCCCAATTCTGGAAAACCTCGCCGTCTCGCGCTCCACCGGGCGCGCGGACCTCAACGTCGACAGCGCGCTCTGCTTCCGCGCGCTCGAGACCGGCGAAGGCGCGCTGAGCGGCGAGGACAGGTCTCGCCACGCGCGCCTCAAGGCCGGCACGCGCCAGATCGAGACCAGCGGCCGGCTGCACGGCACGCCGGCGATCGTGATCCACGGCCGGCGCGACGCGCTGGTGTTCCCCAACCTGCATTCGCGCGCCTATTACGGGCTCAACCAGGAGCGCGAGGGCGGCAAGAGCCGCCTGAGCTACATCGAGGTCACGACCGGGCAGCACTTCGACGCGTTCATCTCGAACTTCTTCGTTACCGCGACCGGTGTGCAGTTCTCGCCGCTGCACTATTACTTCGTGCTGGCGATGGACAGCATGTACGCGCACCTGACCACCGGCGCACCGCTGCCGCCTTCGCAGGTGGTGCGCCCGACGCCGCGCGGCATCCAACCCTACACGCCGGCGAACGTGCCGGCGCTGCTTCCGCCGCCGTCGAATTCGCCGGCGGCCGGCGACCGCATCACTTTTTCGCCGGGGGTTTTGACGATACCTGAGTAGGCGCGAAGACGAACTGCCAGTCCGCGTACTTCGTCTTGCCCTCGAACGACGCGTCGCGCACCGCGAAGCCGCCGGTCTTGAGCGGCGCGGCCTCCGAGGTGCTGTACACGCCGGCGATGCCGCCGTCATCGGCTTTCACGAGGCCCCATTCGTCCTTGCCGGTGATCGGGTCCGGGTAAAGGCGGCGCAGGTGCCGCACCGTGCCAGGCTGGCGCGGATCCTTGACCAGGTCGGCGAGGTTCTTCGGATATTGCCTCGTGCCCGACAGGTAGTAGCGCTCGATCGCCTTGCGATACTCGTTGCCGATGTGCAGAAGATCGGCTTCCTTCTCGCGCATCGCGCTGGTGTGCCACACCTCACCGGCCAGCGCGAGGCCGCCGGCCATCATCGCGACCAGGAACAGGACGGTGAGGTAGGTGAAGCCACGCTGGCGCGACTGCGGCATCAGCTCTTCGGAACGAGCGCGAACGAGCGCAGCGCCGAGCCGGTGCCGCCGCGGATCTTGATCGGCGGCACCACGAGCAGGAACTCGTAGTCTTGCTTCTCGGCGATCTCCTCGAGGAAGTAGTTCTCGATGATGTTGATGCCGTGGTCCGCGATCACGATCATGTGGACCGGAAACACCTCGAAGTCGGACGCGCCCGGCGTGCCCGCGATCGGCGGCCGGACCTCGAACGTGAGCGTGTCGGCGCCCACCACCGCCGGCTTCTGGCGCACCAGGTGCCGTGCGCCCGCGACGCCCACGCCGGCGGCGGCATCGCCCTTGTAGGTCGCCGGATCCATGGTGAAGAGCTTGCCCCAGCCGGTGCGCACCAGCACCGTGTCGCCGCGCCGGATCCGCACGCCCTGGTGGTGCGCGGTGCGCTCGAGATGCTCGCCGGTGATGTCGAATCCCGCAGGCAGCGGGTCCATGTTGCGGTTCACATAGCTCGCCACGTCGAGCAGCACGCCGCGGTTCACCAGCTTTTCGTTCGGGTAATGCGCGATGTGTCGAGGTGCGCGCCCACGCCGCTGCGCCCGAGGCCGCGGTGATCGCTGGTCGCCGCTTTCGCATCCACGCCGCCGAACAGTTTGCCGTTGCGCCCGATATGGCCGATCGCATCGATGCTGGGCGCGCCGTGCTGGCCGCTCCAGTGCTGGATCTCGGAAGTAAACGAGAGCTTCCCGCCATCGCCGAACGTGCCGCGCGTGCCGTGGCCCGGGTCTTCCGAGGGAGTCGCGTGCGTCGCGGCGAGCTCCATCGCGTAAGGTGGATTCACCCCCGCGATCGGAGAGTCCTCGTCCCAGACGTGCGAGAGGTCGTACAGCTTGGCGCGCTGCACGCTGCGGATGAAGTCTTCCACCCGGTCCGACCGCCCCTCCGCGCGCGCCACCGTTGCGCCCAGCGCCTCGGCCAGCGCGAGGCCCGCCGCGGCCGCTCCCGCGTTGCGCATGAAGCTCCTTCGATCGCTCATGGCTCTCTCCCTGTGGTCACCACGTTGAAAATTCCGATCCGTCGAGCGCCTTGCCGGGCGCCCCGCTTCTCACGTCGAACACCCCGCCCTTCTGCGGATCGTCGGGCGACACCACCAGCCACGTGGTGGCGCTTTCGGTGATCGGGTCGAGCGGCACCTTGCGCAGGTACTTGTCGCTCGCGAGGCTTTCCAGCGTCTGCGGATACTTGCCCTTGTCGGCGTAGTACTTCCCGATCGCGTCGCGCATCTGCCAGAGGTTCTCCTTCAGCACCGCTTCCTTCGAGCGGTCGAGGCTCGCGTAGTAGCGCGGCACCGCGATGGTCAGCAGCACGGCGACGATCGCCAGCACGATCAGCAGCTCGATGAGAGTAAAACCTTTCCTCACCATTCGCGGTACGGCCGGCCGTTGATGCCCTTGCCGCTCGCCATGCTGAACACGTCGAACACGTCGTCGCCCTCGCGCGGGTCTTCCGGCGGGCTCGCATAGGCGCGCAGCCCCCACTTGCCGTCCTCCGTCAGCGGGTCCGGCGGCAAGCGGCGCAGGAAATAGATCTTGTCGCGCCGCGGGCTCTTCTGGTCCTCGACGCCGGCCACCAGGTCTTCGAGGCGCCGCGGGTACCCGGATTCTCCCGCGCGCTTGACGAGGCGGCCTTCGTCGGCGGCCTGCTTGTAGGCGTCGATCGCGACGCGGATCTCGCGCAGCGCGCGGCGCAGGTCCTGCTCCTTGGCGCGCTGCACGACGAGCTCGTTGAGCGGCAGCGCCGCCGTGGCGAGCAGCGCCACGATCGCTACGGCGATGACGAGCTCGATGAGGGTGAAGCCGCGCGCGTTCATTGCGGCGGCCGTACGCCTCCGAAGGGGACCTGGTCGGCGCCTTGCGGCTGGCGCTGCGGCTCCTGCGCGGGCGCGGGCTGCTGCTGCGGCTGCGGCTGCTGCGCCTGGGGAACCTGCGGCACCAGGAAAGGCGTCGGCGTCACCGGCGCGCCGGTCGACAGCTCGGTGCCGGCGGCGAACTCGACCGAGCGCACGTCGGGGCGCGCCAGCGTGCGCACCAGGCGCGGCGTGATGAGCAGCACGATCTCGGTCTTCACGGTGTTGTCGCGCGTGGAGGAGAACAGCCGCCCGAGCATCGGCATGTCGCCGAGGCCGGGCACGCGGCTCGCGCTGCGCCGGTCCTCATCCGAGATCAGGCCGGCGAGTACCTGGGTCTCGCCGTCGCGCAGGCGCAGCACGGTGTTCGCGTTGCGCGTGCCGATCTGGTAGGTGAGCGTGCTGCTGCCGACCGTGCGCACCTCGCGCGCGATGTTGCTCACCTCGAGGCCGACCTTGATGCTGACCTCGTCGTCGAGGTAGATGAGCGGCTCGACCTCGAGCTTGAGGCCGACGTCGAGGTAGTTCACCGACTCCGAGACGAAGCCGCCGGTCGCCGCCGCGGTGGTGGTGATCACCGGCACCCGGTCGCCGATGTGGATGCGCGCCTTCTCCTTGTTCTTCACCCGGATGCGCGGGTTGGCGAGCACGTTGGTGGTGCCGTCCTGCTGCAGGAGCGAGATCAGCACCAGCGGGTCGGTGAAGGTGAGGCGCACCAGGTCGCCGTTGATGTTGCGCGCCTCGGTGCCGGTGATCTGGCCCGGCGTGCCGCCCGCGCCGACCAGCCCGACGCCGAGCTCGGTGGGCCAGCGGATGCCGAGCTCGAGCAGCCGGCTGGTGCCGACCTCCATCACCTCGACCTGCAGCATCACCTCGGGCTCGGCGAGGTCCTGCGCCGCGATCAGCCGCTCGGCGAGGCGCACCGCGCTCGGCGTGTCCTTGATCACCAGCAGGTTGAGCTTCTCGTCGACGAAGAGATCCCTCGTCTTCACCATGGTGCGGATCATGTTCGCGGTCTGGCGCACGTCCGCGTTCACCAGGTAGAAGCTCTTCACCACCAGCTCCTGGTACTCGCGCTGCTTCTGCGGCGTGTTCGGGTAGACCAGCACGGTGGTCTCGTTCACCAGCTTCTGCTCGAGCTGGTTGGTCTGCAGCACCAGGCGGATCAGCTCCTCCACCGAGGCGTTGCGCAGCACGATGGTGGTGCGCTGGTCGGTGCGCACGTCCTTGTCGAACACGAAGCTCACTCCCGAGCTGCGCGAGATCACGTCGAACACGCCGCGCAGCGGCACGTCGCGCACCTCGAGCGAGATCGGCTGGGCGCTGAGCGTCTTGAGGCGCGGCGTGGCGATCGCCGGCTTGGCGGTCTTCTCGTCGATCACGCGCTGCAGGCGCCGCGCCTCGCGGTTCTGCGGGTTCTCGACCAGCACCGGGCGCAGCACGTCCTGCGCCTCGAGATATTTCTCGTCCTTGGCCAGCCGCTCGGCCGCCGCGAGCACCAGCCGGTGGCGCGCGTCGAGCTCGAGCTGATCGAGGCCGGCGCGCGCGCGCGGGCTCGCCGCGTCGTACTTCTGCACGCGACGGTACAGCTCGGCCGCGTTTTCGGGGCGGTCGTTCTGGCGCAGCATGTCGGCCTGGGAGAGCCACTGCGCCACCAGCAGATCGCGGGTGCGGAAGTACTCGTGGCGGTAGCTGGGCTTGTTGTCGAGCAGCGCGAGCGCCTGCTCGCCGCGCCCCGCGGCCACGTGCTCGCGCGCCTCGCGGATCACGGGATCCTCGAGCGCCGCGCAGCCCGCGATGAAGAGCAGTAACACGATGAGGACGCGCATCACGTTCCCCTTCTGAGGTAAATGGTGAGGCGCACCTGCGCCTCGAGCTGGGAGTCGGCCGCCCTCTTGCGCTCGAAGCGCACGGCGTCGAGCGAGGTGGTCGGCATTTCTTTCAGCACGCGGCCGACGAACTGGCGTACCTGCGGGTAGCTGCCGCGTACCGGTAGCGTCACGTGGTAGGCGGCCAGCGGTCCGGCGCCCGATTCCAGCCGGTACTCGCCCTGCAGGAGCTGCACGTTCGCCACCTTGGCGTGGCCGTAGAGCGTGTCGAGCTCGCCGGGCAGTCTCTCGACCGCCGGGAAGCGGCGGTAGAAGCGCTCCAGGTCCTCGCCGTCCAGCGCAGCTTGCGACGCGGGCCGCGCCTTGGCCGGAGCGCTGCGGCGCTCGAGCTCGGCGAGCGCGGGCGCGAGCGCGCTGAAGTAGAACGGCACGCAGAACGCGAGGATGCCCAAGCCCGCGACGCCCGCGGCGCCCAGCCGGTCGAGCCATCCGCGCAGCGCCCTCATTTGGCGCCGCCGCGGAAAGACGCCTGCAGCGCGAACTGCACCGGCCGCGCCGGGTCGTCCTCGCGCACCTGGTGGTTGACGAGATGGACTTCGGCGAACGCGCCGGTCGCGCTCAGGCGGCGCAGGTAGTCGAGCATCTGCTCCTGCCGGCGCGCCTCGGCGGTCACGCGCAGCACGCGGTTCTGCGCGTCGGGCTGGATGTTGAGCAGCGCGACTTCCTTCATCGCCGCGCGCTCGAGCGAGTCGATGAGCTGCGCCCAGGGCAGCGCGAGCTGCCGCACCGCGGCCTGCGCGCTCTTCATCTCGGCCTCGGCGTGCGCGCGCGGGGCGGCGCGCGGCGCGGCCAGGAGCGCCTGGACCGCGTCGAGCTCGCGCAGCCGCTTCTGGGTTTCGTCGTACTTGAAAAGAATCGCACCCGCCAGGCCAAGAGATACGGCGAGGACTGCAATGCCCGGCGCGCGGCCGCGCCTGCGCGGCGCGACGAAGTCGAGCTGAAGAGCCGATCTCATAGCTTGAGCACCGCCGCGGGCAACGGTTCGCCGCTCGAGCGGTTGCGCTCGCGCTCGATCAGCGCCTCGACATCGCCTTCGGGCCCGTTGTGCACCCACGCCCAGCCCTTCGCCGCGAGGCGCGCAAGGCAGGTGCGGCCCTTCTCCGCGAGCACCAGCCATGCGCCTTCGCGCGGAATCCTGCGCCGCGCGCCGTTATAGGCGTGCATCAGGTAAGGCTGCACCGAAACGAGGCGCGCCTTGCCCTTGAAGAGCGGCCTGATCTCCCGCAGCAGCGCGGCGTCGATCGCGCACGCGAGCCCGTCGCACACGCGCACCTCCCATTCCCTGGCGCGCTCGCCGTGGATCTTCGTGAAGTGGAAGCGCGCAAGCGCGAGCTCTTCTTCCGGCGTCGCCGCACCGCCGCCCGGCACGATGGCGTAGCGCACATAGTGGTTGGACAGCACGACCGTGACGTGGGCGCGGCGGCGGATCGCACCCGCCTTGCGCGCGAGCTCCTGCAGCGCGCCCTCGCCCGCCTCCAGCGCAAGCGTCAGGCGCTCAGGCCACAAAAGTGACACGGTTCACCTCCTCCAGCGTGGTCTGCCCGCGGCGCACCGCATCGAGCGCCGCTTCGCGCAGGAAGCGCGTGCCGTTCCTGGCCGCGGCGTCCTTCAGGTTGCGCAGCGGCGCGCGCGAGGTGATGAGCTCGCGGATCTCGTCGTTGAGGATCAGCAGCTCCGCGATCGCCTTGCGGCCGCGGTAGCCGGTGCCGCGGCATTCGCGGCAGCCCGCGCCTTTCATGAACTTGTAACCGCGCGCATCGGCGATGCCGGATTCCGACAACAATTCACCTGAAACTTCCGTTTCCGCCGCGCAGTGCGTGCAAATGAGGCGCACCAGGCGCTGCGCGAGGATCGCGTTGAGCGCCGAGACGAAGCCGTACAGGTCGACATTCATGTGCATGAAGCGGCCGATCACGTCGAACACGTTGTTCGCGTGCACGGTGGTGAAGACGAGATGCCCGGTGAGCGCGGACTGCACCGCGATGTTGGCGGTCTCCGGGTCGCGGATCTCGCCCACCATGATGCGGTCGGGGTCGTGGCGCAGGATCGAGCGCAGCCCGCGCGCGAAGGTCAGGCCCTTCTTCTCGTTCACCGGGATCTGCAGCACGCCCGGCAGCTGGTACTCGACCGGGTCCTCGATGGTGACGATCTTGTCCTGCCCCTTGTTGATCTCGCTGATCGCGGCGTACAGCGTGGTGGTCTTGCCGCTGCCGGTCGGCCCGGTGACGAGCAGCATGCCGTAGGGCTCGTGCGAGAGGCGGCGCAGCGCCTTGATGTCGCGCTCCTCGAAGCCGAGCGAGTCGAGCGACAGGCTCTGGCGGGTCTGCTCGTAGAGCGACTGCTTGTCGAGCACGCGCAGCACCGCGTCCTCGCCGTGGATGCTCGGCATGATCGAGACGCGGAAGTCGATCGCGCGCCCCCGGTCCACCGCCTTGAAGCGCCCGTCCTGCGGCACGCGGCGCTCGGTGATGTCGAGCTCGGCCAGCACCTTGACGCGCGCGATGGCCTGCTCGGCCTGCGCGCGATCGTCGATGGTCTTGATCTGCACGAGGATCCCGTCGATGCGGAACTTGATCGCCAGGCCACCCGCCACGGTCTCGAGGTGCACGTCGCTCGCGCCGATCTTGAGCGCGTCGCGCAGCGTGGAGCGCACCAGGCGCACCACTTCGCTGCGCTCCGCGTCGATCGCCTTGAGCGACAGGTCCTCGGCGCCCTTGTTCTCGTCGTCGTGCGCGCCGGTCTCGGCGCGCACCGCGTCGAGCGCGCGCAGCGTTTCCTCGTGGCTCGCCAGGTACGCGACCAGGTCGCCGCGGTGCACGAGGCGCCATGCGAACGGCGCGCCGATGCGCTCGGCGGCCCACGCCGCCTGCTCCAGCGAGAACGGGTCGTCGGTGGCGAGGACCAGCGCGCGGTCCTCGCCGCGCAGCAGCACGCAGCCCTTGCGCGAGCATTCGCTGAACGGCACCACGTCGAACGCGGGCTCCAGGCGGCGCAGCTCGTCCATGCGCAGCACCGCGAAGCGGAAGGTCGCGGCGAGCTTCTCGGCGAAGCTGTCCGGCTCGAGCGCCAGGCGCTCCTCGAGCACGTCGACGATGCGCCGGTTGCCCGCGGCCTGGCGCGCTTCGGCGATTTCGCGGGCGTCGATCACCGCAGGTTCCCCGCCAGCTCGAAGATCGGCATGTACATGAGCACCACGATGGTGCCGATCGCGAGGCCGATCAGCGCCATGAGCAGCGGCTCGAACAGGCGCGTGAACCAGTCCACCCAGCGCGCCAGCTCCTCGTCGTGGAAGCCGGCGGCGCTCTCCAGCATCTCGCCCATGTTGCCGCCCTGCTCGCCCACCACCAGCATGCGCAGCGCCACCGGGGTGGCGAGGCCGTTCGCGTCGAGCGATTGCGCGACGCCGTTGCCTTCCGTGATCGCGCGCGTCGCGGCGGCGAGGCGCGCGCGCAGCACCGGGTGCAGCAGCTCGGCGCTCATGCCGAGGGCGGCCGCCAGCGGCATGCCGCCGCGCAGGAGCATCCCGGTGGTGCGGTACAGGCGCGCGAGCTGGTACACCTTGAGCCGCTCGCCGAGGGCCGGCACGCGCCAGAGCAGCTTCTCAAGATAGGATCTGCCCCGGGAGCGGAGCGCAAACACCGCCGCAATGGCCAGCGCGGCAAGCGCGCCGAGCACGAGCGGCGCATGGCCCTCGACCAGCTGGCCCCAGCCGATCAGGAGCTGCGAGAAGAACGGCAGCTCTGCGGTGCGCTCCTCGTAGATCTTGCCGAAGCGCGGCACCACATAGAACAGGAGGAACAGCGCGACCAGCGTGCCCGCTGCGATCAGGATGAGCGGGTAGATCGAGGCGTTCAGCGCGCGCTTGCGGATCGCTTCGACCTGCAGCTGGTAGGCGACGTAGCGCGACAGCGCGGGCGCGAGGTCGCTCGTCTTCTCCGCCGCGCGCACCGTCGCCACGTAAAGCGGCGAGAACACCGCGGGCGCCTGCTCGAGCGCCGCGGAGAACGGCTGGCCCTGGCGCAGCGTGGCAACTACGCGGCCGAGGAGCGCGCGCCACTCGTCGCGCCGCTCCTTCTGCGCCAGCGTCTCGAGCGCCTCGACGAGCGGCAAGCCGGCCTTGATGAGCGCGAGCAATTCCTGCGTGAAGAGCAGCACCGGGAAGCGCGCCGCGCCGAGCGCCATCCAGGCGCGCCGGCCGCGCACCTGCAGCACCGTGTAGCCGCGCGCTTCGGCCTGCTGGCGCGCGGCCTGCTCGTCCACCGCCTGGAAATCGAGCGACTCGACGCGGCCGTCGGTGCTGATCGCCCGGAGCTCGAAGCGCATGGCTAGTGATTCGTGATATCGGCGTCTTCGCCGCTTCCGCCGGGGCGTCCGTCGCGCCCAAGCGAGACCAGGTCGAAGTCCCACTTCTCGCCCGGCACCTTGTAGACGTAGGGCTTGCCCCAGGGATCGAGCGGCACCTCCTTCTTGAGGTAGGGCCCGTTCCACTTCGGCTCGCTCGCGGGCTTGTCGACCAGCGCCTTCAGGCCGAGCTCGGCGGTGGGGTAGCGCCCGGTGTCGAGCCGGTACTGGTCGAGCGCCTTCTCGAACGCGTCGATCTGCGCCTTGGCGGTCGCCACCTCCGATTTCCCGACCTGGCCGAAATAGCGTGGCGCGACAAAACCAGCTAGCAGCCCGATGATCACCACCACCACCAGCAGCTCGAGCAGCGTGAAGCCTTTCTCGCGCTCGCGCCGGAACGCGCGCTGCGCATCGTTCAGCGAGCTGATCACCTTCTTGGCGTGGCGGTAGAGCTTGTCCGCGCCCGCGGTCGGCGCCACCCGTCTATAGCGCCGCTCGAAGAGCGGCACGCCGAGCTTGCCCTCGAGGTTGCGAATGCGCGCGGAAACGTTCGACTGCACGGTGCCGAGCTCGCGCGAGGCGCGCGAGAAGCCCTCGGCCTCGTACACTGCGACGAAATATCGCAGGTCCTTGACGTCCATCCCTCCTCCCAGAGCGATCTGTTTCTTTGATGGAACGGCTGAGGAAAAGAGTACTCCGAAAACCGTCGCCGCGGCACTACGGTTCGACGCACTACCGAATTTGCGCGATGCAGCGCGCCCTGCCCACGTTCGCAAGCGAGCGGCGCGGTGGGCGGCTCCAGATTCAGATTTACAAGCGCCCCGCCGCGTGGCCACAATGGGCGCAAGAAGGTCACCCTAGAGGAGGGGAAGAACCATGTGCATGCTCTGCGACCAAGGCAGGCCCCAGAACCATTCCGGCAGCACCCAGCTCGGCAGGCGCAATTTCCTGAAAGCCTCCACCGCGGCCGCGGCGGCCGCCGGAGGCATGGGCGTGTTCGCCACGCCCGCCGCCCGCGCGCACGACGGCGACGGTCCGCCGGACGATACCGGCCGCCTCGGACGGCGCTACGTCATCCGCAACGGCCACGTCATGACGATGGACCCGTCGCTCGGAAATCAAGGGAACTTCGTCGATGCCGACGTGCTGATCGAAGGCAAGAAGATCGTCGCCATCGGGCCTAATCTGCGCGCCGGCAACGCGGGCCAGATCGACGCGCGCGGCAAGATCGTGATGCCGGGTTTCATCGACACCCATCACCACCAGGCCTGGACCGCGATCCGGAGCTCCATTCCGGACAGCATCCTGATCGACGATGGCACCGGCACGCCGAGCGCGCAGCAGAATTATTTCTTCAACGTTCTAGGTGCGTTGCAACCAACGCTGCCGGGCTTCGCCAACCACTACAGGCCGGAGGATGTCTACATCAGCGAGCTGTTCGGCGGGCTCTCGCAGCTCGACGCCGGCGTGACGACGGTGCTCGACATCTCGCAGATCCACCACTCGCCGCAGCACTCCGATGCGGCCGTCAAGGCATTGAAGGACACCGGCCGCCGCGCCATGCTGGGCTTCTTCGAGAGCGCCGGCAACATTCCGGGCAACCAGTATCCGACCGATGCGCCGCGCATCGCGGGCAATCTGGCTGGCGACGACCTGGTCGGCTTTGTCATGGGCGGCGAGGTCTATTTGGGCAACGCGACGACCCGGCAGTCGTGGACCATCGGTCGCCAGCTCGGCGTCCTGATAGCCGCGCACATCCTCTCGCCGTTCGGGATCCGGCCGATCCTCGATCAACTCACCGGTGTCAGTCCCGACGTTCCGGACTTCACCGGTCAGACACTCGCAGGCATCGAGGTCGGAGAAGACAACCTGTTCATTCACATGACCGGCATGTCGGACCCCGCCTGGCAGAAGGTCAAGGATGTCGGCGCCAAGGTCTCGATCGCGTTTCCGATCGAGATGAACATGCGCCACGGTCAGCCGCCGATCCTGAAGATGCAGTCGTTCGGGTCGCCCGCGTTCGAGCCGTCGCTCAGCACCGACGTCGAGACCAACATGACCGCGGACTTCTTCACGCAGATGCGCTCCGCCATGACCATGCAGCGCATGGTGGTGAATCAGGCGGTCCTCGACAGCGGCCCCATTCCCGTCAACCCCTGGCCGGCGGGCCCCGGCGTGGGAAATGACCTGCCGCCGCTCCTCAACGCGCGCGACGTGCTGCGCTTCGCGACCATCAACGGCGCCAAGCACCTGAAGCTCGACGGCAAGACCGGCTCGCTCACGCCGGGGAAGGAAGCCGACATCATCATCCTCGACGCCGAGGCGATCAACGTCGCGCCGCTCAACAACGTGCCGGGCGCGGTGGTGACGCTGATGGAGCGCAGCAACGTGGAGACCGTGATCGTCGCGGGCAAGGTGCGCAAGTGGAAGGGCAAGCTGCTCGGCGTGAATTTGAACAGGCTGCGCCGCGAGCTCGAGGACTCGCGCGACTACATCTTCAGCGCGGCGGGGCGTCAGCAGAACCTGTTCCGCTGACCTGGTAACTATCCAGATCGTCATCCCCGCGAAGGCGGGGATCCCATTTCCGTTTTTCACAACGGGGTCCCCGCCTTCGCGGGGACGACGGCCTATCTTGTTCTACCTCTTGCCGGCGTAGGGGTTGCGGCCGGTGCGGAACTCGATGCGCATCGGCGTGCCGCTCAGCTTGAAGGTGTCTCGGAAATAACCCTCGAGATACCTCTTGTAGGAGTCGGGCAGCCGATCGAGCGAGTTGCCGTGGATGATGATGCGCGGCGGGTTGACGCCGCCCTGGTGCGCATAGCGCAGCTTGGGGCGGAAGCGCCCGGCGATCGGCGGCTGCTGGCGCGCCACCGCGGCGATCATGGCGCGCGTGAGCTTGGG
>DASVFV010000205.1:0-12396 GCA_036379875.1 Burkholderiales bacterium | reverse complement strand
GCGAGCAGCACCGCGCCGAAGGCGTAGAAGACCCAGGTCTCGAACATTATTCTTGGTTAGTCGTCAGCGGTAGCGGGCGTCTTGCGCCCGGTCGCGGGCAATCTGCTCCTCGTAGCGGTCGCCGACGGCGAGCAGCATCGGCTTGGTCATGTACAGGTCCCCCCTCTTCTCGCCGTGGTACTCGAGAATGCTGGTCTCCACCACCGCGTCGACCGGGCAGGCCTCCTCTCAGAAGCCGCAGAAGATGCACTTCAGCAGGTCGTTGTCGTAGCGCGTGGTGCGGCGCTTGCCGTCCTCGCGCTGTTCGCTCTCGATGTGGATCGCGAGCGCCGGGCACACCGCCTCGCACAGCTTGCACGCGATGCAGCGCTCCTCGCCGTTCGGATAGCGGCGCAGCGCGTGCAGGCCGCGGAAGCGCGGGCTGAGCGGCGTCTTCTCCTCCGGGAACTGCACCGTGATCTTGCGCGCGAACATGTACTTGCCGGTCAGCGCCATGCCGCGGAACAGCTCGAGCAGCAGGAACGACTTGAAGAAATCGAGCACGCGCGTCATGGCCACAGGTTCCACGGCGTCTGCATCCAGATGCCGACCACCGCGATCCACACCAGGGTGAGCGGGATGAACACCTTCCAGCCCAGGCGCATGATCTGGTCGTAGCGGTAGCGCGGGAAGGTGGCGCGGATCCACAGGAACATGGACACGATGAGGAAGATCTTGACCAGCAGCCAGCCGAACGGCGGCAGCAGCTCGAACAGGTCCGAGTCGATCGGCGCCTGCCAGCCGCCGAAGAACATGATCGCGGTGAGCGCGCTGATCAGGATCATGTTCATGTACTCGGCGAGGAAGAACAGCGCGAACGTCATCCCCGAGTACTCGATCATGTGGCCGGCCACGATCTCGGACTCGCCCTCGACCACGTCGAACGGCGCGCGGTTGGTCTCGGCCACCCCGCTCACGAAGTAGACGACGAGCATGGGCAGCAGCGGCAGCCAGTTCCACGACAGGAAGGCGAGGCCCTTGGAGGCGAAGTAGCCGCGCCCCTGCCCGTCGACGATGTCGGAGAGGTTCAGGCTGCCCGACACCATGAGCACCACCACCAGCGCGAAGCCCATGGCGAGCTCATAAGAGACCATTTGCGCCGCCGAGCGCATCGCGCCGAGGAACGCGTACTTCGAGTTCGACGCCCAGCCGGCCACGATCACGCCGTAGACGCCCATCGACGAGAGCGCCATGATGTAGAGCAGCCCGGCGTTGATGTCCGACAGCACCAGCTCGGGCGCGAACGGGATCACCGCCCAGGCCGCGAGCGCCGGCATGATCATCAGGATCGGCCCGACGAAATACAGCGCCTTGCTCGCGTTGGTGGGAAGGATGATCTCCTTGAAGAGCAGCTTGACGCCGTCGGCGATCGGCTGCAGCAGGCCGAGCGGGCCGACGCGGTTCGGCCCGAGGCGGATCTGCATCCAGCCGATCATCTTGCGCTCCCAGAGCGTGAGGTAGGCCACCGCGAGGAACAGCGGCACCACGATCGCGACGATGAACGCGATGCTCGTGCTGGTCTCGTAGAACACCGGGCCCCACACCGGTCCGAACCAGGCGCTCGAGCGGTCGGCGAACCACTCCATCACGCGGCCCTCTCGGCGGCGGCGCGCGCGAGCGTCACGCTGCCGAACATCGGTCCCACCGCCGCGCTCGACGGATGGCCGGCGGCGATGCGCACGCACTCGTCGGGCAGGCGATCGTCGAGCGCCGCCATCAGCTTCACGCTCGAGTTCACCAGCACCGGCTGCCCGGCGGCCGCGCCGATCTTCGCCAGCAGGCGCGAATTCATCCACGCCCGCGGCGGGCGCGCATCGCGCGTCTTCTGCAGCGGCGGCGAGCGGCGCACCAGCGGATCGGCGAAGTAGATCGGCACGTCGGCGATTCTTTGGATGCCCTGGGGTTTTTCACGGGACTCTGCGCCCGTGGAAAGCCGGTTGGAGAGCAAGCTTGGAATGTCTTTGCCATCGAGGCAGGCGGCCCTCACCTGCTCGACCGTGTCGAGCTCGAAGCCCGGCCGGCCGAGCAGGCTGCCGAGCACGCGCAGCACTTTCCAGCCCGGCCGCGCGCCGCCGAGCGGGTGCACCACGGCGTGGAAGCTTTGCACGCGCCCTTCGCAGTTCACGAAAGTGCCCGAAGTCTCGGTAAAGGGCGCGATCGGCAGCAGCACGTCGGCGTACTCGAGGCCGGTCTTCCACGGCGTCAGGCTCACCACGAAGTTCGCCGCGTCGAGCGCCTTGCGCGCCGCGACCGGGTCGGCGCAGTCGAGCTCGGGCTCCACGTTGAGCAGCACGAGGTTGCGCTTCTTCAGCACCTCGTTGACGCTGCCGCCGTTCGGCAGCCCGGCGAGGTAGCCGCCCAACGAGTTGGCCGCCTCGCCGAACACGCCGACCTTCGCACCCGTAACCTGAGCCAAGGCGTTCGCCGCGCCGAGGAGCTGCGCGGCCTGCGGGTGCTGCATGGCGAAGTTGCCGAGAAATACCGCTGCGTTCTTTCCAGAAGAAAGCACTTCCTGGAAAGAACCGACGGCAGACGCGATTTCCGAGGGCGCAACGATCTTCTTGCTGGCGATCGGCATCAGCCAGTCGTCGTCCACCGAGTGCAGCATGTGGATCTGCGCGCCGCGCTTGGCGGCCTGGCGCAGGCGGTGGGCGATGAGCGGGTGGTCCTTGCGCAGGAACGAGCCGACCACCAGCACGCGGTCGAGGCTCTGCAGCTCGGCGATCGGCATGCCGAGCCACGGCATCAGGCCCTGCATCGAAAAATCGCTCTGGCGCAGGCGGAAGTCGGCGGCGCCGAGCTTGCCGCACAGGAACAGCTCTTCGAGCGTCGAATGCGGCGAGGCGAGCACGCCGAAATCGTCCTGCAGGCGCGGCACCAGGTAGTCGAAGGCCTGCTCCCAGTCGAGCTCTTGCCAGGCGCCGTCGCGCTTCACCATCGGGCGCTGCAGGCGGTCGGGCGAATTGAGGCCCTCGTAGGAGAAGCGGTCCTTGTCCGACAGCCAGCACTCGTTGATCTCCTCGACCTCGAGCGGCAGCACGCGCATCACCCTGTTCTGCTTCACCTGCACCACGAGGTTGGAGCCGAGCGAGTCGTGCGGCGCGACCGAGCGCCGGCGCGTGAGCTCCCAGGTGCGCGCCTTGTAGCGGAACGGCTCGGAGGTGAGCGCGCCGACCGGGCAGAGGTCGATCATGTTGCCCGACAGCTCCGACTCCACCGCCTTGTTCACGAACGACACGATCTCGGCGTTCTCGCCGCGCCCGGCGAGGCCGAGCTCCATGATGCCGCCGATTTCCTGGCCGAAGCGCACGCAGCGCGTGCACTGGATGCAGCGGCTCATCTCCTCCGCCGCCACCAGCGGGCCGAGCTCTTTCCTCAGCACCACGCGCTTTTCCTCGATGTAGCGCGAGTTGCTGGCGCCGTAGCCCACCGCGAGGTCCTGCAGCTGGCATTCGCCGCCCTGGTCGCAGATCGGGCAGTCGAGCGGGTGGTTGATGAGCAGGAACTCCATCACCCCGTTCTGCGCGTCCTTGGCGACCTTGGAGTGCGTCCAGACCTTCATGCCGTCGGTGACCGGCGTGGCGCACGCCGGCAGCGGCTTGGGCGCCTTCTCGATCTCGACCAGGCACATGCGGCAGTTGGCGGCGATGGAAAGCTTCTTGTGGTAGCAGAAGTGCGGGACGTAGACGCCGAGCTTGTGCGTGGCGTCCATCACGGTCGAGCCGTGCGGCACTTCGACCTCCGTGCCATCCACCGTGACCTTCAGGTTCGCCACTAGGCGGCCTCCGCCATGTTCCTCACCACGTGCGGCTCGTGCCGCGCGCCGGCCCTGCCCCATTTCGGTTCAACCGTGCCGTGCAGGCACTGCTTGTGCTCAATGTGATAAACGAACTCATCGCGGAAGTGCTTGATGAAGCTCTTCACCGGCAGCGCCGCGGCGTCGCCGAGCGCGCAGATGGTGCGGCCGGCGATGTTGTCCGACACGCTGAGGAGAAGGTCGAGGTCCTCCATGCGCCCGAGGCCGCGCTCAATGCGGTTCACCACGCGGTAGAGCCAGCCGGTGCCCTCGCGGCACGGCGTGCACTGCCCGCACGACTCCTCGAAGTAGAAGTACGACAGGCGCTCCAGTGCGCGCACCATGCAGGTGGTCTCGTCCATGACGATCACCGCGCCGGAGCCGAGCATCGAGCCCGCCTTGGCGATCGAGTCGTAGTCCATGTCGGTCTTCATCATGACGTCGGCCGGCAGCACCGGCATGGAAGAGCCGCCCGGGATCACCGCTTTCAACTTCCTGCCGTCGCGCATGCCGCCTGCCATTTCGAGCAGCTTGGCGAAGGGCGTTCCCAGCCTGACCTCGTAGTTACCCGGCCGCGCGACGTGTCCGGTCACCGAGAAGAGCTTGGTGCCGCCGTTGTTCGGTCTGCCGAGCGCGAGGAACGCGTCGGCTCCGTTGCGCACGATCCACGGCACCGCGGCGAAGGTCTCGGTGTTGTTGATGGTGGTGGGCTTGCCGTACAGGCCGTAGCTCGCCGGGAACGGCGGCTTGAAGCGCGGCTGGCCTTTCTTGCCCTCGAGCGACTCGAGGAGCGCCGTTTCCTCCCCGCAGATGTACGCGCCGTAGCCCGGGACGACGTGCAGCTCATAAGAGAAATCCGAGCCGAGGATGTTCCGGCCGACGTAGCCGGCCTCGCGCGCCTCGCGCAGCGCCTCCTCGAACTGCTCGTAGACCTCCCAGATCTCGCCGTGGATGTAGTTGTAGCCGGCCGTGGCCGCCATGGCGTAGCCGGCGATCACCATGCCCTCGATCACCGAGTGCGGGTTGTAGCGCAGCAGGTCGCGGTCCTTGCAGGTGCCCGGCTCGCCTTCGTCGGAGTTGCACACGACGTACTTCGCGCCGGGAAAGGCGCGCGGCATGAACGACCACTTGAGGCCGGTCGGGAAGCCCGCGCCGCCGCGCCCGCGCAGCGCGGATTTCTTCAGGTCGGCGATCAGGTCTTCCGGTTTTATCTTCTGGGAGATTATTTTTTTCAGCGCAGCATAGCCGTCCCGCGCCTCGTAGTCCTTGAGGCGCCAGTTCTGGCCGTCCAGGCCCTTCATCAGGATCGCGTCGGGGCCGTAGTTCATTTGAGGTTCTCGATCAGCTGGTCGAGCTTTTCGTTCGACATGTAGTCGTGCATCTTCTTGTTGTTGACGAGCAGCACCGGCGCCATGGCGCAGGCGCCCATGCACTCGCCTTCCTTCAGCGTGAAGCGCCCGTCGGGCGTGGTCTCGTTGAAGTCGATGCCGAGCTTGTCGCGCAGGTGGTCGGCCGCGGCGAGCGCGCCCTGCAGGCCGCACGGCAGGCAGGTGCACAGCGTGAGCTTGTAGCGCCCGGTCGGCTTCAGGTTGTACATGCTGTAGAAGGTCGCCACCTCGTACACCTGCACCGGCGGCATGCCGAGGTACTTCGCCACCCAGTCCATCACCTCGGTCGAGAGCCAGCCCTTCTCGTCCTGCGCGATGATGAGCGCGCTCATCACCGCCGACTGCTTCTGGTCGGGCGGGTACTTGGCGACCTCGCGGTCGATCCTCTGCAGGGAGTCGGTGGTCAGCATCCAAACAAATGGGGACGGACCCCATTTTTCTCAGTTGAGAAACGAGTGCAGTTGCGAAAAATGGGGTCCGTCCCCATTTGTTTTGTCATCGGTCGACGTCTCCGAACACGATGTCCAGCGTGCCGATGATCGCCACCGCGTCGGCCAGCATGTGGCCCTTCGATATTTCGTTCATCGACGAAAGGTGGCAGAAGCCCGGCGAGCGCAGCTTCATGCGGTAGGGCTTGTTCGCGCCGTCGGAGATGAAGTACACCCCGAACTCGCCCTTCGGGTGCTCGACCGCGGCGTAGGCCTCGCCCTCGGGCACGTGCATGCCCTCGGTGAACAGCTTGAAGTGGTGGATCAGCTCCTCCATGTTGAGCTTCATCTCGCCGCGCGCGGGAGGGGCGATCTTGTGGTTGTCGACCATCACCGGCCCGGGGTTGTCGCGCAGCCACTTCACGCACTGCCGGACGATGCGATTGGACTGGCGCATCTCCGCGACGCGCAGCAGGTAGCGGTCGTAGGTGTCGCCGTTGGTGCCGACCGGCACGTCGAACTCCATGCGCTCGTACACCTCGTAGGGCTGCTTCTTGCGCAGGTCCCACTCGATGCCCGAGCCGCGCAGCATCACGCCGCTGTAGCCGAGCGCGAGCGCGCGCTCCGGCGCCACCACGCCGATGCCGACGGTGCGCTGCTTCCAGATGCGGTTCTCGGTGAGCAGCGTCTCGTACTCGTCGACGTAGCCCGGGAAGCGCTCGGTGAAGTCCTCGATGAAATCGAGCAGCGAGCCCTGGCGGTTGCGGTTGAGCGCCTTCAGGTCGCGCGCGCTGCGGAAGCGCGACGGCTCGTACTGCGGCATCGAGTCGGGCAGGTCGCGGTACACGCCGCCCGGCCGGTAGTACGCCGCGTGCATGCGCGCCCCCGATACCGCCTCGTACATGTCGAGCAGGTCCTCGCGCTCGCGGAAGCAGTAGAGGAACACCGTCATCGCGCCGAGGTCGAGGCCCTGCGTGCCGAGGAACAGCAGGTGGTTCATGATGCGCGTGAGCTCGTCGAACATCACGCGGATGTACTGCGCGCGCAGCGGCGGCTCGAGGCCGAGCAGCTTCTCCGCCGCGAGCACGAACGCGTGCTCGTTGCACATCATGGACACGTAGTCGAGCCGGTCCATGTACGGCAGGTTCTGCAGGTAGGTGCGGTGCTCGGCGAGCTTCTCGGTCGCGCGGTGCAGCAGGCCGATGTGCGGGTCGGCGCGCTGGATCACCTCGCCGTCGAGCTCGAGCACCAGGCGCAGCACGCCGTGCGCCGCGGGGTGCTGGGGCCCGAAGTTCAGCGTGTAATTCCGGATTTCAGGCATCGCCGTAGTTCTTTTCGCGCACGATCCGGGGCGTGACCTCGCGCGGGTCGATCGTCACCGGCTGGTAGATCACCCGCTTCTGCTCCGGGTCGTAGCGCATCTCGACGTGGCCGCTGACCGGGAAGTCCTTGCGGAACGGGTGCCCGATGAAGCCGTAGTCGGTGAGGATGCGCCGCAGGTCGGGATGGCCCTCGAACACGATGCCGAACAGGTCGAACGCCTCGCGCTCGTACCAGTTCACCGACGGCCACAGCTCGACCAGCGACGGCAGCACCGGGAACTGGTCGTCCGGGCAGAACGTGCGCACGCGCAGGCGCCAGTTGTGCGTGATCGAGAGCAGGTGCAGCACCGCGGCGAAGCGCAGGCCTTCGCGCGGCCGGTCGCCGTACGAAGCGTAGTCCACGCCGGTCAGGTCCATGCACTGCTCGAAACCGTCTTTCTTCAGCCTTTCGCATACCGCCTTGTACTGGGCGGCAGGAACCTCGACGGTCAGCTCGCCGAGGCGCTCCACGGGATTCAGGTCCTTGATCGAATCGAACAGCTTCTGCAGCCGCGGCGTCATGGAAGGAAACGCATGTATGCGTTAGCGCGCGATCGTGTTGGTACGCTTGATCTTGTTCTGCAGCTGCACGAGGCCGTACAGCAGCGCTTCCGCGGTCGGCGGGCATCCGGGCACGTACACGTCCACCGGCACGATGCGGTCGCAGCCGCGCACCACCGAGTACGAGTAGTGGTAATAGCCGCCGCCGTTCGCGCAGGATCCCATCGAGATCACCCAGCGCGGCTCGGGCATCTGGTCGTAGACCTTGCGCAGCGCGGGCGCCATCTTGTTGCACAGCGTGCCGGCCACGATCATCAGGTCGGACTGGCGCGGGCTGGGGCGGAACACGATGCCGAAGCGGTCGAGGTCGTAGCGCGCCGCGCCGGCGTGCATCATCTCGATCGCGCAGCAGGCGAGGCCGAAGGTCATCGGCCACAGCGACCCGGTGCGCGTCCAGTTCACCACCTTGTCGACCGTGGTGGTGACAAACCCCTGTTGCAGAACGCCTTCTATTCCCATTCCAGCGCGCCTTTCATCCACTCGTAGACAAAACCCACGGTGAGGATGGCAAGAAAAATCATCATCGAAATGAACCCGGCGAAGCCGATGTCGTTGATCACCGCCGCCCACGGGAAGAGGAACGCGATCTCGAGGTCGAACAGGATGAACAGGATCGCGACCAGGTAGTAGCGCACGTCGAACTTCATGCGCGCGTCCTCGAACGCCTCGAAGCCGCATTCATAGGGCGAGAGCTTCTCCGGGTCGGGGCGGCTCGGGCCGAGCAGCTTGCCGAGCACCATCGGCGCGACGCCCACGGCGAGGCCGACCAGGATGAACAGCAGAATTGGAAAGTATTCTGCGAGCATAGTTTGGTGCCCACGAGCAGACTCGAACTGCTACGGCTTTTTAGGCCACTAGCCCCTCAAGCTAGCGTGTCTACCAATTTCACCACGTGGGCGTAGCTTTCGATTATCCCTCAAAAATCACTGCGGTACGTCCTTGCCGGGCGTGGCCGGCGGCTTGGGTTTTTCTTCGGCCTTCGGCGCCGGTTTCTGCGGCTGGTTTCGCACCGCGTCCATCACGCCGCCGCCGGTTTCGACCGGCCGGCCTTTGGTCGCGACGAACGCGAGCGCCAGGCTGAGCAGGAAAAACAGCGTCGCCAGCACGGCTGTCGAGCGCGACAGGAAGTTCGCCGAGCCGGTGGCGCCGAACAGGCTGCCCGAGGCGCCGCCGCCGAAGCCCGAGCCCATGTCCGCGCCCTTGCCGTGCTGGAGCAGCACGAGGCCGATGATCGCCAACGCCACCAGCACGTGCGCGACGATCAGCACGTTCAACCAGAGACCACTCATGTATTTGCCTTCACGATATCGAGAAAATCCTTCGCCACCAGCGACGCCCCGCCGATCAGCCCGCCGTCCACGTCCGGCATGGCGAAAAGCGCCGCCGCGTTCTGCGGCTTGACGCTGCCGCCATACAGGATCGGCGTGTCGGCCGGCACCCTCTTGCGCAGGAACGCGTGCACCTCCTGCGCCTGCTCGGGGGTTGCATTTCGTCCGGTGCCGATCGCCCACACCGGCTCATAGGCAAGAACCGCATTTTCCAGAGAATTCTTTTCCAAGACGGAATTCAGCTGCCTGCCCACCACCGCTTCGGTACTGCCGGCGTCGCGCTCTTCCAGCGTCTCGCCCACGCACAGGATCGGCGTGAGGCCCGCCGCGCGCACCGCCTTGAACTTGGCCGCCACCTGCGCATCGCTCTCGCCGTAGACGTGCCGGCGCTCGGAATGCCCGACGATCACGTAGCGGCAGCCGAATTCCGCCAGCATCGCGGCGGAAACCTCGCCGGTATGAGCGCCCTGCGCGTGCTCGGAGGCGTTCTGCGCGCCCCAGGCGATGCGGCTGCCGCGCAGGCGCTCGGCCACCTGGGCGAGGAACGGAAACGGGGGACACACCGCGCAGCCGGGAGGGTTCGCCTTGACGAGCTCATCCAGGAGCGCGGCGATCGAGGCCCGGCTGCCATGCATTTTCCAGTTGCCGGCAACCAGCCGACTGCGCGCCATGCGACTGGATTTTACCGCATCGCAGCGGCATAAAGCAGGGCCGCGACGTCGCGCGCGAGCGAATCGGCGCGCGACTCCATGAGCGCGCGCAGCCGCTCGCGCACCGGCGCCACGAGGAGCGCCGGGCGCACCGAGCCGCCGAGCGCGTGCACCTCGGCGGCATAGAGGCGCAGGTGCTCGCGCAGCAAGTCTTCGAACTCGGCGCGCGAATAGCATGCGCGCGCGGCGGGCCGGATGCCCCGCCAGGGCGCGCGCACAAGCGCCGCCGCGGCGTCGAGCAGGTGCTGCATGCGCCGGCGCCGCATCGGCTCGATGTCTTCGTAGCGGATGCGCAGCCGAACCAGCGGGAAGCGCTCGAGCCGGGCGACGAACTCCCTGTCGACTTGTCGGGCATAGGACAACAGCTCGTCGACCGACTGGCCGGATCGAATGGCAAAGGCATCCTTGCGGATCTCCTTGTCGACGTTCGCGGCGAGCAGCGCCTCGAGCGGGCCGAGCCGGACCGGCAGCGCAGCCGCGCAGCGCCGGCTGTACTCGCGCAGCAGCCGGCCGTTCAGCGCCGCGAGCGCGCGCCGCGCGTCCCTCAGGCGGGCTTGGCGGCGCGGTGGAAGCCGATCATCCCGGCGAGCACGGTGCGCGAGCCGACGCGCTCGAAGCCCAGCTCGCGCAGCAGCAGCGTCAGCTCCTCCGCCGAATAGAACATCTCGAGCGCGTTGATGAAGTAGCGCTTCAGGCCGTGCGCCGAGGGCCCGCTGCCGAAGACCAGCGCGGTGAAATTGAGGCAGAAGCGCAGGTACGTGTAGTACAGCGTCTCCACCAGCGGGTTCGCCGGCCGCAGCATGTCGCAGTGGTAGAAGCGCCCGCCGGGCTTGAGCACGCGCCGGATCTCGCCGAACACGGTCTTCACGCGCAGGTGGCGCGTCGCCCACTGCAGCGTGACGATGTCGAAGTGGTGGTCGGGAAACGGCAGCTGGTGCACGTCGCCGATCACGCTCTCGATGTGCAGGCCGAGCGCCTCGGCGCGCTGGCGCCCGACCTGCTGCATCTCGGCGCTGCGGTCCATGGCGTGCACCTTGAGCTTCGGCTCGCGCTTGAGCATCGCGATGCCGACCGCGTTGGTGCCGGCGCACACGTCGAGCACGCGGTCGCCGGGCTCGAGGTCCATGGTCTCCATGAAGCTCTTCAGCAGGAAGTCCCACAGCCCGAGGCTCGCGACCACGTTGGCCTGGTCGTAGTAGGGCGCGACGTCGGCGAACACGCGGTTCAGCTCCTCGGTCCAGACGCCGTTGAAGCGCTCCTCGCGGAGCTGCTCGCGCAATGCGATGGGCGGCGGCGGCATGGTGTCCCTCCCCTTATATTTTCACGAGATAGTAGAGCGCCGCGCCCGTGCAGGCGAGCGTGGCGCCGTAGAGAACGGCGGCGGCGAGGGCGTCGGCGCGCACGCCCAGGTCGTAGAGCGTGATGCGCAGCCGGTGCGCCGCGCTCCAAAGCGAGAGGAAAATCGCGCCGGCCAGCGCGACCTTGCCCGCCCAGTGCGCGGCCAAGGCGTGCATCGACTCGTACGAGAGCCCTTGCGGCTGCAGCAGCGTGAGCAGCACGAGCACCGGGATCAGGAACGCGGT
The DNA here is from genome assembly GCA_036379875.1 of Burkholderiales bacterium. Taxonomy (GTDB): domain Bacteria; phylum Pseudomonadota; class Gammaproteobacteria; order Burkholderiales; family SG8-39; genus SCGC-AG-212-J23. Next base: position 1,202 of record DASVFV010000205.1, on the reverse strand, counting down.
CAGCGTCCCGCCCGCGGCGAACGGCCCCCAGACGATCGGCTTGTTGGACTTGCTCATAGAGAAATCACCAGTAGTCCCGCCGACAGGAGAACCCACATCGCGTAATGCGCAGCGGCGATGAACGGCAGCGGCAGCGCCTTCGGCGTGAGGTTGAACCAGGTCACGCTGTGGTAGAGCGCGAACGCCAGCGTGAGGAGCTGGAACGCGATACCCGCCGGGCTGCGCAGCAGCTGGAGGAACGCCGTCCAGGCCTCCGGGCCCTCGGCAAGCGCCTTGAGGCCCCACACCATGAGCAGCGTCCACCCGCCGATGAACAGGCAGCTGAATTCGCGCACCATGTAGCGCACGTAGCGCGGGTGGCGGAACACCCACTCGCGCGCGCTGATCGGCCGCACGTAGGGCGCGCGGCTCATGTCGTCATTTTCCTTTCCAGGGCATGAGGTGCGCCTCGTACCAGTCCACGGTGCTCTCGATCTTCACCTGCTGGATCGCGCCCGCCGGGTCGACGTGCTCGGGGCAGACCTCCGAGCACGCGCCGACGAAGGTGCAGTCCCAGGCGCCGTTCTTCGCCGCCAGCTCTTCCTGGCGTGCGTCGCGGCCGCCATCGCGCGAATCGCGGTTCCAGCGGTGCCCGAGCGCGATCGCCGCCGGGCCGAGGTACTCGGGGATGATCCCGTATTCCGGGCACGCCGCGTAGCAGAGCATGCAGTTGATGCACATCGAGAATTGCTTGTAGCGCTTGAGCTGCGCCGGGGTCTGGCGGTATTCGCCGGCGCCGGCGGGCGCCTCCTTCGGCATGAGCCAGGGCTTCACGCGCGCGAGCTTCGCGACGAAGTCGTCGATCACCGTGACCAGGTCGCGCTCGACCGGGAAGTGGCGCAGCGGCTCGACGCGGATCACGCCCTGGTAGTCGCGCAGGAACGCCTTGCAGGCGAGCTTGGGCTCGCCGTTGATCATCATCCCGCAGCTGCCGCACACCGCCATGTGGCACGACCAGCGGTAGCTGAGCGTGGGATCGAGCGCTTCCTTCACGTGGTTGAGCGCATCGAGGACCACCCAGTCGTCGCGGAACGGCACCTCGTAGCGCTGGAAGCGCGGCTCCCGCTCGGTCTCGGGGTTGTAGCGGAACACTTCGAGCTCGATCATGCGTGCGCCCCGGAGTAGTCGCGCACGCCGGGCTGCGAGCGGGTGATCACCACGTC
>DASVFV010000204.1:0-8760 GCA_036379875.1 Burkholderiales bacterium | reverse complement strand
AGCGGCGTGCGCTTCGCGACGCGCGCGAAGTCGTCGAGCGTGAAGCGGATGCCCGCCTCGTGCGCGATGGCCGGCAGGTGCAGCGCGGCGTTGGTCGAGCCGCCGGTGGCGGCGACCGCGGCGGCCGCATTCTCGAGGCTTTTCCGCGTCACGAGCTGCCGCGGCAGCGGCGCACCGTGCTTCAGGATGTTCATCGCGATGCGCCCGGCATCGCGCGCCACGCGTTTGCGTTCGTCCGCGACCGCGGGCAAGGTCGCCGAGCCGGGCAGCGCGAGGCCGAGCGTCTCGGAAACCATCGCCATGGTGTTGGCGGTGAACTGACCGGGACACGAGCCGAGCGTGGGAAGGCAGGCCCGCTCGAGCTCGTCGAGCTCGACTTGCTTCATCTCGCCCGCCATGACTGCGCCGACCGCCTCGTAGGTGTCGAGCACCGTGACGTCGCGTCCCCTCCACGTGCCGGGCAGCGCCGCGCCGCCATAGACGAACACCGACGGCAGATTGAGCCGCACCATCGCCATCATCATCCCGGGCAGCGTCTTGTCGCAGCCCGCGAACGTGACGAGCGCGTCGTACGCGTGCCCGCGCGCCACCGCCTCGACGCCGTCGGCGATGATCTCGCGCGACACCAGCGAGTAGCGCATGCCCGCGTGGTTCATCGACATCGAGTCGGCGACCGAAGCGCAGGCGAAGTCGAACGCCACGCCGCCGGCTTCGCGCACCGCGGCGCACGCCTCGCGCGCCAGCTCGCCGAGCAGCGCATTGCAGGGCGTCACCCGGCCGTCGGTCGAGGCCACGCCGACAAATGGCTTTCTTAAATCAAGATCAGTCAAACCCAGGGCGCGCAGGAACGCCCGGTGCGGCGCCCGATCGAGCCCTTCAACGGTGATGCGCGACGGAAGCTTCTTCGTACTCACGGACGATTTCGTCGATGTCACGGCTGGCGGGAAAACCCAATTCGGTGCTTCTCTTGGAGACAACCGATTTCGGCGCGCCGTCCATCACCGCCTGGATGGAAGGATCGGGAGCGAATCGCACCTCGCCGGTTGCCCGGCCGTTCACCGCGTCCCACATCGCCTGCGCGCTGACGCTGATCCCGTTGAGCGCCAGCGTGCGGCGCGACCCGATCTTTTCCCCGGGTAGAGACAGTGCATGTGCAAATGACTCGACCACCTTCTTCAGCGATATGCAGGCGAGCCGCGTATCCGGACGTACCGGGCAGACATAGTCGCGGCCGGCGAGCGGCTCGCGGACGATCGCGCTCGACCAGCCGGACACCGCGGTGTTCGGCCCGCCGGGGCGCACCAGCACTGCGGGGAGGCGCAGCGCGCGCCCGTCGATGAAGCCGCGCCGCGTGTAATCGTCGATCAGCACTTCGCAGACCAGCTTCTGCGCCCCGTACGAAAGGCGCGGTGCCGGCGGCGTTTCGTCCGTTACCTCAGCCACGCCGCCGTATACGGCGATCGAGGACGCGAAGACGAATTTCGGGCAATGGCCGGCGAGGCGGCAGGCTTCCAGCAGGTCGCGCGTCGCGTCCAGGTTTACTTTGGTGCCGAGCTCGAAGTTCTGCTCGGCGCCGCCCGAGACGAGCGAAGCGAGATGGAATACCGCGTCGACCTGCGGCGTTACCAGCGAACGGGCGAACTGCGGGTACGCGAGGTTGCCGACGATGGCGGCGGGCGCCGACTGGTCGGTGGCGAGCACCTCGTGCCGGTCGGCGAGCGCCTTCGCCAGAGCGGAACCGATATAGCCCGCCGCGCCGGTCACGAGTATTCTCATGGCGAGAAGCATTCTAAAAGGAGGAGGTATGGTTCGTGCCGTTCTCGCGCTCGCGCTCCTCGCGTGCAGCGCGCCTTCGTGGTCGCAGGCGTATCCGTCCAGGCCGGTCCGGATCATCGTGCCCTACGGCGTGGGCGGCTCGGCCGACGTCTACGCGCGCTATCTCGGCGCCAAGCTGCAGGAAAGCGTCGGGCAGACCTTCGTGATCGAGAACCGCCCGGGCGGCGGCTCGATCGTCGGCACCGACGTGGTGGCGAAGTCCGATCCCGACGGCTACACGCTGCTCATGATGTCGAACACGCACACGGTGAACGAGACGCTCATTCCGAAGAAGCCCTTCGACCTGATGCGTGACTTCGCGCCGATCACGGGCGTGAGCTATTCCGACCTCATGATGGTGGTCCATCCGTCGGTGCAGGCCGCGAACCTGAAGGAGTTCATCGCGCTGGCGAAATCCAGGCCCGGCGCGCTCAACTACGCGTCCTCCGGGAACGGCACGCCCTATCACATGGCGGGCGAGCTGTTCAAAGCGATGGCCGGCGTGGACATCGTGCACGTGCCGCACAAGGGCTCCGACCAGGCGCGCGCCGCGGTGATGGGCGGCCAGGTGCAGATGATGTTCGACGCGGTGCCGACCATGGCCGCGCAGGCCAAGGCGGGCAAGGTGAAGGCGCTCGCCACCTCGGGCACCAAGCGCTCGCCGGTCACGCCCGACGTGCCGACGCTCGTCGAAGCCGGCCTGCCCGGCTACGAGTCGGGCATCTGGCTCGGCCTGATGGCGCCGGCGAAGACGCCGCGCCCGGTGCTCGAGAAGCTGAACGCCGAAGTGAACAAGCTGCTCAGCTCGGCCGAGGTGCGCGACAACTGGGCGAGGCAGGGCACCACCACGATGGGCATGTCGATCGACCAGTTCGACAAGTTCCTGCGCGAGGAAATCGTGAAGTGGGCGAAGATCGTGAAGGTCTCGGGAGCGAAGGCCGATTGACCCACGACCAGCTCGCGATCCTGGAGGTCGTCCATAACTGGGCGCTGTGGCGCGACGCCGGCGACTGGGATCGCTTCGCCACCGTCTGGCACGAAGACGGCTGGATGACCGCTACGTGGTTCCAGGGCCCGGCGCGCGAGTTCATCAAGGTGAGCAAGGCCGGCTTCGACAAGGGCGTGAGCATCCTGCACTTCCTCGGCGGCTCGACGATCGAGGTGAACCGCCAGCGCGCCATCGCGCAGACCAAGATGACCATCAGCCAGCGCGGCGTCTGCGAAGGCGAGACGGTCGACGTGGTGTGCACCGGGCGCTTCTACGATTTCTTCGAGAAGCGCGCCGGCGCCTGGAAGATCGTGCGCCGCCAGCCGATCTACGAGAAGGACCGCATGGACCCGCTCGACCCTGCCGTGCGGATCAAGCTCGACCCGGATCTGCTCGGCTCGATCCCGGAAGGCTACCGCCACCTGGGCTATCTGCAGTCGAAGCTCGGCTTCCAGGTGAAGCGCGACCTGCCGCAGCTGAAAGGCGAAGCGGTGACGCATCTGTACCGCCACGGGCGCGCGTGGCTCGACGGAGCGCCGTCGGCGTTTCCCGACGATGACAATTTGAAGAAAATTCCTTAGTCCTAGCGGGCTCGAAGACAGCTAGCGCCACGCAATACGCGAGCGTCAGCATGCAGGTCTATGCACCATGCTGACGAATTCGAGGTCGTGGTGGCCCGCTTGGACGCGGCGCCCGACGAGATCCGCAAGCTGCATGCAAGCCTCGCGCCCGAGGAGCGCGAGCGCGCTGCGCGCTTTTTCTTTCCGCGTCACCGCCGCCGCTACATAGCTGCACGCGGCCTGCTGCGCCGGCTGCTCGCCGAGCGCCTGGGCGTGCGCGCCGAGGAACTGCGCCTCGCCTACGGCGAGAACGGCAAGCCCCGGCTCGCCGACGGCGGGCTGCACTTCAGCGTCTCGCATTGCGACGACGTCGCGCTGTTCGCGTTCTCCAGGGCGTGCGAGCTCGGCGCCGACATCGAGGCGCTGCGCGCGATCCGCTCCGCCGACGCGATCGCCGCGCACGTGTTCTCGCGCCGCGAGAAGCGCGCGTACGCCGCAGCGCGCGACAAGGCGCTCGCCTTCCTTCGCTGCTGGACGCGCAAGGAGGCGCTCGCCAAGGGCCTCGGCGCGGGCCTCACGCTCGAGCCGCGGCGCCTCGACCCGTCCGCGGCGCCCGGCTGGCGCGTGCACACCTTCTTCCCGCTGCGCGGCTTCATCGCCGCGGTGGCCTGCCATCATGGATAGAGGCGTCCTCCAACCGGCCGCGTACGAATCGCCCTGGCTGACCGACGACGTGCGCCAGTACCGCGACACGGTGCGCGATTTCGTCGCCGCCGAGCTGGTGCCCCACCAGGCGCGCTGGCGCGCGCAGCACGGCCCGGAGCTCGAGGCCTGGAAGAAGGCCGGAACGGCCGGCCTGCTGCTCGTCGACGTGCCCGAGGAGTACGCCGGCGGCGGCGGCACGTTCGCGCACGAGGCGGTGGTGCTCGACGAGCTGGCGCGCAACGGCGTGTACTTCGGCACGCAGGTGCACGCGACCGTCGCGCATTACGTGCTCGCGTACGGGAGCGACGAGCAGAAGCGCCGCTGGCTGCCGCGCATGGCGCGCGGCGAGCTGCTCGGCGCGATCGCCATGACCGAGCCGCACGCCGGCTCCGACCTGCAGGCGATCAAGACCACCGCGCGGCGCGAAGGCGAGGAGTACGTGATCAACGGCTCGAAGACCTTCATCACCAACGGCGCGCACGCCGGGCTGGTGATCGTCGCGGCGAAGACCAACACCAAGGTGATCGGGATGCGCGGCACCTCGCTCATCGCGCTCGAGACCGCCGGCCTGCCCGGCTACCGCGTGGGCCGCCCGCTCGAGAAGCTCGGCATGCAGGCCCAGGCCACGGTCGAGATGTTCTTCGACTCGGTGCGCGTGCCGGCCGCCAACCTGCTCGGCGGGGTGGAAGGCCGCGGCTTCGCGCAGATGATGGAGCAGCTGCCCTACGAGCGCCTGCAGATCGCGGTCGGCGCGACCGCGATGGCCGAAGAAGCCGTCGCGATCACCGCCCGGTACGTGAAGGACCGCCACGCCTTCGGCAAGCCGCTCCTCGACCTGCAGAACACGCGCTTCAAGCTCGCCGAGTGCAAGACGCGCGCGCAGGTCGGCCGCGTGTTCCTCGACAACTGCATCGAGCGCCTGCTCGCCGGGCGCCTGGACGACACGAGCGCCGCGATGGCGAAGTACTGGCTGACCGAAACCCAGTGCGCCATCGTCGACGAGTGCCTGCAGCTGCACGGCGGCTACGGCTACATGACCGAATATCCGATCGCCCGCATGTGGGCCGACGCCCGCGTGCAGCGCATCTACGCCGGATCCAACGAAATCATGAAGGAGCTGATTGCATGGTCGCTGTGAGGGCATGCCTGCACGAGGTGATCGCGGAGCAGGCAAAGCGCACACCGCGGGCACCTGCGGTGGTCTTTGAAGATAAAACCCTTACGTATGAGGCGCTCGAGCGCAGGGCGAACGCCCTCGCCCAGCGCCTCGTCGCGCAAGGCGTCGGCCCCGACGTCACGGTCGGCCTGAAGCTCGAGCGCTCGCTCGAGCTCATGGTCGGCATCCTGGGCATCCTCAAGGCGGGCGGCGCGTACGTGCCGATCGATCCTTCGTTTCCGGCCGAGCGCGTGGCGTTCATCAGCGAGGACTCGGGTGCACGGGTCGTGTTGGACCAGGATTTCGACTTCACGAGTGAAGCGGACCATGCCCCAGCCACGGCAGCCGGCGCGCGTCATCTCGCTTACGTGATCTACACCAGCGGCTCGACCGGCAAGCCGAAGGGCGTCGCCGTCGAGCACCGCAACATCGTGAGCTACGTGCACGGCGTGATCGAGCGCCTGCATCTGGAGCCCGGCATGAGCTACGCCACGGTGTCGACCATCGCCGCGGACCTCGGCAACACCGTGATCTTCCCTTCGCTCGTCACGGGCGGCTGCCTGCACGTGATCGCGCAGGAGCGCGCCGAGAACGGCGCGCTGCTCGCCGAATATTTCGAGCGCGAGAAGATCGACGTGCTGAAGATCGTGCCGTCGCATCTCGCGGCGCTCGGGCCCGAGCGCGTGATGCCGAGGAAGCGCCTGATCCTCGGCGGTGAAGCTTCGCGCCTCGACTGGATCGAGCGCTTGCGCATGCTGGCTCCCGAGTGCGAGATCTACAACCATTACGGCCCGACCGAAACGACCGTTGGCGTCCTGACGTACCAGGTAAACAAGGTTCCAAGCACGGCGTCGGGCACGCTGCCGCTCGGCAAGCCGCTGCCGAATGTGCAAGTGGAGCTGGTAGACGGCGAGATCTGTGTCGGCGGCGCGCAGGTGGCGCGCGGCTACCTCAACCGCCCGGCGCTCACGGCGGAGAAGTTCGCCGGCGGCGTGTACCGGACCGGCGACCGCGGCCGCCTGCTCGCCGACGGCTCGATCGAGTTCTGCGGGCGCGTCGATCACCAGGTCAAGGTGCACGGCTATCGGGTCGAGCTGGGCGAGATCGAGGCGGCGCTGCGCGCGCATGACAGCGTGCGCGACGCCGTGGTGCTGCTGCGCGATGGCGAGCTGGCGGCCTTCGCCGCGCCGGCCGGCACCGATGCGCGCGCGCTCAAGGAGCATCTCAAGGCGCGCCTGCCGCAGTACATGGTCCCTGCCTCGATCGCGGTGCTCGACAAGCTGCCGCTCAACGCCAACGGCAAGCTCGACCGCCAGGCATTGTCGGTTCTTGAAGTTCAAAAAGAGATCAAGGGCGGCGACACCGCCCGCAGCGAAACCGAGAAAGCCCTCGCGGAGATCTGGGCCGCGCTGCTCAAGGTCGACAGCATCGGCGTGGACGACGACGTGTTCGACCTCGGCGCGCACTCGCTGATGGCCATGAAGGCGCTCACGCAGATCCGCGAGCGCTTCGACGTCAACCTGTCGCTGCGCAACCTGTTCGAGCGCCCCACCGTGGCGGGCCTCGCCGAAGCCGTGGAGAGCATCCTATTATCAAGATCAAAGCCGGCACCGCAGGGCGAGCGCGAGGAGATCGTGCTATGAACGCCGCCGCCCTTCTTTCGGAGCTGCGCCGCCGCGACATCCAGGTGCGCGCGGTCGGCGACCAGCTGCATCTCGCCGCCAAGGCCGGCGCGCTCACGCCCGAGCTGCGCGACGGGCTGCGCCGCCACAAGCACGACATCCTCAAGGCGCTCGCTTCGGCGCAGGCGCTGGAAAACCAGGAGCGGGCCATCGTGCCGCTGCAGCAAAGCGGCACGCGCATCCCGGTATTCGGCGTGCCCGGGCACAACGGCGACGTGTTCTGCTACCGCGCGCTCGCGCAGCGCCTCGGCGCTGACCAGCCGTTTTTCGGCTTGCAGCCGCCCGGCGTCGACGGCCTGGAGCGCCCGCTCGAGCGCATCGAGGACCTCGCCGCGCACTTCGCGCGCCAGATCCGCGCCTTCCGCCCGCAAGGCCCCTATGTAATCGCGGGCTACTGCGCCGGCGGCACCACCGCCTTCGAGCTCGCGCAGCAGCTCGCGCGCGGCGGCGCCAGCGTGCCTTTGCTCGCGCTGTTCGGCAGCCCGTATCCCGCCTACTTCCGCTTCCCCGCGCAGTTCCTGCAGCGCGTCGCCGAGCAGGCGGTGCGCCTCGGCGGCCTGGCGCGCGACCTCGCGGTGCGCTCGCCGGTGGAATGGCGCCGCTACCTCGCGGAGCGGCTACGCCGCCGCCGCGAGCGCGTCGCCGCGCAGGCCGAAGCCGCGCTCGACCCGGTGCTCGCGCCGCGCCGCTGGGTGGAGCAATCCACGCTCGCGGCGGTGCGCGCGTATATGCCGCGTCCTTACGCGGGCCGCGTGGCGCTGCTCTTGCCTTCGCGCCAATGGGACGGCTCGCGAGGCTGGCGCTCGGTCGCGCCGCGCGCCGAAGAGTACTTCGGCCCGGACGGCTGCGGCGGCCACGACATGCTGCGCGAGCCGCACGCCGCCGCGCTCGCCGGGCTCTTTGAAAGCGCGGTCCAGCGTTGCAGAATGGCCTAATATGGCTCGTGCTGTTCCTGGCCCTGGCGCTGGCCGGGCTGCTGGGAATGTTCCTGTACGGCTGGCGCCGCCGCAAGGAGGCGCCGCCGCCCGGCGTGAAGCCGCTGCGCGACGATGACGACGACTGGGGGAGATGACATGACCAAGAAGCAGGGCCGCCGCGCCGACGACATCAGCGCCGAGGAGATCAAGCAGTTCTGGCACGACTTCTGCGAGCGCCGCGGCGTGGACGCCGCGACGCGCGCGCGCGGCGACGCGAAGATCGAGCACGACCCGGAGTACTGGGCGGACCAGACCATGCCGCGACTGCTGGACGCCGTCGCCAGCTAGCGACTCCAGCGCAGCACTACGCGCAATTCGGGCAGCCGGTGACTTGAGCAACGCGCGGGCCACCCCGCACCATGCGCGCATGGAAAAACTCGGAGTACCCAACGACAACTGCCCAGTCGCGCCGCCGCCGCGCGTCACGGTGCACACCCGCGTTCTGCACCGCGCGTGCCAGGTGATGGGGGGCGTGCAGCACCTCGCGCGACATCTGAAGGTGACGCCGGAGACGCTGCATGCGTGGCTCGAAGGCGAAGATGAGCCGCCCGCTCATGTGTTCCTCAAGGCGGTGGACCTCATCCTGCCGACCTGGGGACCGCAAGACGACGCGCTCGCCAAGGCGATCGCGGCGAGCCGCCCGAAGAAAACCAACTAATAGAGAAGCACCGCTTCGCGCTCCGCGCGCCAGGCGCTTTCGTCCGCGCGCGCCGCGGCGTCGAGGTCGGCGGGCTTGGCCGACGGGTCGTCCACCCACTGGCGCAGCGCCGGGCCGCCGTTGATCACGTCGATCGCAAGCCGCGTCTCGTACTCGTACGGGAAATCGCGCCACAGCGGGTAGCCCGGGTAGAGCTTGCGGATCGCCTTGAAGGCGAGC
>DASVFV010000203.1:0-10554 GCA_036379875.1 Burkholderiales bacterium | reverse complement strand
TTCATGGACGAGCCGACCACCGGCCTCGACCCGCAGGCGCGCCACCTGATCTGGGAGCGGCTGCGCCGCCTCACGCAGGAAGGCAAGACGCTGGTGCTTACCACGCACTTCATGGAGGAGGCCGAGCGGCTGTGCCACCGGCTTGCCATCATGGACCGCGGGCGCATCATCGCGCAGGGCACGCCGCGCGCGCTGATCGCCGAGCACATCGAGCCGCAGGTGCTCGAAGTGCACGGCAACGGCTACGAGACCTGGGCCGAGCGCGCCAAAGCCCTTGCGCCGCGCGTCGAGCGCGTGGGCGACACGGTGTATGCGTATGGCGATGACGTGGAGCCGCTCCTGAAGAGCATCTCTGGCGATTTGAGCTACCTGCACCGCCCGGCCAGCCTGGAAGATGTCTTCCTGAAGTTGACCGGAAGGGACCTCCGCGATTAGGAAGGAGAACTGATTACGCGCTGGGTATCGGTCTGGCGGCGCAACATGCTGGTGTGGCGCAAGCTCATCGCCGCGGCGATGCTGTCCAACCTCGCCGACCCGCTCATCATGCTGTTCGGCCTGGGCTACGGCCTGGGCGCGCTGCTCCCATCGATCGAAGGCATGTCGTACATCGCGTTCTTCGCCGCCGGGCAGCTCTGCACCGCGACCATGTTCACCGCCTCGTTCGAGTCGATGTTCTCGGGCTTCGCGCGCATGCACGGGCAGAAGACCTGGGACGCGATCCTCTATGCGCCGCTCACCATCGACGACATCGTCACCGGCGAGATGGTGTGGGCGGCAAGCAAGGCCTGGCTCACCGGGTCGACCATCCTCGGCGTCGCGGCAGTGTTCGGCCTGGCGAGCTCCTGGTGGGTGCTGCTCGCCCTGCCGGCAGCCTTTCTCGTCGGCCTCGCGTTCTCCGCGGCCGGCCTCATCATGTGCGTGCTCGCCAAGGGCTGGGACTTCTTCAGCTTCTATATGACGCTCGTGATGACGCCGATGATGATGATCTCCGGGGTGTTCTTCCCGGCCGAGCAGCTGCCCGCGCCGCTGCTGGCGATCGCCAAGGTCCTGCCGCTCTACCACGGGGTGCAGATCGTGCGGCCGCTGGTGGCCGGCGGCCCGCCGCCCGATCTCTGGCTGCACGCCGGCGTGCTCCTCGCGTATGCTGCGGCCGGATACGCGCTCGCCATCCACTTCGCACGCCGGCGCTTCTCTTCCTAAGTGCTCTGGGTCAAATCCCTCCACATCGTCTTCATGGTGACCTGGTTTGCCGGGCTGTTCTACCTGCCGCGGCTCTTCGTCTACCACGCGATGGCCGAGGACCGGCCCTCCCTCGAGCGCTTCAAGGTGATGGAGCGCAAGCTCTTCTGGGGGATCATGACGCCGGGTGCGGTCCTCACCATCGCGTTCGGCGTCTGGCTGTGGCTCGCCTGGTTCAGGCCCGCCAGCGGCTGGCTGCACGCCAAGCTCGCGCTCGTCGCCATCCTGGTGGGCTACCACCTGTGGTGCTGGCGCCTGATGCGCGACTTCGCCGAGGAGCGCAACAGGAAGAGCCACGTGTGGTTCCGCTGGTTCAACGAATTCCCGGTGCTGGTGCTCCTCGCCACGGTGTTCCTGGTTGTCCTCAAGCCGTTCTGAGGCGTTCTTCGCCAGCGCGCCGCGCGGCCTGGAGCCTCTCCTTCTCCAGGAACTGACGTCATTGGGCGCGCAAGCGCCCGCTCAGACGCCCGGAGGGGTCGCGTTCAGCGGTACCTGGGAGACCTGCTACCGCGCCAACCTGTGGTCGCGCATCGCCTCGCGCGTGCTGTGGAAGATCGGCGACTTCCGCTACCGCAACGAGGAGGACCTGTACGCGGCGGTGAAGGCCGTCGACTGGCCGCGCTACTTCCGCGTCGAGCGCACGTTGAGAGTGAACGTGACCGCGCAGCAGAGCCCGCTCAAGAGCCTGGAGTTCGCCACGCTGCGCATCAAGGACGCGGTGTGCGACCGCTTCCGCGACAAGCTCGGCAAGCGCCCGAGCGTGGATCGCGCCGCGCCCGACGTTCGGGTGCACGCGTTCCTCGAGGCCGACAAGGGCTCGATCTACCTCGACACCTCGGGCGAGCCGCTCTTCAAGCGCGGCTGGCGCGCCGGGCAGGGCGAGGCGCCGCTGCGCGAGAACCTCGCCGCCGGCATCGTCATGCTCACCGGCTGGCAGCCCGATGAGCCGCTGCTCGATCCAATGTGCGGCGGCGCCACGCTGCTCGTCGAGGCCGCGGCGATGGCGCGCGGAAGGGCCCCCGGCGCTAAGCGTAGCTTCGGCTTCGAGAACCTGGCCGCCTTCGATGGAGCGCTTTGGGAAAGAGTTAGAAGCCAAGAGACCGTGGGAAAAACTCCAATCATCTACGGCAGCGACAACGACCCCGCCGCGCTGAAGGATGCGCGGCGCAATGTCGCGGCCGCCGGCGTGGACCGCTGGGTGAAGCTCGAGCAGGCCGACGTGCTGGAGCGCGCCGCCCCGGCGCCGGGCGGGGTGATGGTGATGAACCCGCCGTACGGCGAGCGCATGGGAAGTCCCGAGGCGCTTGCCGCCTTCTACCCGAAGCTGGGCGATGCCCTGAAGAAGAACTTCCAGGGCTGGCGCTGCTACATCTTTACCGCCGACCTGCGCCTGCCGAAGCTGATCCGCCTCGCGCCTTCGGCGCGTACCCCGCTGTGGAATGGCGCGCTCGAATGCCGGCTCTACGAGTTCCGGATCGTCGCAGGTCGTCCCACGCGGGATTCCCGCCCGTCACCCGAGGACCGTACGCGTACCTGAGGCGCGGCACGCGCGTTCCCGGCGTGTGCCACGGCGCGCCCCACTGCAGGCCGAGCATGCGCATGAGGTTCAGCGCGTCGAACGGCGCTTTCACCTTCACGTCGTTGTCGAAGTAGACGTACACGTCGCGCCCGTCCTTCGCCCAGGCGCGGATGCGCCGCGCCCAGCTCGCCAGCGCGCGGCCGGTGTAGCCGCTGGTGTAGATCTTCACGTCGCCGTGCAGGCGCACGTACACGAAGTCGGAGGTGACGTGGAACATCTTCGGCCACTTGCCCGCGGTGTCCGCCACCACCAGCCCGACGTCGTGCTCTTTCAGCAAGGAAACGAAGTCGTCGTTCATGAAGCTCGGGTGGCGGATCTCCACCGCGTGGCGCAGCTTGCGGTTTGCGTCGATCGCCAGGCGCGAGCGCCCGTGCATGCGCGCATCGCGTTTACGCGCCAGCTGCAGGGCCTGTTCCGTGTTCCTTGGAAGAAGATCGAAGAGCCTCGCCAGCCGCTCGCGGTTGTACGCGAACATGGGCGGGAACTGCCAGAGGAACGGGCCGAGCTTGTCGGCGAGCGCGAGGATGCCGGAGGCGAAGAAGTTGGCGAGCGGCTTCTCGATCTTGGTCAGCCGCAGCATGTGCGTGATGTAGCGCGAGCCCTTGACCGCGAACACCAGGCCGGGCGGCGTCTCGCGGTACCACGACGCATAGTACTCGGGGCGCTGCAACGAATAGAACGAGCCGTTCAGCTCGAGGGTGGGAAAGTGCTGCCCGCAGAACTCGAGCTCGCGCCGCTGCGGCAGTCCCTCCGGGTACCACACGCCGCGCCACGGCTCATAGCGCCAGCCCGAGATTCCTATCCGAATTTCAGCCTTTTCCAGGACTCGACCTTGCGCACTTCGGCGAGCTTTTCGTGGTCGGTGAGATCGAGATTGACCGGCGTCATCGATACGTAGCCCTGCTCGATCGCCCAGCGGTCGGTGCCCTCCTCGGTGGCCTCGACCGGGATCACGGTAAACCAGTAGTGCTTGCGGCCCATCGGGTCCTCGGCGGGCACCACCTTGCCGTCGTAATGGCGCATGGACTGGCGTGTCCACAGCGTGCCGCGCGGCGAGCTGGCCGGGAAGTTGACGTTGACCAGGCAGAGCTGCGGCTCCTCCATCAGCGCGCGCAGCACGGTCGCGGCCCACGGCTTGAGCGCCTCGAAGTCGGGCTGCTCGCGGTCGGTCGCCGGCGCGCTGAACGCGATGCCGCGTAGTCCGAGGAGCGCCGCCTGCTTCGCGCCCGCGAGCGTGCCCGAGTGCCAAAGCGCGTTGCCGAGGTTGGTGCCGATATTGATGCCGGACAGGACGATCTCGACGTCTTCCCACAGCGTGGTGCCGAGCATTACGCAGTCGCCCGGCGTGCCGTTCACGCGGTATGCGTCTATGCCGGGGATGGGGGTGCGTTTCATCGTCACCGGGCGCGAGGCAGTGATCGAGTGGCTGGCCGACGACATCTCCACGTCGGGCGCGACCACGCGCACCTGACCGAATCGGGAAGCCACCTGCGCCAACGCGGCTATGCCCGGACTATAGACGCCGTCGTCGTTGGTAATGAGGATGCGCATATGACCAACGACGAGCAATTTGCGTGCGCGTTACGCTGATCCATAACCCGGGCGCGGGGCGGCAAGAGAACGACGCCAAGGCGCTGATCAAGCTGCTGCGTCGCGCGGGGCACAAGCCGCGCTACCAGTCCTCGAGGGAGGAAGGCTGGGATCGCGTGCTCGACAAGCGGGCCGACCTGGTGGTGGTCGCCGGCGGCGACGGCACGGTCGCCGCGGTCGCGCGCCGCATGGTGCGTCGCGGCGTGCCGGTGGCGGTCCTGCCTTCGGGCACCGCGAACAACGTGGCGCGGTCGCTCGGGCTGCTGAACAAGCCATTCGAGGAGCTGGTGCGCGGCTGGCGTGGCGCGCGTCGCGTGCCGCTTGACGTGGGCCTGGCCAGCGGTCCATGGGGTGAGCGCTACTTCATCGAGGGGATCGGGGCGGGCCTGTTCGCCGGCATGCTGGTGCGTTCCGAGCAAAACAAGGGGAAAAAGGAGAAGGACAACAAGAGCAAGGGTCCGGCCAAGGTGGTGGACAGCGCACTGCGCCGCCTGACGGAGTTGGCCGAGGTTGCCGAGCCGGTGGAGATCGCCGCGCAGCTCGACGGCGTCGATATCTCCGGCAATTACCTGCTGTTCGAGGCGGTGAACCTGCCCTACATCGGGCCCAACCTGTACATCGCGCCCGATACCCGCGCGGGCGACGGCAAGCTGGAAGTGGTGTTGGTCCCCGAAGCGCAGCGCAACCGGCTGGTGAAGTACCTCGAGCATTGGCACGAAAACCGCGAGCGCCCGTCCCTGCTGCCCTCGCGGCGCGGCAAGCACCTGCAGATCGAATGGACCGGCTTCGCGCTGCACATCGACGACAAGCTGCGGCCGAAGAAAAAAGCCGACGCGGACGACGTCGCGGGCCTGGTGGACGTGCGCGTCGACGGCGCTGCCGTGGAGTTTCTCGGCGCGGCCTGAGCGAGGAAAAGAAAGGGCCGCACACGCGGCCCTTGTGAGGTTGGGAAGCCCGGCCTAGACGATGTCGAGGTGCTCGATGCCCTTCGTCATGTCCTTGTCCTTCGACTCCTTGCCGTGCAGCTTGATGTTGAGGCGCACCTCGTTGGTGGAGTCGGCGAAGCGCAGCGCGTCCTCGTAGCTGATGCGCCCGGCCTCGTAGAGATCGAACAGCGCCTGGTCGAAGGTCTGCATGCCCAGCTCCCTCGACTTCTTCATGATCTCCTTGATCTCGTGGATCTCGCCCTTGAAGATCAAGTCGGAGATGAGCGGGGAGTTGAGCAGCACTTCCACCGCCGCGGCGCGGCCCTTGCCCTCGCGCAGCGGGATCAGGCGCTGCGACACCACCGCCTTGAGGTTCAACGACAGGTCCATGAGCAGCTGCTGGCGGCGCTCTTCCGGGAAGAAGTTGATGATGCGGTCCATCGCCTGGTTGGAGTTGTTCGCGTGCAGCGTGCCGAGCGCGAGGTGGCCGGTCTCGGCGAACGCCACCGCGTGCTCCATCACCTCGCGGTCGCGGATCTCGCCGATCAGGATCACGTCGGGCGCCTGGCGCAGGGTGTTCTTGAGCGCCGCTTCCCACGAGTCGGTGTCCACGCCGACCTCGCGCTGCGTGATCAGGCAGTTCTTGTGCGGGTGCACGTACTCGACCGGGTCCTCGATGGTGATGATGTGGCCGTGCGAGTTCTCGTTGCGGTAGCCGATCATCGCGGCGAGCGAGGTCGACTTGCCCGAGCCCGTGCCGCCGACGAAGATCACCAAGCCGCGCTTGGTCATCGCCACGTCCTTCAGCACCGGCGGCAGCTTCAGGTCGTCGAAGTTCGGGATGGTGGTGGTGATGACGCGCAGCACCGAGCCGACCTGCCCCTGCTGCACGAAGCAGTTGACGCGGAAGCGGCCGATGCCGGCCGGCGCGATGGCGAAGTTGCACTCCTTCTTGGCCTCGAACTCGGCGGCCTGCTTGTCGTTCATGATCGAGCGCACCAGCATCGCGGTGTGCTGCGCGGTGAGCGCCTGCTGCGAGACCGGCGTCATCTTGCCGTCGATCTTCATCGCCGGCGGGAAGCCGGCGGTGATGAAGAGGTCCGAGCCCTTCTTGGCGACCAGCGCCCGCAGCAAGTCGTAAATGAACTTGGTTGCTTGTTCTCTTTCCATTGGCTACCCCGCAAATTGGTCTTTGTTGGCCGCCTTACCCCGGGCTTCCGCGGACGAGATGATGTTGCGCTGCACGAGCTCCTGCAGGTTCTGGTCGAGCGTCTGCATGCCGATCTGGCGCCCGGTCTGGATCGCCGAGTACATCTGCGCGATCTTGTTCTCGCGGATCAGATTTCGGATCGCCGGGGTGCCGATCATGATCTCGTGCGCGGCGCAGCGACCGGCGCCGTCCTTGGTCTTGAGGAGGGTCTGCGAGATCACCGCGCGGATCGATTCCGAGAGCATCGCGCGCACCATTTCCTTCTCCGCGGCCGGGAACACGTCGACGATCCGGTCGATGGTCTTCGCGGCGCTCGACGTATGCAGCGTGCCGAACACCAGGTGGCCGGTCTCCGCGCCCGACAGCGCGAGGCGGATGGTCTCCAGGTCGCGCATCTCGCCCACCAGGATCACGTCCGGGTCCTCGCGCAGCGCGCTACGCAGCGCATTGGAGAACGACAGCGTGTGCGGTCCGACCTCGCGCTGGTTGATCAGGCATTTCTTCGACTCGTGCACGAACTCGATCGGGTCCTCGATGGTGAGGATGTGGCCCTGCTCGTTCTCGTTGATGTGGTTCACCATCGCGGCGAGCGTGGTCGACTTGCCCGAGCCGGTCGGCCCGGTGACCAGCACGATGCCGCGCGGCTGGTCGGCGATCTCGGCGAAGATCTTGGGGCACTTCAGGTCGTCGAGCGAGAGGATCTTCGAGGGGATGGTCCGCATCACCGCGGCGGCGCCGCGCTGCTGCACGAACGCGTTGACGCGGAAGCGCGCCAGGTTCGGCACCGCGAACGAGAAGTCGCACTCCAGGTTTTCCTCGTAGAACTTGCGCTGCCCGTCGTTCATGATGTCGTAGATCATCGCGTGCACTTCCTTGTGCTCCATCGGCGGCACGTTGATGCGGCGCACGTCGCCATGCACGCGGATCATGGGCGGCAGGCCCGAAGACAGATGCAGGTCCGACGCCTTGTTCTTCACCACGAAGGCGAGCAGTTCCGTCAAATCCATTAGAATCCCTCCCGCAGCGTTTTCTTCGCTGTATCAAGCCATTATGGCAACAATCGCCGAAAACCTGCAAGCCGTAAGAAGCCGCCTCGAAGGGGTGACATTGTTGGCAGTGTCGAAAACCCAGGACGTCGCGCGCATCCGCGAGGCCGCCGCAGCCGGCCAGAGAGCCTTCGGCGAGAACTACGTGCAGGAAGCGCTGCAAAAGATGCAGCAAATGGAAGACATGAGACCCGCGCTCGAGTGGCACCTGATCGGCGCGCTCCAGAGCAACAAGACGCGCGCCGCGGCCGAGCACTTCGACTGGGTGCAAACGGTGGCGAGTGAAAAAATTGCACGCCGATTGTCGGAGCAGCGTCCCGCTCATCTGCCGCCGCTCAACGTGCTGATCCAGGTGAACGTCTCCGGGGAGACGAGCAAGAGCGGCGTCGCACCCGGGCAGGCGAGGGAGCTCGCGCAAGCTATTTCAAATTTTGCCAATTTGAGGCTGCGTGGCCTGATGGCCATCCCCGAGCCGGGCGCCGAGCGCGCGCGCTACCGGGAGGTGAAGGCGCTCTACGACGGGCTGAAGGGCGAGTTCGGCTTCGACACGCTGTCGATGGGCATGTCCGACGACCTCGAGGTCGCGCTCGCCGAGGGCTCGACCATGGTGCGCATCGGCACTGCGATCTTCGGTTCGAGAAAAAAGCACAAGGACGCCGCTTGAGGATCGCCTTCCTCGGCGGCGGCAACATGGCGACCGCGCTGATCGGCGGACTGGTGTCGAAGGGCGCCGACGCGCGCTCGATCTCGGTGATCGAGGTGAGCCCGGCCGCGCGCGAGCGCCTCGGCGCGCGCTTCCCGGTGCACATCGCCACCGCGCCCGACGCCGCGCTCGCGCGCTCCGACGTGCTGGTGATCGCGGTCAAGCCGCAGGACGCCAAGGCCGCGCTCGCCTCGGTGAGCGTGCACCAGCACCTCGTGATCAGCATCGCGGCGGGCCTGACGCTCGATTCGCTGTCGCGCTGGCTCGGCGGACACCGCAAGCTGGTGCGCTGCATGCCGAATACGCCGGCGTTGATCGGCGCGGGGATCTCGGGACTGTATGCGCTTCCCGAGGTGAGCCGGGAAGACAGGGACAAGGCCGAAAGAATCCTCGGCGCGGCGGGCGAGGTGGTCTGGGTGCCGGAGGAGCGGCTGCTCGACGTGGTGACCGCGGTGTCGGGTAGCGGGCCGGCCTACGTGTTCTGGTTCATGGAGCAGCTGGCGGCGGCGGCTGAGAAGCTCGGACTGGAACAACAGGCTGCGATGAAGCTTGCATTGCATACCATGCTGGGCGCGGCGAAGCTCGCGGCGTCCAGCAGCGAATCGCCGGCAACGCTGCGCAAGAACGTGACCTCGAAGGGCGGCACCACGGAGGCGGCGCTGAACGTTTTCGAGCAGGAGAAGCTCGCCGAGCGCTTGCTGCGCGCGGTGCAGGCGGCGAGCCGCCGCGCCACCGAGCTCGGGCGCGAGCAGGGCAAGGACTGATGCTCACGCAGATCGCGGTCTTCCTGATCGACACGGTGGTGAGCTTCTTCGTGTTCATGCTGCTCGCGCGCTTCCACTTCCAGTGGCTGCGCGTGCCGTTCCGCAACCCGGTCGGCGAGTTCGTGCTCGCCACGACGAGCTGGGCGGTGCTGCCGGCGCGGCGCGTGGTGCCCGGGCTGGCCGGGCTCGACCTCGCCTCGCTCATCCTCGCCTGGCTGCTGCAGGCGCTCGGCCTGTGGGCACAGGCGGCGGTGCTCGGCGCCGAGCCGGGCGCCGGCACCATCGCCGCCGTGGCGCTGGTGGACCTGCTGCGCTATAGCCTGTACATCCTGGTGTTCGCGGTCGTCGTGCAGGCGGTGCTGTCGTGGGTGAACCCGTATACGCCGGTCGCGCCGGCGTTCGATACCGTCACCCGCCCGTTCCTGCGGCCGCTGCGCCGCTTCGTGCCGCCGATGGGCGGCGTGGACCTCACGCCGCTCATCCTCCTTCTCATTCTCTACGTGCTGCTCATCGTGGTGAACCACCTGCGGGTCGCCGCGGCCACCCTTTGATCCTCGAGCTGCACGTGCAGCCGGGCGCCTCGCGCACGGAGTTCGCGGGCCGGCATGGCGAGCGCATCAAGGTGCGCCTTGCCGCGCGCGCGCAGGACGGGAAAGCGAACGATGCGCTGATCGACTTCCTGGCGCAGCACTACGGCGTGCCGCGGAGGAACGTGCGCATCACCTCGGGGCTCAAGTCCAGGCAGAAGCGGGTGGTGATCGATGCGTGACGAAAAAGACCTGAAGACCCTCGCGATGGTGGTGTACGCGCTGCAGGCCGCCGGGTTCTTCGTCGGCCTGACCTGGATCGTGGCCGTGGTGATCAATTACGTGAAGCGCGACGACGTGCGCGGCACCTGGCTCGAGTCGCACTTCACCTGGCAGATCCGCACCTTCTGGTGGGGGCTGCTGTGGGCGGTGGTCGGCGGGATTCTCGTGCTGGTCGTGGTCGGCTTCGCGGTGCTGTTCGCCGACGCGGTGTGGATCATCTACCGCATCGTCAAGGGCTGGCTGAATCTCAGCGAGAACAAGCGCGTGGGAACCTGATTTCCGCGGGGTAAGGAAACACGTCCTGCAGGATCCCGGCCCGGTAGCGTTGCTGCGTCGCGGTCCAGAACGCCGGATCGAGCAGGTCGCGGTGGTACTCGTAGAAGATCTGGCGCGCCTGCGGGTTGCTCACCAGGAAGCGCTCGAACTGCTCGGGAAAGACGTCGCCGTCCGCGACGCGCCAGTACGGCTCGGCTGACAGCTCCTCCTCGTAGCTCGCGGCGGGCGGAATCGGGCGGAACGTCACGTCGGTGATCGGCTGGATCTCGTCGTAGTCGTAGAACACCACGCGGTCGTGGCGCGTGACGCCGAAGTTCTTGAGCAGCATGTCGCCGGGGAAAATGCCCGCGCCGGCGAGCTCCTTGATGGCGTTGCCGTACTCGCGCAGCGCGTAGCGCAGCTTGGCTTCGTC
>DASVFV010000202.1:0-14473 GCA_036379875.1 Burkholderiales bacterium | reverse complement strand
GTCCGAGACGGGCTCGTGGCCGAAGCCACCGCACCGCTAGTGCGCTTTGTCCCAGTTGTCGCCGACGCCGAGCTCGACCACCAGCGGCACCTCCAGCTTGGCGACCGACTGCATTAGCTCGGGAACCTTGGCTTGGACGGTTTCCAGCTCGGCAACGGGGACTTCGAACACCAGCTCGTCATGGACTTGCATGATGAGCATCGTTTTCAGCTTCTCGGTTTCGAGAAAATCCTGAACTGAAATCATCGCCAGCTTGATGAGATCGGCGGCCGTGCCTTGCATCGGTGCGTTGATCGCCGCGCGCTCCGCCGCCTGGCGGCGCACCGGCGCGCCGCTCTTCAGCTCGGGCAGCCACAGCCGGCGTCCGAACACCGTCTCGACATAGCCGGTCTCGCGCGCACGGGCGCGGGTCGCGTCCATGTAGCGCTTGCTGCCCGGGAAGCGCGCGAAGTAGCGCTCGACATAGGTCTGCGCGGTCGAGCGGTCGATGCCGAGGTTCTGCGCCACGCCGAAGGACGACATGCCGTAGATCAAGCCGAAGTTGATCACCTTGGCCACGCGCCGCTGTTCCTGTTCGACCGAAGCGAGAGGCACGCCGAAGACTTCGGCAGCCGTCGCCCGGTGGATGTCCTCGCCCGCGTCGAAGGCGCGCCGCAGGTTCTCGTCGCCCGAGAGGTGCGCCATGATGCGCAGCTCGATCTGCGAGTAGTCCGCCGAGACGATCTTCGAGCCCGGCGGCGCGATGAAGCATTCGCGGATGCGCCGCCCGGCGGCGGTGCGGATCGGGATGTTCTGCAGGTTCGGCTCGTTGGACGAGAGGCGCCCGGTGACCGCGGTGATCTGCGAATAGGTGGTGTGCACGCGGCCGGTGCGCTCGTTGATGCTCCTCGGCAGCTTGTCGGTGTAGGTGGACTTGAGCTTGGACAGTCCGCGGTGCTCGAGGATCAGGCGCGGCAGCGGGTGGTCGAGCGCGAGCTCGGCGAGCGAGTCCTCGTCGGTCGACGGCTGGCCGGACGGCGTCTTCTTCTTCACCGGCAGTTTCTGCCGGTCGAACAGGATCTCCTGGATCTGCTTGGGCGAGCCGAGGTTGAAGGGCTGGCCAGCGGCAGAATAGGCTTGTTGTTCTATTTGTAATATCTCTTTACCGAGCTCGTGGCTTTGCCCCTCGAGCTTGGCGCGGTCGAGCAGCACGCCGTTGCGCTCCATGCGCCACAGCACCGGCAGCACCGGCATCTCGATCGAGCTGTAGACGAACTTCAGCTTTTCATCGCTTTCGATCCTTGGAAAAAGCAAAGCATGGAGCGCGAGCGCGCAGTCGGTCTTCTCGGAGGCGTATTGCGTGGCGCGCGAGATCTCCACCGATGAAAACGGAATGCGCGACGCGCCCTTGCCCGCCACTTCCTCCAGGCTGAGCGTGGTCCAGCCGCAATGGCGCTGCGCCAGCATGCCGAGCTCGTGCTTCTCGTGCACCTCGAGCACGTAGGACTCGAGCAGCGTGTCGTGCACGCAGCCGGCGAGGCGCACGCCGTGGTTGGCGAGCACGTGCATGTCGAACTTCACGTCCTCGTTGACCTTCTTGCAGTCCGCGCGCTCGAGCCAGGGTTTCAGCAGGTCGATTGCGCTCGAGAAGGCGACTTGCGTGGGTGCGCCCGGGTACTCATGAGCGAGGGGCAGGTAGACCGCTTCGTCGCCAAATGCGAAGGAAAGCCCGGCGAGGCGCGCGGTCATCGGCTCGCTGCCGTCGCAGATCGTGTCGAAGCCGACGAGCTCCACGCCCTCGATCTTGAGCAGCAAATCCTTGAGCTCGTCCTCGGTGAGGATGGCGCGTTGCCTGCGCTTTTCCACCGTGGCGGCTTGCGTCACCGGCAGCGGAGCGCCTTCGACTTCCTTCAGCCACGACTTGAAGCCGAAGCGGTCGTAGAGCTCACGCTGCTTTTGTGTATCACCTTTCAAGATAAGGTCTGGAATCGATACGGCGAGCGGCACGTCGCGCTTCACCGTGAGCAGCTGTCGAGCCTTCGGCAGCCACTCGAGGGTCTTGCGCAGATTCTCGCCGCGCGTTCCCGTGATCGCGCCCGCGTTCCTGATCAGGTTGTCGAGCGATCCGTACTGTTTGATCCACTTGGCGGCAAAACCGGGGCCCACGCCTTCGACGCCCGGAATGTTGTCGATGGAGTCGCCCACCAGCGCGAGGTAGTCGACGATCTTGTCCGGCGGCACGCCGAATTTGGCTTCCACGCCCGCAGCGTCGAGCTTTTCGTTCGACATCGTGTTGATCCACAGCACGCGGTCGTCCACGAGTTGCGTGAGGTCCTTGTCGCCGGTCGAGATCACGGTACGCCAGCCGTCGTGACTGGCGCGCTCGGCGAGCGTGGCGATCACGTCGTCGGCTTCCACGCCCTCGATGATCAGGACCGGCCAGCCGAGCGCGCGCACCGCGTCGTGCAGCGGCGCGACCTGCACGCCGAGGTCGTCGGGCATCGGCGTGCGGTTCGCCTTGTACTCGGAGTACTCGGCGTCGCGGAAGGTCTTGCCGCGGGCGTCGAACACGCAGGCGAGGGCGGCCGGCTTATAATCGGTCGCGAGCTTGCGCAGCATGTTGAGCACGCCGTAGATCGCGCCGGTCGGCTCGCCGGTCTTCGGGCTCTTCAGCCCCGGCAGCGCGTGGAATGCGCGGTACAGGTAAGAAGAGCCGTCGACCAGCAACAACGTTTTCTCAGGATTCTTTCCCGACATGAATCAGGACAGGCAACCGAAGCTGGCGGAGCTGGCGAAAGAGGTTCCCGCGCGCGAGGCGTGGCGGGTGTTCGGCATTATGTCAGAGTTGGTCGAGGCGACCGAGCGCCTGGTCGGCATCCATCCGGCGATCTCGATCTTCGGCTCGGCGCGCGCGCAGCCCGGCACGCTCTACTACGAGCTCGCCGAGAAGACCGCGCGCCTGCTGTCCGACGCCGGGTTCGCGGTGGTGACCGGCGGCGGGCCCGGCCTCATGGAAGCCTCGAGCAAGGGCGCATTCGCCGGCGACGGCATGGCGGTCGGCCTCACCATCGACCTCGCCGGCGAGCAGCCGGCCAGCCGCTACCAGCACATCAGCCTGCGCTTCAAGCACTTCTTCACGCGCAAGGCGGTATTCGCGAAAGTGGCGAGCGCGTTCGTGGTGATGCCCGGCGGCTACGGCACGCTCGACGAGCTGTTCGAGGCGCTCACGCTGGTGCAGACCGGCAAGACGCGCCAGATGCCGGTCATCCTGGTGCACGAGCCGTACTGGCGCGGGCTCATTACCTGGATGCGCGAGCGCCTCGCCGCCGAGGGCATGATCGGGCCGAACGACCTCGACCTCGTGCAGGTGTACGACGAGCCGCAGCAGGTGGTCGACGCGATCTTCGCGTTCTACGAGAAGCGCGGCTTCGCGCCGTCCCCCGCCGAGCGCGAGGTCCTGCTCAACCTCTAGTAGAATCGTTTGCGATGCGGCGCTTGCTGCTCGTAGCGTTTCTCGCGATGCTTTCCACCGCCCACGCGCAGCGCACGCCGCCGAAGCTCGAGCCGCTGCCGGAGCCGCCGCCGCCGCCGCCGATGCCGGTCGAGGAGCCCTCGGTGCGCATCCCGGTGCAGGAAGCCGACAAGGTGGAGGAAGTGCGCCAGGGCGGCCGCGTGGTGATGCTCAAGGTCACCCCGCCGCACGGCAAGCCGTACTACCTCGTCGACACCACCGGCAACGGCAACTGGATGCGGCGCGATTCGCTCGACGACGGCGTGCGCGTGCCGATGTGGCCCATCCACACGTGGGACTGATGTGTCCGTCTACACCTCCGTCTCCGAAAGCGAGCTGGCGGACTGGCTGCGCAACTATTCGGTGGGCGAGCTCAAGTCGTGCGAGCCGATCAAGGCCGGCATCGAGAACACCAACTACTTCGTCACCACCACGCAGGGCCGCTACGTCCTGACGCTGTTCGAGCGCCTGCCCGCGGAGGAGCTGCCGTTCTACGTCAACCTGATGGCGCACCTCGCGCGCCACGGCATCCCGTGCCCGGCGCCGATCGCCGACCTTTCCGACCAATACCTCGGCACCCTGAACGGCAAGCCGGCCGCGCTGGTGACGCGCCTGCCCGGCAAGTCGATCGAGGATCCGGGGCCGAAGCACTGCGAGGAGCTCGGCGCGCTGCTCGCGCGCATGCACCTCGCCGGCCGCTCGTACAGCGCGTACCTCGAGAACCCGCGCGGGGCGAAATGGTGGCGCTTCGCGGCGAAGGAGGTCATGACCTTCCTCGACTCGAGCCAGCAGCACCTGCTGCAGAAGGAGCTCGAGTTCCAGGCCGGTCAGCGCTTCCCCGACCTGCCGCGCGGGCCGGTGCACGCGGACCTGTTCCGCGACAACACGCTCTTCGATGGCGGGCGCATCTCGGGCGTGATCGACTTCTACTTCGCCGGCGTCGACCGCCTGCTCTACGACCTGGCGGTGTGCGCGAACGACTGGTGCCTGGAAGACACCAGCGCGCTCGAGCGCAAGCGCACCGCGGCGCTGCTCGCCGGCTATCACGCGCTGCGGCCGTTCACCGAGCTGGAAGCGAAGGCGTGGCCGGCGATGCTGCGCGCCGCGGCGCTGCGCTTCTGGCTCTCGCGGCTGCACGACTTCCACCGCCCGCGACCCGGCATGCTGGTGCACGCGCACGACCCGGAGCATTTCCGCCGCATCCTGGAATCGCGCATCGCCGCCGCGCCGCCCTGGATGGCCTGATGCAGGCGCGCATCCTGGAGGCGCAACGCGGCACGCAGTGGGTCGTGCAGGGCTGGCGGGTATTCCGCGCCGCGCCCTTCCGCTGGCCGGCCGTCGTGCTCCTCTACATGTTCTTCACCCAGGCGGTTCCGCTTGTCCCGCTGGTCGGCCTCGCCGCTCTGCTGCTCATCCCGGTTTTCACCGTCGGGCTGTATTCCTTCGCACGCGTCGCGGCGCGCGGCGGTGCACCGGAAGTGCGCATGCTGTTCAGCGGGTTTCGCTCCCCGCTGCGCCCGCAGATCCTGCTGGGCGGGCTGTACGCCGCCGCCACCCTGCTGGTCGTGCTGGCGGTGCGCTTCGCGGACAGCGAGGGGATATTGCAGGCCGTCATAGCCGGAGCGCGCAAGGATCCGGAGGCGGCCACGCAGCTGATCCCGGTGCTGGCGCTCTTCGCGCTCGCCTACATGCCGGTCAGCATGATGTTCTGGTTCGCGCCGCTGCTGGTGGCCTGGCATTCCACCAGCGTGCCGAAGGCGATCTTCTTCAGCTTCGCGGCCTGCGTGCTGAACTGGCGGGCGTTCCTCGGCTACGTCGGGACCCTGGCCTTGCCCGTTCTGGCGCTGGCGCTCGTGGCCTACATTTTCGGCCTGGCACACGGCGCAGCCGCCCCGGAAAGCTCCGCGCTGCCGTATCTCTTCCTGGGCTTCTTCGCGGTCGGCATCCCGGTCCTCTATGGAAGCTTCTACGCCACTTACGAGGACGTGTTCGGCGCGGCATGACGCGGGTGCGCGAGATTCCGTACAACTACACCTCGTTCTCCGACCGGGAGATCGCGCTGCGGCTGCTCGGGCAGGAAGGCTGGGCGCTGATCAGCGACCTGCGCGCCGAGCGCCGCACCGGCCGCTCCGCGCGCATGCTCTACGAGGTGCTGGGCGAGATCTGGGCGATCCAGCGCAATCCCTACCTGGAGGACGAGCTGGTCAATCGCCCCCAGCGGCGCGCCGAGGCGCTCGGCGGCATGCGCCGGCGCCTGGGCGAGATCGAGGCGCGGCGCGCGGGCAGCACGAAGGTGGCGCGCCTGCTCGAGCTTACGCGCGCCGCGGTCGACGGCTTCGAGAACGAATTCGCCGCCACGCGCGCGCTGCGCGCCAGGGTGATGCGGCGCCTGAGCCGCGTCACGCGCCGCGACAACATCCTGTTCGACGGCTTCGCGCGCGTCTCGCACGTCACCGACGCGACCGACTGGCGGGTGGAAATGCCGTTCGTGGTCCTCACGCCGGACACCGAGGACGAGATCCAGCCGATGGTGCGCGAGCTCTCGGCGCTCGAGCTCACCATCATTCCGCGCGGCGGCGGCACCGGCTACACCGGCGGGGTGATCCCGCTCACGCGCCGCTCGGCGGTGATCAACACCGAGAAGCTCGACAGCCTGGGCGCGATCGAGAATGTCGAGCTGCCCGGCGTGGCGCGCCCGCAGCCCACCATCCGCGCCTCCGCCGGCGTGGTCACGCGGCGCGTGATGGAAGCCGCCGAGGACGGCGGCCTGGTATTCGCCGTCGACCCCACCTCGGCCGACGCCTCGTGCATCGGCGGCAACGTGGCGATGAACGCGGGCGGCAAGAAGGCGGTGCTGTGGGGCACCGCGATCGACAACCTGGCGTGGTGGCGCATGGTCACGCCGGCCGGCGAGTGGCTCGAGGTCGAGCGCCTCGAGCACAACCTGGGCAAGATCCACGACGCGCCGCAGGCCAGGTTTCATCTGCGGTTCTTTGACAAGAAGAAACTGTTGCGCGAAAGAGTCCTGGAAATCCCCGGCGCGCGCTTCCGCAAGGCCGGCCTCGGCAAGGACGTGAGCGACAAGTTCCTCGCCGGCCTGCCGGGCGTGCAGAAGGAGGGCACCGACGGCATCATCGTCGCGGCGCGCTTCCTGCTGCACCGCATGCCGTCGCACACGCGCACCGTGTGCCTGGAGTTCTTCGGCCTGGCGCGCGAGGCGGTGCCGGCGATTGTTGAGATCAAAAACCATATCGAGAAGGCGAAGGGCGTGCAGCTCGCCGGTCTCGAGCATCTCGACGAGCGCTACGTGAAGGCGGTCGGCTACGCGACGAAGTCGCGCCGCAACCAGCGCCCGCGCATGGTGCTGATCGGCGACCTGGTGGGCGACGAAGTCGACGCGGTGGCGGCCGCGGCGTCGGGCGTGGTGCGCATCGCCAACGCGCGCGGCGGCGAAGGCTTCGTCGCGGTGTCGCCCGAAGCGCGCAAGCGCTTCTGGCTCGATCGCGCGCGCACCGCGGCCATCGCGCGCCACACCAACGCCTTCAAGATCAACGAGGACGTGGTGATCCCGCTGGAGAAGCTCGGCGAATACAGCGACGGGGTCGAGCGCATCAACATCGAGTACTCGGTGGCGAACAAGCTCGAGCTACTGGACGCGCTCGAGGACTACTTCCGCGGCGGGTTCGCCACCGAGGAAAAGGAGCTGCTCGCCGAGCGCCTGCAGCGCGCGCTCGAGGTGGTGCGCCGGGTGCGCGGGCGCTGGCAGGCCATCGCCGGCGACCTCGACCACTATTTCGACGACCTGCAGACCTACCGGCAGCGCCTGTCCTGGAAGGCCGAGGTGCGGGAGGAGCTGCGCCGCATCTTCGACGGCGCGGCATTTCTTCCCATCTTGCAGGGAGCGGAGGCCGTGCACGCCCGCATCCTGCGCGGACGGGTATTCGTTGCGTTGCATATGCATGCCGGAGACGGGAACGTGCACACCAACATCCCGGTCAACTCCGACGATTACCAGATGCTGCAGCGCGCCTACGACGCGGTGGCGCGCGTGATGCGGCTGGCGCGCTCGCTCGGCGGGGTGATCTCGGGCGAGCACGGCATCGGTATCACCAAGCTCGAGTTCCTCGACCCGGCCGAGATCGAGCCGTTCCGCGCCTACAAGGCCGAGGTCGATCCGCACCGGCGCTTCAACGCCGGGAAGCTCTTGCCCGGCAGCGACCTCGCCGACGCCTATACGCCGAGCTTCGCGCTGATCGGCGCCGAGTCGCTGATCCTCGAGCAGACCGATCTCGGGCGCGTGGCCGGCGCGATCAAGGACTGCCTGCGCTGCGGCAAGTGCAAGCCGCCGTGCGCCACGCACGTACCGCGCGCCAACCTGCTGTACTCGCCGCGCAACAAGATCCTCGCCACCTCGCTCCTGATCGAGGCCATCCTGTACGAGGAACAGACGCGCCGCGGGGTGGCGCTCGCGCACTACGACGAGTTCGGCGACGTCGCCGACCACTGCACGGTGTGCCACAAGTGCGAGCCCGCCTGCCCGGTGGACATCGACTTCGGCGACGTGTCGATCATCATGCGCAACTACCTGCGCCGCTCGGGCAAGCGGCGCTTCAACCCCGGCACGCGCGCCTCGATGCTGTTCCTCGGGCTGACCGATCCTCGCGCGGTGAAGATGGCCCGCACCCTGATGATCGATTGGGGTTACAAGCTGCAGCGTTTTGCCCACGAAACGATGAAGACCGTGGCGAGGCGGCAGACCGCCGCCCCGCCCATCACCACCGGGCAGAAGCCGCTGCGCGCGCAGGCGGTGCACTTCATCAACAAGCCGATGCCGGGCCGGCTGCCGAAGAAGACCGCGCGCGCGCTGCTCGACATCGAGGACGCGCGCGTGGTGCCGATCGTGCGCGATCCGGCGAAAGTGAGCGAGGACTCCGACGCGGTGTTCTACTTCCCAGGCTGCGGCTCGGAGCGTCTGTTCTCGCAGGTCGGGCTCGCGACGCAGGCCATGCTCTACGAGGTCGGCACGCAATGCGTGCTGCCGCCTGGATATCTCTGCTGCGGCTACCCGCAGACCGCGGCGGGCGAGTCGGAGAAGGGCGAGGCGATCATCGTCAAGAACCGGGTCCTCTTCCACCGGCTCGCCACCACGCTCAACTACCTCGACATCCGCACCGTGATCGTCTCGTGCGGCACCTGCCTCGACCAGCTCGAGAAATACGAGTTCGGCTCGATCTTCCCCGGCGCGCGGCTCCTCGACATCCACGAGTACCTGCTCGAGAAAGGGGTGAAGGTGAGCGAGGCGCCGGGGATCAAGTACATGTACCACGACCCGTGCCACACGCCGATCAAGACCCAGAAGCCGCTCGGCGTGGTGAATGGATTGATGGGCGGCGGCCCGGGAAATGAAATTCGGCTCTCCGAGCGCTGCTGCGGTGAGTCCGGCACGCTCGCCATGACGCGACCCGATGTGTCGACGCAGGTGCGCTTCAGCAAGGAGGAGAGCCTTCGAAGGAGCATGAAGGAGATGAAGGCAGAGCACGTCAAGGTGCTGACCTCCTGCCCTTCCTGCCTTCAGGGGCTGGCGCGCTTCGAGGGTGACACCGGCGCGCAGGCCGACTACATTGTGGTCGAGCTGGCGCGGCGGCTGCTCGGCGAGAACTGGCTGCCGGAGTTCGTGAAGCGCGCCAACGCCGGCGGTATCGAAAGAGTCCTGCTTTGACGGAACGCGTCCCCACCGGAATTACACTGCACCAGAAGTCGCGCGTGCTCGAGATCGCGTTCGCGGACGGCCGCACTTTCCGCCTGCCGTACGAGTTTTTGCGCGTGTACTCGCCTTCGGCCGAGGTGCGCGGCCACGGTCCGGGCCAAGAGGTGCTGCAGGCCGGCAAGCGCGCGGTCGAGATCCGCGCCCTCGAGCCGGTCGGCTCGTACGCGGTGCAGCCGCAGTTCTCCGACGGCCACGGCACCGGGATCTACTCCTGGGAATACCTCTACGAGCTGGGCGAGAACCAGGACGAGCTTTGGAAGGAATACCTCGAGAAGCTCGCCGCCGCGGGAGCCAGTCGTGACGGATAAGGCGCAAACCGTCCGCCGCGTGTTCGACTCGGTGGCCGAGCGCTACGACGTGATGAACGACCTGATGTCGCTCGGGCTGCATCGGGCGTGGAAGGCGATCGCCATCGCGGTGGCGCGCCCGCGCGCCGGCGAGCGCGTGCTCGACATCGACACCGGCAGCGGCGACCTCGCGCTCGCGCTGGCGCGCAAGGTGCAGCCCGGCGGCGAGGTGTGGATCACCGACATCAACCGGCGCATGCTGGAGCGCGGGCGCGACCGCCTGCTCGACCGCGGGCTCGCGCTGCCGGCGGTGCAGTGCGACGCCGAGAAGCTGCCCTTCCCGGGCGCGCACTTCGACTGCGTGACGGTGGGCTTCGGCCTGCGCAACATGACGCACAAGGACGCTGCGCTCGCCGAGATGGCGCGCGTGCTCAAGCCGGGCGGGCGGCTGGTGGTGCTCGAGTTCTCCAAGGTGTGGAAGCCGCTCGAGCGCGCGTACGACTGGTACTCGTTCAAGGTGCTGCCCTGGCTCGGCGACAAGGTGGCGGGCGACGCCGACGCATACCGCTATCTGGCGGATTCCATACGGCTCCACCCGGACCAGGCCGCCCTTGCCGACATGCTGCGCGCGGCGGGACTGTCGGAGGTCGAGGTGTTTAACCTCGCCGCGGGCGTGGTTGCGATTCATCGGGGGTATCGTTTTTGATAGCATGCAAGGTTCGGAGGTACACGATGAGCAAGTGGTTTCTGGCGATTGCGGTTTCCCTTCTCGGCACCATCATGGTGGCTACGGACGCGGAAGCGCGCCGCTTCGGCGGCGGCCGCTCGGTCGGCACGCAGCGCAACGTCACGGCACCGCCGGCAAAGCCGGCGCAACAGCAGCAGGCCAACCAGGGCCAGCAGCAGGGCCAGCAAGCCGCGCCCGCTGCGAGCGGCAGCCGCTGGGGCGGAATCCTCGGCGGCCTCGCGCTCGGCGGGCTGCTCGGCTACCTCTTTGCCGGCAACGGACTGATGGGCGTGCTGCTCCTCGCGCTGCTCGTCATCGCCGCGGTGGCGGTGATTCGCGCCCTGATGCAGCGGCGCAGCGAGCCGGCGCGCCCGGTGCAATTCGCCGGCATGCGCGAATCGGTCGAGGTGGCGCAACCGCCCGCGACCGGCCAGTCGCTTACGCTGAAGACGCGCCTGCCGGCCGGTTTCGATTCCACCGGCTTCCTGCGCGCCGCGAAGATGAACTTCCTCAAGCTGCAGGCCGCGAACGACGCGGGGCGGCTGGACGAGATCCGTGAGTTCACCACCGAGGAGCTGTTCGACGCGCTGAAGAGCGACGCCGGCAGCCGCAGCGAGACCGAGGTCACCGCGCTCGATGCCGAGCTCCTCGAGATCAGCACCGAGGGCGCCGAGCACTGGGCGAGCGTGCGCTTCTCGGGGCAGGTGCGCGAGGCGCCGGGCGCCGCTCCCGAGGGGTTCTCGGAAGTCTGGAACCTGGTCAAGCCCGCCGACGGCTCGAGCGGCTGGCTGCTCGCCGGCATCCAGCAGATGCATTGAAGGAGCCGTCCCTCTTTGAAAAGGCCACCCCCGCGGTGGCCTTTTGCTTTGTGCTGAACCGCCTGCTCGCCGGCGCGCCGTGGGCGCGCGAGCGCCTCGCGCCGTTCGCGGGCGAGACCGTCGAGCTCCGCGCGCCGCCGTTTCCCGCGCTACGCTTGGCCATCGCCGCGGGGGGAACCGTGCAGGCAGGAGAGGGCGAGCCCGGCCTCGTCATGACGCTCACGCCGGAATTTCCGGCCGCGCTCGCGCGCGGCGAGGAGCACGCCATGCGCGCGGTGGCGGTGGAAGGCAATGCGAAGCTCGCGGGCGAGATCCTGGTCCTCGCGCGCCACCTGCGCTGGGACGCGGAAGAAGCGCTGTCGCGCGTGGTCGGCGACGTGGCCGCGATGCGCATCGCCGATGCGGGCCGCGCCCTGGCCGCCTGGCACGTCGATGCGGCGCGGCGCCTGACCGGCGCGCTGGCCGACTACGCGACCGACGAGCGGCAGATCCTGGTGCGGCGCGCGCAGCTCGAGGCGCTGGGCGAATCGCTCGCGCGCCTGCGCGACGGCATCGCACGCCTCGAGAAGCGGATCGAGCGCCTTGGCTAGCCTGCTGCGCCTCGCTCGCATCGCGAGCGTCGGCCTGCGCTTCCGGCTGCACGACCTTGCGCCGGGAGCGCCGGAGCGCGGGCGGCGGCTGCGCCAGGCGCTCGAGACCCTCGGGCCGATCTTCGTCAAGTTCGGGCAGGTGCTGTCCACGCGGCGCGACCTCGTGCCGCTCGATATCGCCGACGAGCTCGCGCTCCTCCAGGATCGGGTGCCGCCGTTTGCCTCCGAGCTCGCGGTAGCGGAAATCGAGCGTTCGCTCGGCAAGCGGATCGACGAGGTGTTTTCCGAGTTCGACAAGGAACCGGTAGCGAGCGCCTCCATCGCTCAGGTCCATCTCGGCCGGCTGCACGGCGGCGCAGAGGTGGCGGTCAAGGTGCTGCGCCCCGGGGTCGAGGCGGCGGTGGCGCGCGACCTCGCGCTGCTCGACACCGCGGCGGGGCTGGTCGAGCGCTGGTGGGCCGACGGCCGGCGGCTGCGCCCGCGCGAGGTGGTCGCCGAGTTCGCGCGCCACCTCGACGACGAGCTGGATCTCATGCGCGAGGCGGCGAACGCCAGCCAGCTCGGCCGCAACTTCGCCGGCTCGCCGCTGCTCATCGTGCCCGCCGTGTACTGGGACCTGTGCGCGCAGCGCGTGATGGTGATGGAGCGCATGCATGGCACGCCGATTTCCCAGGTGCAGGTATTGAGGGAAAAGGGCATCGACATTCCCGCGCTCGCGCGTGCCGGAGTAGAAATCTTCTTCACGCAGGTGTTCCGCGACGGCTTCTTCCACGCCGACATGCACCCGGGCAACATCCGCGTCGCGACGGAGGAGGGAATTCGCGGACGCTATATAGCCCTCGACTTCGGCATCATGGGCACGCTCACCGAGACGGACAAGAACTACCTCGCGCAGAACTTCCTCGCCTTCTTCAACCGCGACTACCGGCGCGTCGCGCAGGCGCACCTCGACGCGGGCTGGGTGCCGGCCGGCACGCGCATCGACGAGTTCGAGGCGGCGATCCGCGCGGTGTGCGAGCCGATCTTCGCGCGCCCGCTGAAGGAGATCTATTTCGGCAAGCTGCTGCTGCGCCTGTTCCAGACCTCGCGCCGCTTCAGCGTCGCGGTGCAGCCGCAGCTCGTCATGCTGCAGAAGACGCTGCTCAACATCGAGGGGCTCGGGCGCGAGCTCGACCCCGACCTCGACCTGTGGAAGACCGCCAAGCCGCTCCTTGAGCGCTGGATGCGCGAGCAGGTCGGCTGGCGCGGGCTTTTGCGCACCCTGCGCCAGGAGGCGCCGTTCTGGGCCGCCACCCTGCCGCAACTGCCGCGCCTCGTGCACCGCGCGCTCGCCGAAGACCGCCTGCGCAGCGTGCAGGCGGTGCTCGAGGTGCTAGCGCTGCAGAACGCGCGGCGCAACCGGCTGCTCGGCCTGCTCGCCGCGCTGCTCTCGGCGCTCGTCGCTGCGCTCGTCGTCCTTGGCACAAGATAGCTCGCGCCCCGAGTTCTGGGACACGCGCTTTCGCGAAGGCACGACGCCGTGGGACGCCGGCGGCGCGCCGCCCAAGCTGGCGCGGTGGGTGAAGGGAAGGGCGAGAATGCGCGTGCTCGTGCCGGGATGCGGGACCGGCTACGAGGTGCGGCTCTTCGCCGAGCAGGGGCACGACGTCCTCGGCATCGATTTTTCGGATGCCGCGCTCGACGCCGCCCGCGCGCTCGGCTTGCAGGTGCGCAAGGCCGACTTCTTCGCGCTGAAAGAAGCGCCGTTCGATCTGGTCTACGAGCGCGCTTTCCTGTGCGCGCTGCCGCGGCCGCGCTGGCCGGATTGGGCGCGCCGCATGGCGGAGCTGGTTCGGCCGGGCGGCGAGCTGGCCGGATTCTTCTATATGAACGACAACGAGCGCGGGCCGCCCTTCGGTGCTTCTTACGAAGTGCTTGACGCGCTGCGCGGGCCGGCTTTTGAGCTTACGGAAAGCGAGCTGGTGCCGGCGGCCGAATCGCTGCCGGTTTTCCAGGGCCGCGAGATTTGGCAGGTATGGAAGCGGCGGCTATGATTCCCCGCGCATGCTGATCGCCGCGGTGGTCCTTTACCTGGTGGTCACCATCGCCATCGGCTTGTGGGCGGCGCGACGCGTCCATAACGCCAAGGACTACGTGCTGGCGGGACGCAGCCTGCCGCTCTACATGAGCGCCGCGACGGTGTTCGCCACCTGGTTCGGCGCCGAGGTCGTGCTGTCGGTGTCCGCGGAGTTCGCCAAGCACGGCCTGAGCGGCCTCGCGGCCGACCCGTTCGGCTCGTCGGCCTGCCTGGTGCTGGTGGCGGTGTTCTTCGCCCGCGCGTTCTACCGCATGGACCTGCTCACCATCGGCGACTTCTACCGCAAGCGCTACGGCAAGACGATGGAACTCGGCACCAGCGTGGTGATCGCGATCTCGTACATCGGCTGGACCGCCGCGCAGCTCACCGCGCTCGGCCTCGCGTTCTCGGTGCTGTCGGGCGGCTCGATCTCGATCTCGAACGGCATCATCATCGGCACGATCGTGGTGCTGATCTATACCATCTGGGGCGGCATGTGGTCGGTCGCGCTCACCGACCTGTTCCAGTCGGTGATGATCATCATCGGCATCTTCCTCATCGCCTGGGTGGTCGGCGACATGGCGGGCGGCCCGGGCAAGGTGATCGCCGCCGCGTCGGAATCCGGCAAGTTCGAGTTCTGGCCGAAGGGCGGCACCAAGGAGTGGCTGGCCTTCGTGACCGCGTTCCTGACCCTCGCCATCGGCTCGGTGCCGCAACAGGACATCTTCCAGCGCGTCA
>DASVFV010000201.1:0-5428 GCA_036379875.1 Burkholderiales bacterium | reverse complement strand
GAGCACGCGCTCGCCGCGATGGGCGTCGTGGTATGGCCGATGGTCGAGCTCGAGGCCGACGATGCGCTCGCTTCCGCGGCGCACCTCGCCGCGGCGGACCCGCGCGTGGAGAAAGTCTGCATCTGGACGCCCGACAAGGACTTGGCGCAGTGCGTGCGCGGCGAACGAGTGGTTCAAGCCTTACGGAAACAACAAAAGATCCTGGATGCCGCGGGCGTGCGCGAAAAATTCGGTGTGCCGCCCGAGCACATCCCGGACTTCCTCGCGCTGGTCGGCGACTCGGCCGACGGCTATCCCGGCATCGACGGCATCGGCGAGGTCGGCGCCGCGCGCCTGATCGGCCAGCACGGCGCGCTCGAGGATTTTCCGCCGGCGGTGCTCGGCGCGAATCGTGACCTCGCGCTGCTGTTCAAGAAGCTCGCCACGCTAAGGGCCGACGCCGCGCTGTTCCGCAACGTGGACGAGCTCGAGTGGCACGGCCCGAAGCCGGACTTCGATCGATGGGCGACTCAGGCCGGCGATGCGCGCCTGCCGACGCGCGCGAGGAATGCAGCGACCTCGGCCGCGGAGCGCAGGTGATGAACGTCCTTTTCGCTGCGCGCCTCGGCGACGAGCTTGCGGTACTTCGGCGTCAGGTGGCGATGGCACGGCCAAAGCACGCCGTAGCTCTGCAGGCTGGTGCGGATCACCGGCGTGCCTTGCGGCCATCCTTCCGGCGCGGCGACGAGGCCCTTCACCATGCGCCTGGTCACGCCGAGGAAGTGCGAGAACAGCGGCAAGTCGAGGTAGACCAGCGTATCCGCGCGCGCGAAGCGCTCCCAGGCAGCCTGCGCGCCGCCGAAGCCGTCGATGATCCACGCGTCACGCTGCACGAGCTCGGCGTGTGCTTTCCGGAATTCCTCCCCGTCAGGCATCATGTCGATGACGTGGAGCGGCAGCCCGGTGAGCGCCGCGAGTTTTCGCGCCACTGTGGACTTGCCGCCGCCGGCGTTGCCGAACACCGCGACCTTCTTCACGCCGGCCTCAGCGCAGGAACGAGCCGTCGGTGACGTCGATCACCGCGCCGTTGATGATCTCGGGCGCGTCGAGCGCGAGCCAGCGGATCGCCTCGGCCACTTCCTCGGGGCGACCCTTGCGGCGCGTGTAGACCTTCTTCATCAGCTCCTCGACGCGCTCGGGCTGCGCCTTGTCGAGGAGCGGCGTGTCGATCGGCCCCGGCGCCACCGCGTTTACCTGGATGCCATGCGGTCCCAGGTAGTTGGCGAAGCTGCGCGTGAAGCTCACCACGCCGGCCTTGGTGACGCCGTACCAGAGGTCGGTGTGCGGCGTGTAGGCGGCGACGGAAGCCACGTTGACGATGCGCCCGTTTCTTCTTTTCTTCATGCCGCTCGAAACGGCCTGGATGAGCGCCACCGGCGCCTCGAGGTTGACGCGGATGATGCGCGCGCGCTGCTCGTCGGTGTACTTGTCGATCGACACGGCGTTCTGCACGCCGGCGTTGTTGACCAGCACGTCGATCTCGCCCAGGCCGTCGACCAGCCTGGGAATGCCGGCGAGGTTGGTGAGGTCGAAGGCGATCTCGCCTTCCACGTCCAGCCGTAGCACCTTCAGGCCGGCCTTCTGCAGCGCGTCCGCCGCGGCGCGACCGATGCCGCGCCCCGCGCCGGTAACGAGGGCGGTCTTCAACCCGCCAGGCCGGGCATCGTGAATCCCGCGGCCTTGAGGTCGCGGATCAATTCCTCTTCCTGCGCGGAAGTGAGCTCGACGAGCGGCGGCCGGCAGGTCTTCCACTGCGGGTCGTTGCCGAAGTGCGCCACCGCGGTCTTGAGCGCCGGGATCATCGGCTGCTTCTGCACGATCTTGCGCGTCGCCGTGATGCCGGCCTGCAGCTTGTCGGCCTCGGCCGAGCGCCAGTTCTTGTACACGTTCGAGATCGGGCCGGGGTTGATGTTGCCGGTGGCGGTGATGCAGCCCTTGCCGCCGTTGCGCATGTTGTCGAGCAGGAACACCTCGCTGCCGGCGAACACGTCGAAGCCGCCCTTGGCGAAGTTGTCGAGCATGGCCTTGGTGTTCGACCAGTCGCCCGAAGAATCTTTCACACCTGCGACGATGCCCGGGTATTTGCTCAACAAACGCTCTATGAGCGGAAGCGTGATCGCCACCTGGGCCACTGGCGGGATGTGATACAGGTACAGCGAAAGGCGCTCGTCGCCCACGCGCTCGATCACCTCGGCGAAGTTGCGGTACAGGCCCTCGTCGGACACGCCCTTGTAGTAGAAGGGCGGCAGCATCAGCACGCCGGCGCAGCCGAGCTCCACCGCGGCGCGCGTCATCTCGATCGAGTCGCTGAGCGCGCAGTGCCCGGTGCCCGGCATCAGCGACGCGGCCGGCACGCCGCCGGCGACCAGCGCTTCCAGGAGCTTTCTCTTTTCGCCGACCGACATCGAATTGGCTTCGCTGTTGGTGCCGAACACCGCAAGGCCGGCGCAGCCCGACTTGAGCAGCCAGCGGCAATGGCGCACGAAGCGCTCGGCGTCGGGCGAGTAGTCCTTCTTGAACGGGGTGATGACGGGCGAGAGCACGCCCTCGAT
Source organism: Burkholderiales bacterium (assembly GCA_036379875.1). Lineage (GTDB taxonomy): Bacteria > Pseudomonadota > Gammaproteobacteria > Burkholderiales > SG8-39 > SCGC-AG-212-J23. Next base: position 2,837 of record DASVFV010000201.1, on the reverse strand, counting down.
TCGCTTGACCTTGTTGCCTGGTTTCATGGCTGTCCGTTGAGGTTGTTGCCGAGCTTCTGGGCCGTCGTTTAGAGTGAGCCGCCAATTATGCCGCCACTTTGCCGCCTGCTTCTGATCCTGGCGCTCGCCGTTTCGCCCGCCGCGCACGCCGGGGGCAGTGCGGCGGCCTGGATCGCGCTCGGCATCTGGACCGCGCTCGTGCCGCGCCCGGCGCCCCCCGAGCCTTCGCCGCATCACATCCGCGCAGAGCAGGTACCCCCGCCGGCGCGTGACTCCTGCACTTTCGTCGCCGGCGTGCGCCACTGCCCGAGTGCCAAACCTCGCTGACGCAGTCAACGTAGAAGACCTGCGGCTGCTGGCGAAGCGCCGGCTGCCGCGCGCGATCTTCGATTTCTTCGACGGCGGCGCCGAGGACGAGGTGACGCTGCGCGAGAACCGCGCGGCTTTCGAGCGCGTGCGGCTGCTGCCGAAAGTGCTGGTCGACGTTTCTTCGGTTGATTTGAAAGTCGATCTGTTTGGAAAACCGTCGGCGATGCCGCTCGCCATTGCCCCCACCGGCGGCATCAGCGCCGGCCGCTTCGGCGCCGAGCTGATCCTCGCGCGCGCGGCGAAGGCGTACGGCGTGCCGTTCACGATGGCCACGCCCTCGGCGTTCACCATCGAGCGCGTCGCCGAGGAAGTGGGCGGTCGGCTTTGGTTTCAGCTTTACTGTGTACGCGATGTTGAATTTAGAAACCAGCTAGTTCTAAGAGCAAAGAACGCCGGCTACGAGGCGATCCTGGTGACCGTCGACCTTCCGGTATCCGGCAAGCGCGAGCGCGATCCGCGCAACGGCTTCCATACGCCCTATAGCCCGAACTGGCGCAACTCCAAGGATGTGATCTTCAAGCTGACCTGGGCGCTCGACATGCTGCGCCACGGCCTGCCGGGCATGGCCAACCTGGCCGGCTACAAGTTCAGCACGCCGGCCGGCACCGACATCGTCACCGCGGTCGGGCGCGAGATGGACGCCGGGCTCGACTGGGGCTACATCCAGAAGCTGCGCGAGCTCTGGCCGGGCAAGCTGCTCCTCAAGGGCGTCGAGCGCCCCGATGACGCCGAGCGTGCCGCCGCGATCGGCTGCGACGGCGTGGTGGTCTCGAACCACGGCGGACGACAGCTGGACGGCGCGGCGGCCACGTTGGACGCTTTGCCGGAAGTCTCCAAAGCTGTTTCTTCGAAAATGACGGTGCTGCTCGACGGCGGGGTACGCCGCGGCGTGGACGTGCTCAAAGCGCGCGCGCTCGGCGCGCACGCGGTGCTTACCGGGCGGGCGACGCTCTTCGGCGCGATGGCGGGCGGGGAGCCTGGCGCGCTGCGCGCGCTCGAGATCCTGTCGAGCGAGCTGGTGCGCGCGATGCAGCTTTGCGGCGTGCGCTCGGTAGCGGAGATCGGCGCGCATTTGCTCCAGCGCGGAAATTCCGCACATAGTCCGGCGCGCTGAACACCCACTCGAGGGCGTCGTAGAAGCGCTCGGGCGGGCGCCCGCGGTAGATGTCGTTGCGCACCAGGCGCTGCAGGCCGTCGGGCACGTGGAAGATCATGCCGACCAGCTCGTTCGCCGAGACCTGGACGCGCGTGGCGCGGACGATTCTTTGTTGCTGATACTTTGAGAATGCCTTCTCGAAATCGCCGTCCGCGGCGTCGGCGCACGCGCCCAGGCACACCGCGTCTTCCATCGCCATCGCGGCGCCCTGCGCCATGTACTGCAGCATGAAGTGCGCGGCGTCGCCGAGCAGCGCGACGCGGCCCTGCAGCCAGTTGTCCACCGGCTGGCGGTAGAGCAGCATCCAGCGCCGGAACTCCTTCGGCGTGCGCATCAGCTTCATGACCTGGTCGCAGTAGTGCGAGAAGAACGGCAGCGCCTCCTGCGGCGTGGCGAGCTCGTTGTGGCCGCCGCTGGTGTGCTTGCCGATTACGGTGGCCACCAGGTTGAAGAGCTTCCAGCCGCGCAGCGGGTAGTGGACGATGTGGGTGTTGTGCCCGGCCCAGAGCGTGGCGGCGGGCAGGCGCAGGTCCTTCGGCACGTCGTCGATGTTGAGCACCGCGCGGTAGCACATGTGCCCGGTGATCGGCGGCAGCGGGTCGCCGACGATCTTCTCGCGGATCACCGAGCGGCCGCCGTCGGCGGCGACCAGCGCGGTGCCCTCGATGGTTCCTTGCTCCGTTTTCACTCTTACGGAAGAACCATCCTGCTCGAAGCCGGTGACGCGCGTGCTGGTGCGCAGCTCGATCAGCTCGGGCAGCGCCTTGCAGCCGTCGAGCAGCGAGCCGTGGATGTCGGCGCGGTGGGTCACGGCGTAGGGGTTGCCGAAGCGCTTCGCGAAGCGCTTGTCGAGCGGCACGTCGATGATCTTCTCGCCGCTCACCCCGTCGAACATGAACAGGTGCTCGACGAACACCGCCTCCTTCTTCACCAGCGCGCCGACGCCGAGCGCGTCGAGCGCGTGCCAGGCGTTGGGCGCGATCTGGATGCCGGCGCCGATCTCGCCGAACTGGTGCGCCTGCTCGAGCACCACCGAGCGAAAGCCCTTGCGTGCCAGCGCGAGCGCCGCGGCCAGGCCGCCGATGCCCCCGCCGGCGACGACCACCGGCTTGCCGTTTCTCGCCTTCACGCCAGCATGTTAAGCGCCGCGCGGCCGAGCGGGGAGCGCGGATCGGCCATTGTTTCGAGCATCGTGAAGTGGTTGAGCCCCTTGCCGATCAATACGAGCGCGCCGAGGCGCTCGGCGAACTCCTGCGACTGGCGGTAGAACTCGGCCGACTCGTTCTCCGACCAGGCCACCGTCACCGGGCAC
>DASVFV010000200.1:0-5639 GCA_036379875.1 Burkholderiales bacterium | reverse complement strand
GCGCCGGTCCGCGTCCTCGCGCTCCCATAGATACGCCCGCGTCTGGTACTGGCGCTCGCGCGCGCGCAAGGCGCTGTGCACCGCGCTCGCCAGCGCGGTGACGCGCACCGGGCGCTCGAGCAGCGTGACGTTGCCGAGCGTCTCGAGGGTGCGCAGCACCACCTCGGAATCGGCGCCCTCCTCGGTGAGGATGAGCAGCGGGAAGTCCGACCACGCCGGCTGGCGGCGGATCGCGAGGCGCAGCAGGTTGACGCTCTCGGGGGTGAGCGCTTCCTCGCCGAGCATCGCCACGCCGGCGCCGTCGTCGATCGCGCTGCACAGCTCGCCGACGTCGCGGCACACCGCGCATTCGAGCCCGGCTTCCTCGAGGATCTTGCGCGACAGCGCGGCGTCCTTGGGCGTCGGCGCGAGGATCAGCACGGCTTCCTCGCGGAAGCGCGGCTCAGCGTGTTGCAAGGTCCCCGTCTTCCTTCGCGATGACAGGGATGCCGGACATCACTCCATGGAAGTCGTGCAGCGGCTCGCCGAGCGCCACGCCGCCGCGCGTAAGGCGCAGCTCGCGCAGCGTGTCCTCGTGCATGCCGCTGCGCTTCTTGACCACCGAGATCGCGCGCCGCAGCGCGCCGCGCGCCTCGAAGTAGCGCAGCGCGACCACGGTGTCGGCGAGGTAGCTCGCGTCCACCGGGGTCTGCATGCCGGCGCCGAGCAGGCCGCGCTGCGCCATCACCATCAGCGTGACCACGCCCTGCTGGCCGAGGTAGCTGAGCATCTCGTGCAGCTGGATGGTGAGGTAGCGCTCCTCCGGCATGGCGTTCAGGTAGCCGTTCAGGCTGTCGATCACCACCACGCGCGCGCCGTCCTGCTCGACCGCGCGGCGGATGCCGTAGATGAATTCGCCGGGCGAGAGCTCGCCCGGATCGACCTGCTGGACGCGGATGCGCTGCGCGTCGATGTGCTTCTTGAGCGGGATGCCGAGGCCTTCCGAGCGCGTGATGAGCGTTGCCACGCTCTCGTCGAAGGCGAAGAGCACCGAGCGCTCGCCGCGCTCGGCCGCGCACACCGCGTACTGCGTGGCGATGGTGGACTTGCCGGTGCCCGCCGGGCCCATCAAGAGCGTGCTGGTGCCGCGGTGCAGCCCTCCGCCGGCCAGCTTGTCGAGCTCGGGCACGCCGCTCTTCAGCGGCTCGCCGTCGAACAGGCGGTGGTGCTCGGCGGCCACCAGGCGCGGGAACACGTCGAGCCCGCCGCTGCGGATGATGAAGTCGTGGAAGCCGCCGCGGAACGGGCGGCCGCGCATCTTCATCACGCGCAGGCGGCGGCGCTCGGCGCCGTATTCCTGCGCCACGTGCTCGAGCGAGATCACGCCGTGCGCGAGGCTGTGCAGCTGCAGGTCGTTGTCGGCCGAGGTGCGGTCGTCGAGCAGCAGCACGGTGCACTCGCGGCCGATGAAGAATTGCTTGAGCGCCAGCACCTGGCGGCGGTAGCGCAGCGGGTGCTGGGCGAGCAGGCGCATCTCCGAGAGCGAGTCGAACACCACGCGCGAGGGCTTGCGCCGCTCCACTTCGCCGAGGATCGCGCGCGTGGTGTCGGACAGCTCGACTTCCGAGGGGTGGAAGAGGCGCGACTGCGCGTCGGGCAGCAGGCTCTCGTCGGAGGGCAGCAGCTCGTGGCAGTGGATGCCCTCGAGCGTCCAGCCGTGCGAGCGCGCCACGCCGTCCAGCTCTTCCTTGGTCTCGGAGAGCGACACGTACATGCCGCTTTCGCCGCGGCGGCGGCCTTCCAGCAGGTACTGCAGCGCGAGCGTGGTCTTGCCCGAGCCCGGGTCGCCCTCGACGAGGTAGATGCGGTTCGGGGTGAAGCCGCCGCCGAGGATGTTGTCGAGGCCGGGGATGCCGGCCGCGACGGCTGTTGCGTCCGCGTTCGCTTGCATGGGTCGGAGGACTTATCGTTTTGCGGCCGCACTGTAACAAAGCGCGACCGCGCGACTAAGCCGCAACGACCCGAATTTGGCGTAGTCGGTTGGCTACAGGGTTGTCGAACGCCTTTGTGGGGACTTAACCGGCAGAGGCGCCGCGCGATGCCAGGGGCGTGGGGTGAAAGGGAAAAATCCCTGGCATCGCGCGTGCCGTCGTTCCTCCTCCTCCAGCGCTGGCAGGATGGCGCGCCGACCCTTAAGCGGCCCTTAAGGGTCGCTCGCGCATCGTGCAGTCAGCGGGCACGGTGCGGATGGGTCTCCGTGGATTGGGGTTGTGCAAGGAAGCCGCATCGACGCCCGCGCTTTCTTTCATGCGCCTGGCGCGCCGGGAAATGGGTGATGCCGGTCCATTCGGCAAGCGGTCGATCGTCGCCGCCGCCTGCGCGAGAGGGGAGAAGAAGACCGGCATCGGCGCCGAGCATCGCGCGCCAATGCTTAAGCCGCGCTTAACGTCTTCTCGCGCTTGCGCGCAACCTAGGCATGCGGCGTGGTATCGGCCTGTCGCACCGGCAGGACATAGACGGCCGGCTTGCCGTCGTGCAGCACGTCGAGGGTCACCTCGCTGCCGGGCGGGCTGTCGATCACCAGGCGATAGAACTGGCGCGGGCTGGCGATCGATTCGCCGTTCAGCCGCACCACCACGTCGCCGGGGCGCAGGCCGATGCGCGCGGCCGCGCTGTGCTCGCGCACCGCGTCGATCACCACGACGTCGCCCTGCGCGCGCACCAGCACGCCGATGGTGCCGGGCAGCGGCCCGGCGGGCACCGGCGCCGGCGGTTGCTGCGCGCATGCGCAGATCGCCGCCGTGAGCGCGGCCGCCATGACCGCCCTCATCGTTGCGCGGCGAGCCTCGAGATGAGCGAGTCGGCGGCGCGCCGCACCGACAGCGCGTCGGAGCGCAGCTGCTCCGACTCGGTCATGCGCCAGGTCAGGGCCGCGTCCAGGCGCGCCTGCCAGGCGAGCTTGGCCGCGCGCCGGGCCTCGCCGAGCGCGGCGCTCGCCTTGGCGCGCTCGAGCATGGCCTGCGCCATGCTGAGCTGCGCCGGCGCGTAGCGCTCGGTCGCGAGCTCGGCTTGCAGCGCGAGGGGAATGGACAGCAAGGTGAGCGCCGCCACGAAGCGCAGGCGTCCGGGCATACCGGTGCGAATCTAGCCGGGGGTCCCTTAAGCGCCGCTTAAGCCGCCGCGCGCAGGATTGACGCGGCGCGCCGCGCAATGGTATCGAAAGCCATGCGAGTACTCGTCGTCGAGGACGACCCGATGATCGGCCGCGCGGTCGCGAACGGCCTGCGCGCGGGCGGCTACGCGGTGGACTGGGTGCGCGACGGCGGCGCGGCCGAGCTCGCGCTGTCGGGCGCGGCCTACGACCTCGCGCTCCTCGACCTCGGCCTGCCGCGCAAGGACGGCCTCGAGGTGCTGAAGTCGCTGCGCAAGCGCGGCAGCGACGTGCCCGTGATGGTGATTACCGCGCGCGACGGCCTGTCGGACCGCATCGAGGGCCTGGACAGCGGCGCCGACGACTACCTGGTAAAACCGTTCGACCTGGACGAGCTGCTGGCGCGCGCGCGCGCGGTGATCCGCCGCCGCGCCGGGCGCGGCAGCCCCGAGATCTCCTGCGGCGCGCTGGTGCTCGACCCGGTGCAGCGCCGCGTCACGTTCCGCGGCGCGCCGGTCGAGCTCTCGGCGCGCGAGTTCGCGGTGCTCGAGACGCTGCTCAAGGAGCCGGGCGCAGTGGTGTCGCGCGAGAAGCTCGAGGAAGCGGTGTACGGCTGGGGCGAGGAGGTCGGCAGCAACACCGTCGAAGTGCACCTGCATCACCTGCGGCGCAAGCTCGCCCCCGAGCTGATCCGCAACGTCCGAGGCGTCGGCTACCGCATCGCCCCCGTCGAGTGAGGTCGATCAGGGCGAACCTGGTCCTGTGGCTGGCGGCCGCGCTCGCCCTCGGCACCGTCGCGCTGCTCGCCGCCACCTATTTCTTCGCGCGCGCGCAGCTCGACCGCGTGTTCGACGAGGAGCTGCGCCAGGTGGCGCGCGCGGTGCACCTGCGCGAGGACTGGCGCGAGCAGGGCACCACGATCCGCGTGGCGCGCGAGGACTTCGTCTACGCGGTGCGCGCCTACGACGGGAAGGGGCGCGTGTTCTTCGAGACCCTGCTGCCCGCGCACCCGTTCGAGGCGCCGCGCAGCTTCGCGGCCGGCTTCACCGAAGTGGAAAGCTACGGCGAGGCCTGGCGCGTCTACACGCACGTCACGCCCGAGGGCGTGGTGCAGGTCGCGCAGCCCGAGGTGTCGCGCGTGCTGGTCGCGCGCGAGCTCGCGCTGCAGATGTCGATCCCGGTGCTGCTCTTCATCCCGCTGGTCGTCGCGCTGGTGGTGGGCGTGCTGAGCCGCGGCCTGGCGCCGCTCACCGAGACTTCCGGCCGGGTGCGCGACCGCGACGCGGCGCGCCTCGACCCGCTGCCGCTCGAGGGCGTGCCGCGCGAGCTCGCGCCGCTCGTCGAGCAGATCAACGCGCTGCTCGCGCGCCTCGGCGCCTCGATCGAGATGCAGCGCAACTTCTTCGCCGACGCGGCGCACGAGCTGCGCTCGCCGATCGCCGCGCTCGCGCTGCAGGTCCAGCTCGCCGCGCGCGCGCCCGAGGGCCAGGCGCGCGCCGCCGCGTTCGACGAGCTGCGCCAGGGCATCGAGCGCGCGAGCCGCCTGGTGCAGCAGCTCCTCGATCTCGCGCGCCTCGAGCCGGGCCAGCAGTCCGAGCCGCACGCGCCGCTAGACGTGGCCGAGATCGCGCGCTCGGTGGTGGGCAGCTTCGCCGCGCAGGCCGAGGCGCTCGGCATCGACCTCGGCGCCGACGCGCCGGGACCCGCGGTGGTGACCGGCGCGGCCTCCGAGCTGCGCTCGCTGATCGCCAACCTGGTGGACAACGCGCTGCGCTACGCGCCGCGCGAAAGCCAGGTCACCGTTTCAGTGCGCGAGGACCCGGCGGGCGTGGACATCGCGGTGGTGGACGCCGGCCCCGGCATCCCGGCCGACGAGCGCGAGCGCGTGTTCCTGCGCTTCCACCGCCTGCCCGGCGACCAGACGCGCGGCAGCGGCCTCGGCCTGCCGATCGCGCGCGCCATCGTGCAGCGCCACCGCGGCAGCATCGCGCTCGCCGATGCGCGGCCCGGCGTCGAGCCGCCCGGGCTTGCCGTACGCGTCCGGCTCGACCGCTAGGTTTTTAAAGGAACTAAATGGTCATCCCCGCGAAGGCGGGGATCCCGTTTGCTTTTTCTCAAGGCGGTCCCAACTTCGCCGGCGAAATCAGCACGCCGAACTGCTCGCACCAGATCACCACGCTGCCGTACTTGGCGATCTCCACGCCGCCGGGGATCTCGAAGTTCTGGCTGCCCTTGAACGCCTTCAGCCGCCCGAGGTCGATGAACATCAGCTTCTCGACGTTGGTCGAGGGCATCACCTCTTTCTCCGGCACGAGGTAGACGTGGTACTTCGGCCCCGGGCCGACCTCGAAGTCGGGCTCGAGGTGCACCAGCCCTTCGTACACCGTCACGCGTCCCTTGCCGTAGTGGATCGGATCGTTCGGGTTGGCGTGCACGAAGTTTCCGCGCGCCAGCACCTTGCGCTGCGCTTCCGGCGCCGGCTGCTGCGGCGGCACCTTCTCGTTCGCCA
>DASVFV010000199.1:0-5588 GCA_036379875.1 Burkholderiales bacterium | reverse complement strand
CGATTTCGCCGACGAAGGCGACGACGCTCCCGAGATACGCCTCGCCAGGTTAAACGACTACCGCGCGCAGCTCGCCGCGCCCGCCTCGCCGCTGTTCGAGGAGCTGCGGAAAATCATTCGCGAACATGAGCTTCCGGCCGGCCTGTTCGCCGACCTGCTCGACGCCTTCGCGCAGGACGTGACCAAGAAGCGCTATGCAGATTTTGCCGAGCTGCTCGATTACTGCCGCCGCTCGGCCAACCCGGTCGGGCGGCTGCTGCTCCACCTGTTCAAACGAACGAGTGATTCAAATCTGGCCGCCTCGGACTCGATCTGCACCGCGCTGCAGCTCATCAATTTCTGGCAGGACGTGGACGTCGACTACACGAAGGATCGCCGCGTGTACCTGCCGCAGGACGAGATGGCGCGCTTTGGCGTGGCGGAACGACACCTTGTCGAGAAGATCTGCGACTCGGCATGGCAGGGGTTGATGAAATTTCAAGTGGACCGCTCGCGCGCCTTGATGCTCTCGGGAAAACACCTGGGCCACGCCCTGCCGGGCCGCATCGGCCTGGAAATCCGCGCCACGGTGCAGGGCGGGCTGCGCATCCTCGAGAAGATCGAGCGCGCCGGCTACGACGTGTTCCGCCACCGCCCGAAGCTGCGCGCCTTCGATTGGCCGGTGGTGCTGATGAAAGCGGTATGACGCCCGACGAGTACTGCCAGAAGAAGGCCGCGGCGAGCGGCTCGAGCTTCTATTACGCGTTCCTCTTTCTCCCGCCGCAGCGCCGCCGCGCGATCACCGCGCTGTACGCCTTCTGCCGCGAAGTCGACGACGTGGTCGACGAGACGCACGAGCCGCAAATCGCGGCGGCCAAGCTCGCCTGGTGGCGCGCGGAGGTGGCGAATCTCTTTTCCGGCAACGCGCAGCACCCGGTGACCAAGGCTTTGCAACCCCACATCGAGACCTGCGCCATTTCCGAAGACAAGATGAATGACATCATCGACGGAATGGAGATGGACCTCACGCAGTCGCGCTACCTGGACTGGCCCGGGCTCGAGAAGTACTGCTATCGCGTCGCCGGCGCAGTCGGGCTGCTCGCCGCCGGCATCTTCGGCTACCGCGACGCGCGCACGCTCGAGTACGCGCGCTCGCTCGGCATCGCGTTCCAGCTCACCAACATCATCCGCGACGTCGGCGAGGACGCGCGCAAGAACCGCATCTACCTGCCGATGGCCGATCTCAAGCAGTTCGGCGTGCCGGCCGCCGACATCCTGAATGCGAAGCAGACCCCCGAGTTCCGCAAGCTCATGGCCTTCGAGGCCGCGCGGGCGCGCGAGCACTACGGGAAGGCGATGCAATCGCTGCCCCGGGAAGACCGCCGCGCCCAGCGCCCCGGGCTCATCATGGCGGCGATCTACCGCACGCTGCTCGACGAGATCGAGCGCGACGGCTTTCGCGTGCTGAGCGGAAAGACCTCCCTGACTCCGCTGCGCAAGTTCTGGATCGCCTGGAGAACTTGGGTCACGGCGTAGCCATCGTCGGGGGCGGCTACGCCGGCATGGCCGCGGCGGTGACGCTCGCCGAGCGCGGCGTGCCGGTCACCGTGTTCGAATCGGGCCCGCTGCCCGGCGGGCGGGCGCGACGCGTAGTCTCGCAAGGCCACGAGCTCGACAACGGGCAGCACATTTTCGTCGGCGCCTATACCGAGCTGTTCCGCCTGATGCAGCTCGTCGGCGTCTCCTCCGACGCCCTGCTGCGCCTGCCGCTCGAGATCCGGTATGCGAACGGCTTTTCGTTTCGCGCCGGCCTCGCCGGCCTGCTCCTCGCGCGCGGCGTGCCGCTCGGCGAGAAGCTCGGCACGCTCGGCTTCATGGCTGCGCTCAGGCGCATGAATTTCCGCGTCGAGCCGGACATCACGGTGCAGCAGTTTCTCGACCAGCAAGGCCAGCACGGGCGCATGCGCCACCACCTGTGGGGGCCGCTCTGCGTTTCTGCGCTGAACACCCCGCTCGACCAGGCTTCGACCAACGCCTTCCTCGCCGCGCTGCGCGACACGCTGGCCGGCGGCCCCGGCGCGAGCGACCTCGTTCTGCCGCGCAAGGATCTGTCGCGCCTTTTTCCAGAACCGGCGGCCCAGTACCTCCAAGCGCATGGGGGTGAGTTGCGTTGCGGCAGCACGGTTCGGAACCTGGACGACCTGAAGGAATACGAGCGCGTCATCGTGGCCGTCGGCCCGCACCAGCTGAGGACGCTGATGCCCCAGGCGCCGGAGTTCAGCTACCAGCCGATTTACACGTGCTACCTGCAGTACGGCGAGAAGACGCGCCTGCCCTTCCCCATGCTCGGCCTTTCGGACGGGCTGGTGCAATGGGTGTTCGACCGCGGCGCCCTGCTCGGCGAGACAGGCCGCCTCGCGTGCGTGATCAGCGCGCAGGGCGACCACCAGCAGATGACCCGGGATGAAGTTGCGCAGCGCTGCCACGGAGAATTGCTGAAGGAAAAATTGGTGCTGGAAGAACCCTCGTGGACGCGGGTCATCGCGGAGAAGCGCGCCACGATCTCCTGCACGCCGGGCCTCAAGCGCCCGGATGTGAAATCGGACGGCGTGATCCTTGCCGGCGACTACACTGACGCCGAATACCCGCCCACGCTGGAGGCCGCGGTGCGCAGCGGCGTGCGCGCGGCCAAACTGATCATGGAGAGCTGATGGACTACAGGCGACTCGGCGGCTCGGGCTTCATGGTGCCCGAGCTCACCCTCGGCACCGGCACCTTCGGCGGCGGCAACGAATTCTTCAAGGCGTGGGGCTCGGCCGACGTGAAGGAAGCGACGCGCATGGTCGACATCTGCCTGGAAGCCGGCGTGACCATGTTCGACTCGGCCGACGGCTACTCGAACGGCCTGGCGGAGGAAATCCTCGGCCAGGCGATCAAGGGGCGGCGCGACAAGGTACTCATCTCGACCAAGGGTACGTTCCGGCGCGGGCCGGGGCCGAACGACGTGGGCTCCTCGCGCCACTCGCTGCTGCGCGCGGTGGAAGCGAGCCTGAAGCGCCTCGGCACCGACTACATCGACCTCTACCAGCTGCACTCGTTCGACGCGATGACCCCGGTCGAGGAAGCGCTGCAGACCCTCGACGACCTGGTGCGCGCGGGGAAGATCCGCTACATCGGCTGCTCCAATTTCTCTGGCTGGCACCTGATGAAATCGCTCGCGATCTCGGAACGGTACGGCCTCGCGCGCTACGTAGCGCACCAGGCGTATTACTCGCTGATCGGGCGCGACTACGAATGGGAGCTGATGCCGCTGGCGCTCGACCAGAAAATCGGCACCGTAGTCTGGAGCCCGCTCGGCTGGGGACGGCTGACCGGCAAGTTTCGCCGCGGTCAGCCGCCGCCCAAGGACAACCGGCTGAACAGCCCCTCGCAGGCCGGCCGCGGCCCGCAGGTGAGCGACGATTACCTCTATAAGGTAGTAGACGCCCTGGACGCAGTGAGCCGCGAGGTCGGCAAGACCATCGCGCAGGTCGCGCTCAACTGGCTGCTCGGGCGGCCTTCGATCGCCACCGTGATCGTTGGCGCGCGAAACGAAGAACAACTGAGGCAGAACCTCGGCGCAATCGGCTGGAAGCTGAGCGCGGAGCAGGTGAAGAAGCTGGACGCCGCCAGCGCGGTGCAACCGTCGTATCCGGCCTGGCACCAGCGCAGCACGTTTCCAGACCGCAACCCGCCTTCAGTCTGAGAGCGCGACTACCCGGGTAATACATTTCCCCTTTGCGGATTAGGATGGCCCATGAACTCCATCCATCTGCGTAATGCGCGCATGCCCTCGCTGGCGCTGCAAGCCGACGCGCTGGTCGATTCCGCGGCGCTGCACGTCTTCATTCCACAGTACGTCTGCGACCAGCTGCAGCTCGAGAAGCTCGGCGAGCGAGAGCTGCTGCTCGCCAACGGCGCGCGGCGCGTGGTGCCCTACGTCGGCCCGCTCGAGGTGCGCTTCAAGAACCGCGCCGGCTTCATGGGCGCGATCGTGCTCGGCGACCAGGTGGTGGTCGGCTCGATCGCGATGGAGGACATGGACCTCGTGATCCTGCCGCTCACGCGCGAGCTCGAAGTGAATCCGCGCAGCCCGCGTCTCGCGCGCAGTATCGCGACTACAGCTCCCGGAGCAAGCGAACCGCCTGGTCGATACGTTCTACGCCGAGCGTCTCGAGGCCCTCGATCTTCGTCTTCGGCAGATTGGCCTTCGGCACGATCGCCTTCTCGAAGCCGAGCTTCGCCGCTTCCCTGAGCCGCTCCTGGCCGCGCGGCGCGGGACGCACCTCGCCGGCGAGGCCGATCTCGCCGAAGGCCAGCACCTTTCCCGGGATGGGCTTGTCCGTAAGGGATGACACCACGGCCAGGCAAACGGCGAGGTCCGCGGCCGGCTCGCCGATGCGCACGCCGCCCACCGCGTTCACGAACACGTCCTGCTCCCAGCAAGCGATGCCGGCGTGGCGATGCAGCACCGCGAGCAGCATGGCGAGCCGGTTCGCCTCCAGGCCGACCGAGAGGCGCCGCGCATTCGGCGTGTGCGCCGGATCGACCAGCGCCTGGATCTCCACCAGCAGCGGCCGCGTGCCTTCCAGCGTGGCGAGCACGCAGGAACCCGGCACCGGCTTTTCATGGCTGGAGAGGAACAGCTTGGACGGATTGCTGACCCCGCGCAGCCCCTTCTCGGTCATGGCGAACACGCCGAGCTCGTTCACCGCGCCGAAGCGGTTTTTCACCGCGCGCACAAGGCGGAAAGCGGAGTGCGGATCGCCCTCGAAATAGAGCACGGTGTCGACGATGTGCTCGAGCACGCGCGGCCCGGCGATCGCGCCTTCCTTGGTCACGTGGCCGACGATGAAGAGCGCGGTGCCGGCGCGCTTGGCGTGGCGCGTGAGCTGCGCCGCGCATTCGCGCACCTGCGCCACCGAGCCGGGCGCGGACTGCAGCGTCTCGGACCATTGGGTCTGGATCGAGTCGATCACCGCCACGCGCGGGCGCGCGTGCTCGAGCGCGCCGAGCACGCGCTCGAGCTGCGTCTCGGCGAGCAGGTGCACGCCCGCGGTCTCGACGCCCAGGCGCCGCGCGCGCAGCGCCACCTGCTCGACCGATTCCTCGCCCGTCAGGTAGAGCACGGAATCGGCAAGCGTGCTGAGCGCCTGCAGAAGCAGCGTCGACTTGCCGATGCCCGGGTCGCCGCCGAGCAGCACCACCTGCCCCGCCACCAGGCCGCCGCCGAGCGCGCGGTCGAGCTCGGCGATCCCGGTCGGCATGCGCTCCAGGTCCCTCGGCTGCACTTCGGCGAGCGGCACGCTCGGCCCGGCCTTCATGCCACGCGCGCCGCCGCGCTCGGCCGCGGTCTCGGTGAGCGTGCCGGCCGTGCCGCAAGAGGGGCAGGAGCCGAACCATTGCAGCGCGGTCGCCCCGCACTCCGAGCAGACGTAAGCGGTCTTGCGCTTCATGGCGCGTCCACGACCGGCACGCGCGGCGTGACCTTGCAGAGCAGCTCGTAGCTGAGCGTGCCCGCCGCGCCGGCCACCTCGTCCGCCGACAGGCCCTCGCCCCACAGCGTGACC
>DASVFV010000198.1:0-10285 GCA_036379875.1 Burkholderiales bacterium | reverse complement strand
CGGCACCTTCTTCGTGCGCGACTACCTCGATCTTTCGCCGGCCGCGCTCGCCGCGCTCGCCTTCTGGGCCGGGATTCCGTGGGCGCTCAAGATGCCGGTGGGCCACGTGGTGGACCTGATCTGGCGCTGGAAGGCGCTGCTCGTGTGGCTGGGCGCCGGCATCATCGCCGCGAGCCTGCTCATCATGGTCGGGCTCACCACCGACCTGCAGGCGATGCGCGCCACCATGAGCGCGGAGCGCTGGTACATCCTCGCCGCGCTGCTCGCGCCGACCGGCTACATGATCCAGGACGCGGTGGCCGACGCCATGACGGTGGAAGCGGTGCCCCGCATGGACGGGACGGGGAAACCCTTCGACCAGCATACGCAGAAGAGCATGCACACCACCATGCAGACGCTCGGGCGCGTGGCGGTGATCGGCGGGCTCGCGCTGGTCGCCGCGGCGAACATCTATATCTTCGCCGGCACCGAGGACCTGCCGAAGGAGCGCAAGCTCGGCCTCTACGCCGACGTCTACACGGCGGCATTGATCATTCCGCTGCTCTCGGTGCTCGGCGTCGTCCTGCACCGCTTTCTCAAGCACGAGCGCGAGAGCGCGCAGCCGACGCGTCCGAACTGGCCGGTGCTCGGCGGCAGCGTGGCGTTCGTCGCGATCACGCTCGCGGTCGGGCTGGGCGACGCGCCGTACGCGCAGGAGCTCGTCTTCCTCGGCTCGCTCGCGATCATCGTGTTCCTGCTGTGGCGGCTCGCGCGCGAGCTCGAGCCGGCGGCGAGGCAGGTGCTGGTCGCCACCGCGCTCGTGCTGTTCGTCTACCGCAGCATGCCGGCCACCGGCGACGGCACCACGTGGTGGATGATGGACGTGCTCAAGTTCGACGAGGGCTTTTTCGGCCAGCTGCAGCTCGTGACCTACGCGCTCACGCTCGCCGGCATGTTCGCGCTGCGCCGCTTCATGGCCGAGAACTCGATCGCCACCATCGTGGTGGTGCTGAGCGTCGCGGCGGCGCTGCTCTCGGCGCCGATCATCGGCATGTACTACGGCCTGCACGAATGGACCGCGGCGCGCACCGGCGGGCTGGTGGACGCGCGCGTGATCGCGCTCATCAACACCGCGCTCGAGTCGCCGCTCGGGCAGATCGCCATGATCCCGATGCTCGCCTGGATCGCCAACTCGGCGCCGGCCAACCTCAAGGCCACTTACTTCGCGGTGATGGCGTCGTTCTCGAACCTGGCGCTCGCCGCGTCGCAGCTCGGGACCGTGTACCTGAACCGCGCGTTCACCATCCAGCGCGGCGACTACGGCGAGCTCGGCATGCTCATGATCGTCGCGGCGCTGATCGGGCTCGCGCTGCCGCTCATCGTGGTGGCCGGGGTGAAACTCCTGCGCCTTCGCACGGCCTAACTGGCTTGAAAGGAGACTCGATGAACCCCAGGGGTACCACCAGCCAGGTCCACGCCGCGCTCGAGCGCGAGCCCAGAATCAACATCCACCGCCACCCCATCCACATCGCCGCCGCCGACGGCACCGTGACCCTCGAAGGCGAGGTCGCCGACGTGGCGGCCAAGCGCCTCGCCCTGCAGCTCGCCGGCGCGGTGCAGGGCGTGCGCAGCGTGGTCGACCGCCTGCGCATCGCGCCCGGCGAGCGGCGCGGCGACGGCGCGGTGCGCGACTCGGCGGCGCGTCTCTTGCTCGGCCAGCCCGAGCTGCGCGGCTGCAGCCTGAGCGCGCGCATCAACGGGCGCATGGAAGTGTTGCGCCGCGTGAGCGAAAACCCGGCGGGCGAGATCCAGATCTCGGTCGCCGACGGCGTGATCGTGCTCGAGGGCCACGTGATCAGCCAGTCCCACCGGCGCTTCGCCGGCGCGGTGGCGTGGTGGACGCCCGGGCGGCGCGACGTGGTGAACGCGCTCGAGGTGCGCCCGGCCTACGAGGACCGCGACGACGAGGTAAGCGAGGTGCTGCGCCTGGTGCTGGAGGCCGATCCGGAAGTGGACGCGGCGCAGATCCGCACCGACTGCAACGGCAAGGTGGTGTTCCTCGACGGCGCGGTGCCGAACGAGCAGCAGAAGCGCCGCGCCGAGCTCGACGCCTGGTCGCTGATCGCGATCCGCGGCGTGGTCAACCGGCTGGAAGTCGCACGCTGAGCCGTGGTGCATACTTGCCTTTTCGGTAACGGGCTTCCCTAGACTGAATCGCCGCCGGTTGCTGCTGTGCCTTCCCGCGCTCGCCATGGGGGCGTGGACTTGGCGCGCCTACGCAGCCGAGCGCGCGAAGTCCTTTCCCGGCGGCGTGGCAAGGATCTCGCTCGGCCGCGCCGAGCAGCCGCCGCACGTGCGCATCGGCGACGACCGCGTGCTGGTGACGCGCGAGGGCGAGGAGTGGATCGCGCTGATCGGCGTCGGGCTGGCGGTCAAGCCCGGCGCGAAGATCCGCGTGCAGGCCGAGCACGCGGACGGCCGGCGCGAGCGCTTCGAGATCGAAGTGCTGCCCAAGAAGTACCTGACCCAGCACCTGACCGTACCCCCGGGACAGGTGGACCTTTCCGACCAGGATCTCGCGCGCTACAAGCGCGAGCGCGCGCACCTCGACGGCGTGCTGCGCACCTTCAGCGAAGCGCCGCCCGCCAGCCTGTCGCTCGTCGCGCCGGTCGAGGGGCCGCGCAGCAGCTCGTTCGGCCTGGAGCGCTACTTCAACGGCAAGCTGCGCAATCGCCACAACGGCATGGACATCGCCGCGCCCGCAGGCGCGCCGGTGGTCGCGGCGGCGCGGGGCAAGGTGATCGACACCGGCGATTATTTCTTCTCCGGCAACATGATCATCCTCGATCACGGGCAAGGCATGCTGTCGCTCTACGCGCATCTGCAGTCGATCGAGGTGCAAACCGGAGACGCCGTCGACGCGGGGCGCCAGATCGGCAAGGTCGGCGCGACCGGCCGCGCCACCGGCCCGCACCTGCATTTCTCGGTCTACCTGAATTTCGTCGCGGTGGATCCGGCGCTGCTGCTGGCGGCCTAGCCGGCCGCCTCGCGCTGCTTCATCGCGACGTACTCGTCGAGGCCGACGCGCTCCTGGAGCTGCGGGTAGCGCGAGATCGCCTCGTACCAGCGGCGCAGCCGGGTCGGCAGGTCCCTCGATCCGAGGTAGGCGTCGATGGCGAGGTAATGTCGCATGGCCGCGCGCTCCACCACGCCGCGCTCCCCGCCCTCGACGCTGAAGCCGCGCTTGTCGCGCCCGCTGCCGGCCAGGTAGGCGTCCATCGCCAGGCGCGCCATCCAGCCCAGCGAGTACCCGTAGGAAAGGTGCAGGAAGGTGCGCTGGCCATCGAGCGGCGTCGCTTCCAGCCGGATCTGGTAGTCGCGCGTGCCCACCGGGCCGTCGCCGGCGCGCAGCCTGACCTGGAGGTAATCGGCGCGCGACGCGGGGACGTCGAAGAGGAAGTCGATGCGATGCGCCTCGTCGACCGAGTCGCGAGCCTTGCGCGTGATGTACGCGGAAAGCCCGGCCGAAGCGGAGGTGCAGCGCTTGACGTTCACCTGCAGGCCGAGGATCTCGCACCATTGCGCCGGGCGCGCCAGCGCCGCGGCGACCGTGGCGAAGGGCTCGGCGATCACGGCGTGGACCTCGCCTTGGTGGCGATTTCCGTCCACGGCCGACTCGATGTGCAGCGGTCGGCCGAACGGGCTGCTGGCGAGCTCCTCCTGCAGCGCGGCGTAGCGGCCGCGCAGTGCTGCCGGGTCCTGCGCCTGCGCCGCGGCGCACACCAGGAGCAGCAGGCAGAGAATGCGGATCATCGCGTGCACCAGAGCAAGAAACGCTCCGCGCTAATCCGCGTTGACCGGCTCCTCCTGCATGAGCGCGATCTGCTCGCGCAATTCCAGAATGCGGTCCTGCCAGTAGCGCTGGGTGTTGAACCACGGGAACGCCGCCGGAAACGCCGGGTCGTCCCAGCGCCGCGCGATCCACGCCGAGTAGTGGATGAGGCGCAGCGTGCGCAGCGCTTCCAGCAGGTTCAGCTCGCGCCGCTCGAAAGGCATGAACTGCTCGTATCCGGCCAACACCTTGTTCAATTGAATACCCATCGATGCACGGTCGCCCGAAAGCAGCATCCAGAGATCCTGCATCGCCGGCCCCATGCGCGCGTCGTCCAGGTCGACGAAGTGCGGGCCATCGTCGGTCCACAGGATGTTGCCGGGGTGGCAGTCGCCGTGCAGGCGGATCATGCGGATGTCGCCGGCCCGGGCGTAACACGCTTCGACGAGCTGCAGCGCCTGCGCGGTCGCCGCTTTCCAGGCTTCGAGCACGTCCGCCGGGATGAGGTCGGTCGACAACAGGTACGCGCGCGCATCGTGGCCGAAGGTCTGCGCGGTGAGCGCTTCGCGATGCGCGAAGGGCTTCGTGGCCCCCACCGCATGGATGCGGCCGAGGAAGCGGCCGATCCATTCCAGCGTCTTCGGGTCGCCGAGCTCCGGCGTCCTGCCGCCGCGGCGCGGGTAGACGGCGTAGATGAAGTCGGAAAACTTGCCGGTGTGCGAAGGCGCGACGACCGGAATCTCGCGCTCGGCAAGCTCGCGCGCGAAGGCGTGCTCCTCCTCGATCTGCGCTTCGCTCCAACGACCCGGCCGGTAGAACTTTGCAACCACCGGGCCGTCGTCCTCCAGCCACACCTGGTACACCCGGTTCTCGTAGCTGGACAGCGCGAGCAGGCGCCCGTCGGGCCGCATGCCGAGCGCCGCGACGGCGTCCAGGACCACCTCCGGCGTGAGCGCGGAATACGGGTGCATGGGGGTATAGTAGTTCCATGGCCAACGCGGTCGAGATCCGGGACCTGCATTTTTCGTTCGGCGACCTGGAAGTGCTGCGCGGCCTGTCGCTCGACATCCCGCGCGGCCAGGTGGTGGCGATCCTCGGCGGCAGCGGCTCGGGCAAGTCCACGCTGCTGAAGCTGATCGGCGCGCAGCTTTATCCGTCGCGCGGCACGGTGAAGGTGGAAGGCCGCAACGTGCACGAGCTCTCCGCCGAGGCGCTCTACAAGCTGCGCCTCGAGATGGGCATGATGTTCCAGACCTCGGGCCTGTTCACCGATCTCGACGTGTACGAGAACATCGCGTTCCCGATCCGCGAGAACTTCCACCTGCCCGAGGAGCTGGTGCGGCGCATCGTGCTCATGAAGCTGCAGGCGGTCGGCCTGCGCGGCGCGCACGCCATGAAGCCCGCCGACCTGTCGGGCGGCATGACGCGCCGCGTGGCCCTCGCGCGCGCGATGGCCACCGATCCGAAGCTCATGATGTACGACGAGCCGTTCGCCGGCCTCGATCCGATCTCGCTCAACCAGATCGTCAACCTGATCCGCAGCCTGAACGAGGCGCTCGGGCTGACCTCGATCGTGGTGACCTACGACGTGCACGAGGCACTCAAGGTGGCCGACTACGTCTACGTGATCGGCGACGGCACGATCCTCGGCAAGGGCACGCCGCGCGAGGTGGCCGAGTCGGACGATCCGTACCTCAAGCAGTTCGTCAACGCGCTGCCCGACGGCCCGGTGCGCTTCCACTTCCCGGGGCCGTCACTCCAGGAGGACCTGCGCATCCATGGCCGATGACTACCTGAGAAATGCCGCCGCAGAGGCGATGAAGACCGGCGGCGACGTGAGCCGCCGCATCCGCGACCTGACGCTGGAGGCGCTCAGCAACCGGCGCTTCGACCGCGAGGGCATTCGCGACGTGGTGCGCTCGGTGACCGAGGGCATGGCGGCGGCCGCGCCGGCGAGCGGCGGCACGATGCGCCAGGCGATGGGCGCGGCGTTCCGCGGCATGGACGAGGCGCTCACGCGCTCGGTCGAGGCGGGCGAGGAGGCGCTGCGCAAGATGGTCGCCGCGGGGCGCAGCATCAACGACAACGAGGTGAAGCAGGCGCTCGCCGGGCTGAAGAAGATCGAGGACGACTTCGTCTCGACGGTGAGCGAGGTGGCCAAGAGCGCCAACGAGCGCGTGCGCCCGGAGCTCGCCGAGCTCGCCAAGCGCGCCGCGCGCAGCGGCACCGAGACCGGCCGCCAGGCCGCCGGCCTGATGAGCGAGTTCGCCTTCTCCGGCATGGAGCTCGCCGGGCACTTCAGCGTGCGCTTCGCGCAGATGGCGAGCGGCGTGCTCGCCGGCATGGCCGATGCCCTCGAGAAGTCCGCACAGAGACACAAGAAAAACCCGTAAGTCCTGATGCTGCGGCAAACCCTCGGCATCATGCGCGAGCTGCCGCGGCTGCACGAGATCGCGTCGGTGTTCATCCGGCACGGCCTCGGCGAGTTCGTGCAGCGCATCGGCATCGCCGGGGTCCTCGAGCGTGCCGGCGCGATCCTGCAGAGGAGCCCGGTCGCCGAGGCGGTCACGCTCGAGCCGGCGCAGCGCATGCGCATGGCGCTCGAGGAGCTCGGCCCGAGCTTCGTCAAGCTCGGGCAGGTGATGGCGACGCGCGTCGACCTCTTCCCGCCGCGCTGGATCGCCGAGTTCGAGAAGCTGCACGCCGACGTGCCGCCGCTGCCGTTCGAGGCGCTGCTGCCCGAGCTCGAGCGCGCGCTCGGGCGCTCGCCGTTCGAGGTGTTCCGCGACATCGACGCCAACGCGCACGGCGCGGCCTCGATCGCGCAGGTGCATCGCGCGCGGCTGCAGGACGGCACGCCGGTGGTGCTCAAGGTGCGCAAGCCCGGCGTGCGCGAGACCATCGAGGCCGACCTGCGCCTGCTGCGCCGCGTGGCGGAGCTGATCGAGTCCGAGATCCCCGAGGCGCGGCGCTACCGCCCCTCGGAGATCGCCGAGCAGTTCGCCCGGTCGCTCGAGCGCGAGGCCGACTTCGTCACCGAAACGCGCAACATCGAGCGCTTCGCGAAGAACTTCGCCGGCGACCCGCACATCATCATCCCGCGCATCTACCCGCAGTGGACGAGCGACGTGCTGCTGGTGCAGGAGCACGTCGAGGGCATCCCGGCTACGGATCTCCAAGCAGTAGAAAAATCAGGATTGGACCGAAAACTGCTGGCCGCGCGCGGCGTGGACGCGTTCCTCAAGATGATCCTGCTGGACGGCTTCTTCCATGCCGACCCGCACCCGGGCAACGTGTTCTACCTGCCCGGCAACCGCCTGGTGATCATCGACTTCGGCATGGTGGGGCGGCTCTCGCCGCAGCGCCGCGCGCAGGTGCTCGACCTGCTGGGCGGCCTGTCGCGCATGGCCGAGGAGCCGATGATCGACGTGCTGCTCGACTGGGCGGGCGACGCCTACGTCGACGAAGGCAAGCTGGCCGCGGACGTGAACGAGATGGTGTTCGAGTACGAGGGCATCCCGCTCAAGGACATCCGCGTCGGCAACGTGATCCGCCAGTTCGCCGCGATCGTGCGCAGCCACTCCATCGTGCTGCCCTCCGACCTGTCGCTGATGTTCAAGACCCTCATCACGCTCGAGGGCCTCGGCCGCCAGTACGACCCGGATTTCCACATCACCGAGCACCTCACGCCGCTGGTGCGCAGCGCGCTCGCCGAGCGCTACCAGCCGAACGAGCTGATGCGCCGCGGGCGCGCGGCGGTGAACGAGTTCGTCAACGTGGTGAGCAGCGTGCCGCGCGACCTGGCGCGCTTCCTGCGCGAGGCGCGCCGCGGCAAGACGCGCATCGACCTCGACCTCAAGCGCCTGGACAGCTTCGGCCGCCAGCTCGATCGCACGCTCGACCGCGTCACCATGGGCATCATGACCGCCTCGCTGGTGATCGGCTCGGCGATCGTGCTCAGCGTGCGCGACGGCCCGGAAATCCTCGGCATTCCGGTGCTGCCGGTGATCGGCCTGCTCGGCTACGTGCTCGCGTTCCTGAACAGCTTGTGGATCGTCTACGGGATCTGGCGCTCGGGCCGCGAATAGCGGTTCGCTAGGTAACGCACGAAAAGCGCCTTCTGGTGGCTAGTCACTATGTACTAGCGCGCCCATACCGGACACCGGGCATAATCCAAAATCTGCGGCGAGCCACGCCTTAAAGGGGGGTTGGGCGATGTCCAAGAAATCCAACGGCAGTTCAGGCAACCATCTCAAGGGCACTCACCGTGACGACCTTCTCGTCGGCGGCGCCGGCGACGACCGCATCGACGGCAAGAAGGGCGACGACAAGCTCATAGGCGGCCCCGGCGACGACAGGCTCGAGGGCGGCAAGGGCAACGACAAGCTCATCGGCGGCGCCGGCAACGACCGGCTCGAAGGCGGCAAGGGCAACGACAAGCTCCTCGGCGGCGCGGGCAACGACAAGGTCGAGGGCGACAAGGGTGACGACGTCCTCGACGGCGGCGCGGGCAACGACCGCGTCGACGGCGGCAGCGGCAACGACCGCGCGATCTACAGCATGTCCGCGAACCTGGGGCCGGGGTTCACCGACATCGGCACCAAGGACGTCTACGACGGCGGCAGCGGCTACGACACGCTGGTGCTCGAGCTCACGCACGGCGAGTTCAAGCTCGCCTCGGTGCAGGAGGACATCGCCGACTTCAGGTCCTTCCTCGCGCGCGGCAATGGCTATCACGGCCACCATGGGCACCACGGCTCCAAGGAGTTCCAGTTCTCAAGCTTCGACCTGAGCGTCTCGGATTTCGAGGCGCTGGAGGTCAAGCTCATCAACACCGCGCCGACCGCGGTGGCGGACGCCGCAGCGACCGATGAAGAGCACCTGGTCACGATCGCGGTGCTCGCGAACGACAGCGACCCGGACCACCTGGACGTCATCACCCTGCAGAGCGTGCTCGCGAGCACCCAGGGCGCGGTGGTTCTCGTCAATGCCGACGGCACCGTGACGTACGACCCGAGGGCGGCGCTGCAGTGGCTGGCCGAGGGACAGGTCGTCGCCGACGGCTTCGCCTATACGATCGTCGATCTCGGCGGCCTTACCGCCACCGCTACGGTGACGGTGTCGGTCACCGGCGTGAACGACGCGCCGCTGCTCGTCGGCGGCGATGCGAGCGGCGCGGTGACCGAGGCGGCCGAGCCGGACGAGGGCGGCGCGCGCTCCGACACCGGAGCGCTCGGTTTCTTCGACGTCGACAAGCTCGACACGCATACCGCGAGCTTCGCGCCGCAGGGCACCGGCTATCGCGGCACCTTCGCAACCTCGGTGGATGATCTGGCCGATACGCTGACCTGGACCTTCAGCGTCGACGACGCGGCGCTCGACGACCTGGCGAAGGACGAGACGCTGACGCAGCTCTACGACGTCACGCTTGACGACGGCCACGGCGGAAGCGCCACGCAGACCGTGACGCTCGCCATCACCGGCACCAACGACACGCCGGATGCGGCGGACGACGCGCATTCGATGAACGAAGACACCTCCGCGATCATCAACGTGCTCGCCAACGACGTCGACGTCGACGGCGACACGTTATCGGTCAGCGCGGTGGGCACGGCGGCGCACGGCAGCGTAGTGATCAACGCCGACCACACGGTGACCTACACGCCGAATGCGAACTTTTTCGGCGCCGACAGCTTCACCTACACGGTTGACGACGGCAACGGCGGTACCGATACCGCGACGGTCAGTGTGACGGTGGCGGACGTGCCGGAGGCCGGCAAGGGCAAGGTGGCCGACGAGGTGCCGCCGGGCACGCCGCTGCAGTACTTCATGCGCGTGGACGGCGCGACCAACGACTGGGTGGAGCTGCACAGCTTCTCGCTCGGCATGTCGCAGACCGGGACGGTCGGCGGCGGGGGCGGCGGCGCGGGCAAGACCAACGTGACGGACGTGTCGGTGAGCCTGGGTACGGCGCCTTCGGGCGCGGAGCTCTTCGCAGCGGGGCTGCTGGGCACGCACTTCAAGTTCGTGGAAATCGAGGCCTACGCCGCGGGCGGCAAGGAAGGCCTGCGCCTCGTGGACGAGTTCAAGTTCGACGACGTGCTGGTGCGCTCGCAGCAGGTGTCCGGCGCCGACGGCGGGGCGCCGGTGGAAAGCCTGAGCCTCAACTTCACCAAGATTGGCCACACGCACGTGGAGTACAAGGCGGATGGCTCAGTAGCGGGCGAGACCGGCATGAGCTACGACGTGGCGGCCAACAAGACGGAGAGCACCGGGCCGGACGCGCACGCCGACGCGATCAAGGGCGAGCAGGAGGCGGTGGTCGGCGGCGACCTGGAGGCCTTCCTGAAGGTCGACGGCCTCGCCGACTGGCTCAGCCTCGGCTCGTTCAACCTGGGGTACTCGGTCAGCGGCGGCTTCGGCGGCGGTGGCGGAGGCGGCGCGGGCAAGGTGAACCTGCAGGATCTCTCGGTA
>DASVFV010000197.1:0-17304 GCA_036379875.1 Burkholderiales bacterium | reverse complement strand
CGGCTTTTAGCGAAGACATCACCTGGCGGAACTTCGCTGCCTTCGCATCCGCGTCGACGAGCTCGCCGAGCAGCGCGCCGCTCAGCTTGCCGTCCTTCACCTCGAGCACATTGGAGATCGTGTAGTCGAGGCCGAGGCGCTGCTTCAGGCGCTCGGTGAAGAAGGTGAAGCCGCCGGAGACGAGCAGCAGCTTCACGCCGTGCTTCTTGCAAGCCGCTATGAGCGCGTCCGCGCCGGGCGTGAGCTTCAGCCGCTGTTCATAAACTTGAACTAATGAATTTTCGGACAACCCGGCGAGCGCGCGCACGCGGCGCCGCAGGCTCTCCCGGTACTCGATCTCGCCGCGCATTGCCTGCGCGGTGACGGCGCTGATCTCGGCCTTGCGGCCCGCCAGGTCGCCCAGCTCGTCGATGCACTCGATGTTGATGAGCGTCGAGTCCATGTCCATCGCGACGAGCCTGAGGTCCGCGAAGCGCCGGCCTGCGGGCATCCAGGCGTGGTCGATGCGGCGCGCCTCGCACAGCGCGGCCACGCCTTCGTTCTTCATGACGCGGCGCAGGCGGAAGGCGCGCGGCGCGACCGGCTCGACGGAGGCGGGCTTGACCAGCAGGGCGAGCGCCTGGACGTCGCCGTCGGAGAGCGCCGGGCCCTGGACCACGAGGTTCATGCCGCGCTCATGTTCCGAGCGTGTGCAGGATGTCCTTCACCGCCTGCGCGCGCTCCTGCCAGGCCGGCATCTTCTGCTCGACGCGCAGCTTCTCCGGGCCGGCGAGCTTCGCGGCGCGGCCCTTGCGGCGGATGAACTCGATCACCTTCGCGCCGTCGATCGGCGGGTTCTTCACGAACTGCAGCTGCACCGACTCGTGCGTGGCGTCGACGCGCGCCACGCCGAGCGGCCGCGCGGCGATGCGCACGCGGTGGCATTCGATCAGCGCGCGCGCCGGCTCGGGCAGCTCGCCGAAGCGGTCGACCAGCTCCTCGCGCAAGAGATCCAGCTGCTCGCGCGTCTCGGCGTCGGCGAGCCGCTTGTAGAGCGACAGGCGCTCCTGCACGTCGCTGCAATAGCTCGCCGGCAGCAGCGCCGGGACGTGCAGGTTGACCTCGGTCGAGATGTCGATCGCGTCCCCCGCATCCACGGTCTTTCCGGACTTCAGGCGGCGCACCGCGCGCTCCAGCATGCGCGCGTAGAGCGAGAAGCCGACCTCCTGGATCTCGCCCGACTGCTCCTCGCCGAGGATCTCGCCCGCGCCGCGGATCTCGAGGTCGTGCATGGCGAGGAAGAAGCCCGAGCCGAGCTCCTCCATCTGCTGGATCGCCTCGAGGCGCTTCAGCGCGTTCTTGTTCAGCGCCTCTTCCGGCGGCGTGAGCAAGTAGGCGTAGGCTTGGTGGTGCGAGCGCCCGACGCGGCCGCGCAGCTGGTGCAATTGCGCGAGGCCGAACTTGTCGGCGCGGTTGATGACAATGGTGTTGGCGTGCGGGTTGTCGATGCCGGTCTCGATGATGGTCGAGCACAGCAGCACGTTGAAGCGTTGCGCGGTGAAGTCGCGCATCACGCGCTCCAGGTCGCGCTCGCGCAGCTGGCCGTGCGCCACCGCGATGCGCGCCTCGGGCAGCAGCTTGGCGAGGCGCTCGCGCATCCTCTCGATGCTCTCGACCTCGTTGTGCAGGAAGTAGACCTGGCCGCCGCGGCGCAGCTCGCGCATCACCGCCTCGCGGATCAGGCCTTCCGACCACGGCGCGACGAAGGTCTTGATCGCGAGGCGCTTCTGCGGCGCGGTGGCGATCACCGAGAAGTCGCGGATCCCTTCCAGCGACATCGCGAGCGTGCGCGGGATCGGCGTCGCGGTGAGCGTCAGCACGTCGACCTCCGCGCGCAGCTTCTTGAGCGCTTCCTTCTGGCGCACGCCGAAGCGGTGCTCCTCGTCGATGATCACCAGGCCCAGGCGCTTCAGCTTCACGTCGCGCGACAGCAGTTTGTGCGTGCCGATGACGATGTCGAGCTCCCCCGTTTCCAGCTTCTTGAGGATCTCGGTGGTTTCCTTCGAGCTGCGAAACCGGGACAGCTCCGCGATGCGCACCGGCCAGTCGGTGAAGCGGTCGGAAAAGGTCTGGAAATGCTGCTCGGCGAGCAGCGTGGTGGGGCAGAGGATCACCACCTGCTTGTTGTCGGCCACCGCGGCGAACGCCACGCGCAGCGCCACCTCGGTCTTGCCGAAGCCCACGTCGCCGCACACCAGGCGGTCCATCGGCTTGCCGGAGGCCATGTCGGTGATCACCGCCTCGATCGCCGCGGCCTGGTCGGTGGTCTCCTCGAAGCCGAAGCCGTCCGCGAATGCTTCCAAATCCTTTTGTTTTACGGAAAAAGCATGTCCCAGGCGTGCGGCGCGCTTCGCATACAGCGCGAGCAGCTCCGCGGCGGTGTCGCGCACCTGCTTCGCGGCGCGCGCCTTCGCCTTGTCCCACTGGCCGCTGCCGAGCTTGTGCAGCGGCGCCTCCTCGGGCTGCGCGCCGCTGTAGCGCCCGATCACGCCGAGCTGGGAGACCGGCACGTAGAGCTTGTCGCCGCCTTCGTACTCGAGAAGCAGGAACTCGGTGTGGCCGTCGCCCAGATCGAGGGTCACCAGCCCCTGGTAGCGCCCGATGCCGTGCTGCTCGTGCACCACCGGCTCGCCGACCTTGAGCTCGGACAGGTCGCGCAGCATGCCTTCGACGGAGGTGCGCTTCTCCGCGCCGCGCCCGCGCCGGCGCACCACCCCGGCGTAGAGCTCGGCCTCGGTGACCACCGCCCAGCCCTCGGCGGGCACGATGAAGCCGTGCGACAGCGGCGAGACGCACAGCGCCGATTGCCGGAATTCCGCGAACGAGGCGCAGGAAGGCAGCGTGAGGCCGTATTCGGCGAAGTAGCTCGCCATGGTCTCGCGCCGGCCGGGCGATTCGGCCGCGATCAGCACGCGCAGGCCCGAAGTCGCGAGGAAGCGCTTGAGCGCGGCGAGCGGATCCTGCGCGCGCCGGTCCACCGCAAGCGGCGGCAGCGGGGTGGCTTCGAGAAGCGGCGAGCCGCTTTCTTCGGGCTTGTCCGTGACGTCGATGCGCGGAAAAGCCTGCGCGCGCACGTAGAACTCCTCCGCGGGCACGAAGAGCTGCGCAGGCGCGAGGAGCGGGCGGTCGGGGTCGCCGCCCGCCATCTTGTAGCGCGAATGGGCGTCGCGCCAGAACTCCTGGATCGCCTCGCTCACGTCGTGATGCAGCGCGAGCACGCTGCCGGCGGGGAAGTAATCGAAGATCGTCGCCACGCTCTCGAAGAAGAGCGGCAGGTAGTACTCGATGCCCGCCGCGGGCACGCCGTTCGACACGTCGCGGTAGAGGCGCTTCTTCGACGGATCGCCCTCGAAGATCTCGCGCCAGCGGCTCCTGAAGCGCGTGCGGCCCGCGTCGTCGAGCGGGAACTCGCGCGCCGGCAGCATGCGCAGCTCCTTCACCGCGTAGAGCGTGCGCTGCGTGTCGACGTCGAAGGTCTTGATCGTGTCGATCACGTCGTCGTCGAGGTCGAGGCGGTAGGGCAGCGCCGAGCCCATCGGGAAGAGGTCGATCAGGCCGCCCCGGAAGCACACCTCGCCCGGCGAGACGACCTGCGTGACGTGCTGGTAGCCGGCGATCGCGAGCTGCTCTCTCAACCGCTGCAGTTCGATTCTTTCCTTGGCTTGAAGGAAGAAAGTGTGGCCCGCGAGGTAAGCCGGTGGACACAGGCGCACCAGCGCAGTCGCCGCCGGCACGACGGCGACGTCGAACTCGCCGCGCTGGATGCGATAGAGCGTGGCGAGGCGCTCGGACACCAGGTCCTGGTGGGGCGAGAACTGGTCGTAGGGCAGCGTTTCCCAGTCGGGGAACAGGCACACGCGCAGCTGCGGAGAGAACCAGCGGATCTCGTCGACCAGGCGCTGCGCATCGAGCGCGGTGGCGCTGATCACCGCGAGCGGTTTTTCCGCCTGCGCGAGGCGGCCGAGCGCGAGCGCGTCGGACGAGCCGGCGAGGCGCGTGAAGCGGCGGCGGGCGGGGAGCGAATCGCGATGCATCAGGCGGGCGACCTATGCAATTATATCGTCCTGAATTAAAACGACTTCCGGTGTCCTACTACGCGCTCATCCCGGCCGCGGGCAGCGGCCAGCGCGCGGCCGCGGCCGCGCCCAAGCAATACGCGCCCCTGTGCGGCCGGCCGATGCTCTGGCACGCGGTCCGAGCAGTTTGCGTGCCGCCGGTGCAGACCGTGTTCGTGGTGCTCGCGCCCGGCGACCGCAAATTCGCCGAATACGACTGGAGCGCGTTCGACGGCAAGCTCGAGCCGCTGTATTGCGGCGGCGAGACGCGCCGCGATTCGGTGTACAACGGCCTGGTGTCGGCAATGGCGGCGCTCGACGCCGACGACTGGGTGCTGGTGCACGACGCGGCGCGGCCCTGCCTGCCGGCCGCCGACCTGGAAAAGCTGGTGCAGGAGGCGCAGGAGGACGAAGTCGGCGGTATTCTCGCCTTGCCCGTGGCCGAGACCGTGAAGACCGGCTTGCATGGCAGGATCGAATCGACCGCGGAGCGCTCGCGGCTGTGGCTCGCGCAGACTCCGCAGATGTTCCGCGCCGGGCTGCTGATGCAGGCGCTGCAGCGGGCGAAGCAAGTGACCGACGAGGCGGCGGCGGTCGAGCAGCTCGGCCTGAAGCCGCGGCTCGTGCAGGGCAGCCGCGAGAATCTCAAGGTGACGTGGCCGGAGGACCTGGCGATCGCGGAGGGCATCCTGAGGAGGCGCGCGTGAGGATCGGGCAGGGCTACGACGTCCATCCGCTGGCGGCGGGGCGCAAGCTGGTGATCGGCGGCGTGGAGATCGCCCACCACAAGGGCCTGCAGGGCCATTCGGACGCGGACGTGCTGCTGCACGCGATCTGCGATGCGCTGCTCGGCGCGGCGGGGCTCGGCGACATCGGCCGGCACTACCCGGACAGCGACCCGCAATACTCGGAGATCGACAGCCGGATGCTCCTGCGCGACGTGGCGAAGAAGCTCGCTGCGCTCAAGCTCAAGGTGGTGAACGTGGACGCCACCATCATCGCCGAGGCGCCGCGCATGGCGCCGCACATGGCGCGCATGATCGGCAACATCGCCGCCGACCTGGGCGTGCAGCCCGCCGCGGTGAACATCAAGGCCACCACCACCGAGCGCCTCGGCTTCGTCGGGCGCGGCGAAGGCATCGCCGCGCAGGCCATCGTGCTCGTGGACTGACGCTTCGGTACTGACCATGTATTCGCCCTCGTACAACCGCCTCGAAGACCGCCGCGAGCTCCTCGAGTTCATGCGCGCCAACAGTTTCGCCGTGCTGGTGACCGGAACCGGCGGCACCCTGCATGCGTCGCACCTCCCGGTGCTGGTGCGCGAGGCGGGCGAAAAGCTCGTGCTCGACATGCACATGGCGAAGAACAACCCGCAATGGCAGGAATTCTTCGACGACGAGGTGCTGGTGGTGTTCTCCGGGCCGCACGCCTACGTGTCGCCGCGCTGGTACGAGGAGCAGGAGCGCGTGCCGACCTGGAATTACGCGGCCGTGCATGCTTACGGAATACCCGCGGTCCTTTCCGGGAAAAAGCAGAAGCACGATTCGCAGCGCCGCCTGGTCGCGGCACTCGACCCGCAGTGGCTGCCGAAGTTCGACGCGCTGCGCCCGGCGTACGTGGAGAGGATGCTGGAGGGCATCGTCAACTTCGAGGTCGCGGTGACGCGCGTCGAGACGCGCTGGAAGCTGTCGCAGAACCGCAGCCGCCGCGAGCAGGAGCTGATCGCCGCGCAGCTCGAGCAGTCCTCCGACAGCTCGGAGCGCGCGCTCGCCGCGCTCACCCGCAGACACCTCGCCGGCGAGTGAAAGCGCTCGTCATGGGCGCCGGCCTGGCCGGCGTCACCACCGCCTGGTATCTGGCGCGCGCGGGGCACGAGGTGGTGGTGATCGACCGCTCGCCCGAGGTGGCCTCGGCGGCGAGCTACGCCAACACCGGCATCATCGCCGCGAGCCGCGCCTTTCCGTGGACCGCGAGCGAGATCGGGCATTCGCTGCGCTTCGATCCGGAGCTGTGGCTGTGGCTCGTGCAGCACCTCGTGCTGCGCAGCGGGCGCTCCTACCGGCGCGTGCTGGAGGCGAAGGCGCGCCTGGTGCGCTTCTCCCATCAGCTCATGCGCGCGCTCGCGCAGGACATCGGCTTCGGCGGCTTCATTCGCGGCGTGCTCTATCTGTATCGCGATCCTTCCGGGCTGGACGAAGCGCAGCGGCGCGCCGGCGCGGCCGGTTTCCAGGTCGAGCGGCTGGAACGCGAGGCCATCGCCGCGCTCGAGCCCGGGCTGGATGCGGCGCGCCTCGCCGGCGCGCTCTACGCCGCCGAGGACGAGGCCGCGGATTCGGCGGCGTTTTGCCGCGCGCTCGCGGCGCGCTGCCGCTCGCTCGGCGTGCAGTTCGAGCTCGGCAACGAGATCCTCTCGATCGAGCCGCAGGAAGCGCGCGTGCGCGAAGTGCTCACGCAGCGCGGCGGCGTGCGCGCCGACGCCTTCGTGTGCGCGCTCGGCGTGATGGACCGCAGGCTGCGCGAGCAGCTCGGCATCCACGTGCCGGTCTATCCGGTGAAGGGCTTCTCGGCCAGCGTGCCGGTGGTGCGCCCGGAGGCGGCGCCGCGCCACGCCATGATCGACGAGTCGCGCCGCGTGGCGCTCGCGCCGATGGGCGAGGAGCTGCGCGTGACCGGCGGCGCGGAGTTCGCCGGCTACGGGATGGAGCACGCGGCGCAGGATTTCGCGCCGCTCTACGACACGGTGAAGCAGCTCTACCCGGGCGTGGCCGACTACACGCGGGCGCGCACGCGCGCCTGCCAGCGGCCCATGACCCCCGAGACCACGCCGCGCTTCGGCACCGGGCGCTACCACAACCTCTGGTTCAACATCGGCCTCGGCCACATGGGCTTCGCCATGGCGGCGGGGGCCGGGCGCATCACCGCGGACCTGGTGTCGGGCGGGCCGCCGCCCATCGACCTCGAAGGCCTGCGCATCCGGCGGCACTGATGCGCATCTTCTTCGCGCTCTGGCCGCCCGCGGAGACGGCGCGCGGCCTCGCCGAGTGGGCGCGCGAGGCGCAGCGCGCCACCGGCGGGAAAATCACCGCCGAAGACAAGATCCATCTCACGCTCGCGTTCCTCGGCGACGCCGATCCGCGCAAGGCCGTCCACGCGGGACAAAAGGCGTCCGGTGTCGTCCACGCCCTGCCGCTCGAGCAGGCGCGTTACTGGCGCGAGAACAATATCGTGTGGGTCGGTCCGCGCGACACGCCCTCCGCGCTGAAGTCGCTGCACGAGAGCCTGAGCCGCGCGCTCTACCGCGAGGAGTTCATCCTCGAGCGCCGGCCGTTCGCGGCGCACGTCACGCTGGTCCGCAAGGCGCGCGCCGCGCCGCTGCCGCCGCTGCCCGCGCTCGAGTGGCCGGTGCGAGAATTCTCCCTGGTGCGCTCATCGCTCTCGTCCAAGGGCTCGAGCTACGAGGTGCTCGAGCGCTTCGCGCTCGGCTTCACGCTGATCGAGATCCTGGTGGTGCTCGCGATCCTCGCGATCCTCGCCATGATGCTGGTACCCACCTACCACGACCGCGCGATCCGCGAGCAGGTGGTCGAGGCGCTGCCGCTCGCCGAGATCGCCAAGCCGCCGATCGCCGCCGCATGGCTGCTCGCGCACAGCTTCCCGGCCGACAACGCGGCCGCCGGGCTGCCCACGCCCGACAAGGTAGTGAGCAACGTGGTGAGCATGATGTGGGTGGAGAACGGCGCGATCCACCTGCGCTTCGGCAACCGCGCCTACAGCCAGATCCGCGACAAGACCCTGACCCTGCGCCCGGCGGTGGTGGACGATGCGCCGGTGGTGCCGATTTCCTGGATCTGCGGCTTCGCCCCGGTGCCCGACAAGATGACCGTCAAGGGCAACAACCGCACCGACGTGCCGAAGAGCTACCTGCCGACGCGCTGCAAATAGCGAAGGTTCGCTAAGGGGCGAGCATCAGGCGCGCGACCAGCCCGCCGCCTGCGCGCGGCATGAGCTCAAGCGAGCCGCCGTGCGCGCGCGCCACGCGCTCGACGATGGCGAGGCCGAGGCCGGCGCCGCCCGGGCCGCTGCGCGCGCTCTGCAGGCGCGTGAACGGGCGCTTGAGGCGCTCGACCTCGTCGGCCGGGATGCCGGGACCGCGGTCGCTGACTTCGATGCCGTTTTTCCAGACGCGGATCTCGATCGGCTCGCGGCCGTAGCGCAGCGCATTGTCGATCAGGTTGCTCACCGCACGGCGCACCGCCATGCGCGCAAAAGGCAGGGGCGCGCTTTCGCCTGTTACGGAAACGTCCTTGCCGAGGCGCGTGTAATGGTCGGCCACTTCCTCCGCCAGCTCGAGCAGGTCCTGGGTTTTCTTCTGCTCGTTGACGCCGCGCGCGAAGTCGAGGAACTGGCCGATGATCGCGTCGATCTCCTCGATGTCGGCGACGATGGCGCCCAAGTCCGCGCGCATTTCATCCTTCGTGGCGCCGCTCATCTCCAGCGCGAGGCGCATGCGCGACAGCGGCGTGCGCAGGTCGTGCGAGATGCCGGCCAGCACCATGGCGCGCTCGCGCTCCATGCTTTCCAGGTCGCGCGCCATGCGGTTGAAGGCGCTGCCGAGGCTCTTCAGCTCGCGCGGGCCTTCCTCGGCGAGCGGCCGGTGCGGCTCGCCGCGGCCGATGCGCGCCGCGGCGCGGGTGAGCGCGGCGAGCGGGCGCGCGATGTTCGAGGCGATCAGCCAGGCGCCGGCCAGCGCGAGGGCGAGCAGCGCGAGGCCCCAGCCCACCCACTCGAGCCCCAGGTCGAGCTCGAAGCGCTCGCGCGGCAGCATCACCCAGAACTCGTCGTCGTCGATGAAAAAGCTCACCAGAAAACCTTCCTCGCCGTCGCGTGCATAGGCGAAGCGCGTATCGGCGCCCAGGGCTTCCTGGACTTTCCTGGTGACCAGAATCAACAGGTCGTCGTCGGGCAGCGCCTCGAGCTTCTCGCTCGCGGTGGCCGGGAACACGCGCAGGCCCTCGGTCTCGTTCAGCTCGATGAGCAGCTCGCGGCGCAGGAACGGATCGGCGCTCACCAGCGCGGCGCGCGTCAGGTTCACCGTGCTCACGGTCTGCTGCGCGAGCTCGCGCGAGCGCGGCTCGCGCTCGTACATGAGGTAGATCTGGAACGAGGCGAGCACTGCGGTGACGATGAGCAGCGCGATCAGCAGGAACGACCGCGCGAACAGGCTCATTACTGCTGTTCGGCGTCCGGCACGAACACGTAGCCGAAGCCCCACACGGTCTGGATGTGCTTCGGGTGCGACGGATCCTGCTCGACGATCTTGCGCAGGCGCGAGATCTGCACGTCGATCGAGCGGTCGAACACCTCGTACTCGCGGCCGCGCGCGAGCTCCATCAGCTTGTCGCGCGACAGCGGCTGGCGCGGGTGCTGCACCAGGACCTTGAGCACCGAGAACTCGCCGGTGGTGAGCGGCACCGCCTTGCCGGCGCGCGTCAGCGTGCGCGTCGAGAGGTTGAGCGAGAACTCGCCGAACTGGTGCACGCCGCCGGCGGCCGGCGCGCCCGGCGGCCCGGCCGGCGCGCGCCGTCTCAGCACGGCCTTCACGCGCGCCACCAGCTCCTTCGGGTTGAAGGGCTTGGGCATGTAGTCGTCGGCGCCCATCTCGAGGCCGACGATGCGGTCCACGTCGTCGCCCTTCGCGGTGAGCATGATGATGGCAGGGGCGCTTGAAAGATCGCTTCTATCCGTCGCTCTCAGCCGCCTGCAAATGGCAAGCCCGTCCTCGCCCGGCAGCATGAGGTCGAGCACGATCACGTCGTAGCGCTCGCGCGCGAGCTGCTTGTCCATGCCCGGCGCGTCGGGCACGGCCTTCACTTCGTAGCCTTCGCCGCCGAGATAGCGCACCAGGAGCTCGCGATGGCGCTGGTCGTCGTCGACGATGAGAATGCGGGTCTTCAGCTCGGGCATGGGCAATAGATTGTTACAAAAATCGACCGGACCGACAGCCCGCCGCAAGACAGGCCGCGTAACATGCGGTGCTCCGATGGCGCGCCTGGCGTTCGTCCTCCTGATGGCTTTCGCGGCAAGCGCAAGCGCCCAGCAGCAGGGGCGCAGGCAGGACCTCGGCCGCGAGCAGCGCCAGATGACCCAGGAAGAGCGCCAGCGCATGCGCGACGACATGCGCGACGCCTACCGGCAACGCCAGGAGCGCCCGCAGAAAGCCCGCCAGCAGCAGATGTCGCCCGAAGAGCGCGGCCGCCTGCGCCGCGACATCGAGGACGCGAACCGCGAGATGCGCCGCTAGGCGCTCCTGCTGTCCGACTTCGCCGGATCGTTGGCGGCCGGGCCCGAAGAGTAGAACCGGCAGGTGTTCTTGCCGGCCTGCTTCGCCGCGTACATGGCGATGTCGGAGTGCTTGATGAGCGCCGCGGCGTCGGCCGCGTCGTCGGGGAACATGCTGATGCCGATGCTCGCCGTAACGCTCGCCGCGGTGTCTCCCCCTTTACCCGGCAGCCGGTAGGGCCGCACCGTCTCGACCAGCAGCTTGTTCGCCACGATCTCGACCGGCTCGTGGTCCTGGATTTCCTCCAGCACGACGAGGAACTCGTCGCCGCCCAGGCGCGCCACCAGGTCGCTCGCGCGCAGGTTGTCGCGCAGCCGGCCGGCCAGCTCGATGAGCAGCGCGTCGCCCGCGTCGTGGCCGTACGCGTCGTTGATCTGCTTG
The DNA here is from genome assembly GCA_036379875.1 of Burkholderiales bacterium. Taxonomy (GTDB): domain Bacteria; phylum Pseudomonadota; class Gammaproteobacteria; order Burkholderiales; family SG8-39; genus SCGC-AG-212-J23. Next base: position 6,489 of record DASVFV010000197.1, on the reverse strand, counting down.
AAGCCGTCGAGGTCGAGGAAGATCACCGCGAGCTTGGCGTTCCTGCGCCGCGCGCGCTGCACCGCCTGGTCGAGCGCCGGCATGAGACTCGTGCGGTTGGCGAGGCCGGTGAGCGGGTCGCTGTAGGCGAGCGAGGCGATGCGCTCGCGCGCCACCGCGATCTCGGTGATGTCGCGCCCCACGCCGCGGTAGCCGGTGAACGCCCCTTCCGGGCTGAAGCGCGGGTCGCCGCTGATCGAGAGGGTGCGCACCACGCCGTCGGGCATGCGGCGCGCGAACTCGAAGTCGCGGAACGCCTTGTGCTCGTCGAGGCGCGCGCGGTGCGCGATCCAGCCGGCCTCGTCGGGGCTCTCGCAGGGCAGCTCCCAGACCGCCTTGCCGATCACCCCGCGGCTCATCTCCGGCGGCAGGTAGTCGGGCCGGTGCACGAGCTGCGTGAAGCGGTGCGCCGGGTCGGTCTCCCAGAAGAAGTCCGACGACATCTGCGTCAGGCTGCGGAAGCGCGCCTCGCTCTCGCGCAGCGACGCCTCGGCCTGCTTCCTCTGCAGGAACTGGCCGACCTGGCTGCCGATCACGCGCGAGGCGGCGAGCAGGCGCTGGTCGGGCTCGCGCGACTTGAGGCTGGAGAAATTCGCCACGCCGATCATGCGCCCGCCGGCCACCACCGGGAACGCGAAGCCGCCGCGCAGCCCGGTGCCCTGCCAGTCCTTGCGGTCGCGCACGCGCGGGTCGCGCGTGATGTCGGCCGACCATACGGCCTCGCCCGATTGCCACACCGTGCCGGTCAGCCCCTCGCCGGGCCGGAACACCAGCGTGCGCGAGCGCTCGATGAACGGCGCGATCGCCGGGTCGCCGTTCCACCAGGCGTCCTGGAAGCGCAGCAGCGGTCCGTCGACGCGGAAGTAGCGCCCGCAGGCGAAGCCTTCGGCCTCGCACACCGCGCGGATCACGCCGGCCAGGCCGCCCGACGCATCCTCGGCCGCGGCGAGCATGCGCGCCACGTCGTGCTCGAGGCGCAGCATCTGCTCCGCGCGCGTGTCTTCAGTGACGTCGCGGCCCACGCCGCGGTAGCCGGTAAAGCGCCCGTCGGCGGCGAACACCGCCTCGCCGCTGATGCGCATGTAGCGCGCCGCGCCGTCGCCCATGGTGCGCCACATCAGGAGGTTGTGGAACGGCTGGCGCGCTTCGAGCAGCGCGCGGTGCTTCTCCCAGCCGCCTTCCACCTCGAGGCTGGACTCCCAGCGCCGCGCGCCGATCAGCCGCTTGAGGAGCGCGCGGTCGCCGCCCGCCACGTCGCGGCCCTCGAGGCGCGTGAAGCGCAGCTCGGCGTCCTGCTCCCAGTACCAGTCGGACGACAAGTTGGTCAAGGCGCGCCAGCGCGCCTCGCTTTCGCGCAGCTCGCGCTGCGCGTCCGCCCGGCCGAGGAACTGGCCGAGCTGGGTGCCGATCGCGCCGAGCGTCTGCCACAGGCGCTTGTCGGGCTGGCGCATGCGCCGCGCGCCGAACTCGAGCACCGCGCGCACTTCGCCTGCGGCGCGCACCGGGAAGATCGCCGCGGCGCGCAGCCCGGTCTGGTCGGCGAGCTTGCGGCGCAGCTCGGTGGCGCGGCGATTGGCGCCGATGTCCGGGATCCACAGCGGCTCGCCGGTCTGCCACACCGTGCCGACCAGGCCTTCGCCCGCGCCGAGCTCCAGGCCGTGCGCGGCCTCGGCAAAGCGCCGCGCGTCCTCGTCGCCGGGCGTGGCCCAGTACGCCACGCAGCGCAGCTTGTCGTCCTCCGGCTGCCAGAAGATCGCGCAGTCCCAGCGCAGCGTGTCGCAGATCGGCTCGAGCGCGCGGGCGAGCGCGTCGGGCGCGGCGCCGTGCGCTTCGGCGAGGCGCAACGTGACCGTGTGGTCCAGCTTGAGGAGCTGCTGGATGCGCTTTTGCTTGGTGATGTCGCGGCCGATGCCGCGGTAGCCGGTAAAGCGGCCGCGCGCGTCGAAGGTCGGCTCGCCGCTGACGCTGACGTAGCGGCGTGCGCCGTCGGGCAGGTTGCGCCACATGAGCAGGTCGCGGAACGGCGCGCGCGCCTCGAGCATCTGGCGGTGCGCCTCCCAGCCGCCTTCGACATCGATGCCGGTGTCCCAGCGCTGCTTGCCGAGGATCGCCTGCGCGAGGCCCTGGTCGGCCTCGTTGCGCACCTCGACGCGCGTGAAGCGCAGCTCGGTGTCCTGCTCCCAGTACCAGTCGGAAGTAAGGCCGAAGAAGGCAGGCGCCGGCGCCGCGGCGGTCGACTGCCGCGCGGGCGTGCGCTTCCTGGACGAGCGCTTAGCCGCTTTCGCCATGCCTCCGTTGCCCCCGGCGAAATCTACTGGACGGTTATCTTATCGTCCAGCAGGTGCGAGATCGAATTCGCATAGTAGGCGAGAAGCGTCAACTCTTGTGGGCGGGCGCGAAAAACCCCGTCGGTCTCCTCCACCAGGTGGCGCTGCCGCAGCATGCGCAGCCCGACCGTGATGGCGTAATCGAAGTCGCCGCGCGGGATGTACACGCGCGCGCCGGCGGCCTCGAGCCGCTCGAGCCGGCGCTCGACCTCGGCCTTGAGCTCGAGCTCCGAGAGCGCGCGCGCCGGCTGCGCGACGAAAACGCTCGCGATGAGCGGCACCGGCACCACCGGCACGAGCCGCCCGACCGCCTCCATCAGCTCGCGTCCGAGGCGCGCCACTTCGTGGCGGCGCGCCTCGCCCGACAGCGCCTGGAAGTCGATGCCGCGGCTGCGCATCGACACCGGGGTGCCGAAATTCACGCAGGCGTAGCCGAAGCGGTGCCATTCGCCGCGCAGCATGAGCGCGATGTTGTGCGTGAGGAAGCGCAGCGTGTTCCACGCGGCTCTGGAGCGGCCCTTGCCGGTCTTGTCCAGCAACAGCGAGCGGTCTTCCAGCACGCGGTCGTAATTGAGCGCGAGCGGCACGAACACCAGGTCGCGCTCGCCGCGCAGGCGAAAGCCGCGCAGCATGTAGTCCAGGACGCCGAGCTTGGGCTCGCGCATGCGCCCGTCGCGCGTCAGCCCGCCTTCGGGGAACACCGCCTGCGGCACGCCGGCCTCGGTGGCCATGGCGATGTAGCGCTCGAGCACGCGGCGGTAGAGCTCGTCGCGCGAGTTGCGCCGCACGAAGTACGCGCCCATGGCGCGGATCAGCGCGGAGAGCGGCCAGATGCGCGCCCACTCGCCCACCGCGTAGGAAAGCGCGGCCTGGTCGGCGGCGAGGAAGCCGGCCAGCACGTAGTCCATGTTGGAGCGGTGGTTCATCACGCACACCACCGTGGCGTTCGGATCGATGCGCTCGAGGCCGGCCGAGTCGATGTAGCCGATGCGCACGCGGTACAGCAGGCGCGCGATGCGCCGGCCCAGCCAGTAGCCGGTGCGGAAGTACAGGTACGCGTTGAAGGCCGGCACGATCTCTCTCGCGTAGCTCTCCACGATATTCAACGCCACCGGGATCGGCACGCGTTGTTCCCGGGAAAACTGCTCCGCGGCCTCCTGCACCTTCGGGTCGGTGAGCAGGCGGTGGATCAGCGCCTGGCGCTTGGTGCGCTGGAACGGCCGGATCGCGATGCGCAGGCGCGTCGACATGTCGTCCATCACGCGGTTGGCGGGATGCGTCACCATCCAGCGCAGCGCCGGGGCCACGACGTGCTCGTACAGCGCCCAGGCGGCGAGCAGGATGCCGACCAGGAAAAGCCAGAACGGAACCGCGACCGGCTCGCTCACCGGCGCTCCCGCGTGAAGAGGTAAAGGCCGCTCGCGATCACGATCGGCGCGCCGATCCACACCCCGGGCCCCGGCACGTCGCCGAACACCACGTAGCCGAAGATCGCCATGTAGATCACCTGCTGGTAGAGGAACGGCGCGATCACGCTCGAGGGAGCATAGCGGTGGGCGAGCGCGAGCAGGTAGTGGCCGAGGCCGCCCAGCACGCCGAGCAGGCAGGCCACCGTCCACTCCAGCCAGCCGCTCGGCGACTCCCACGCCATGATCGCGAAGGGCGCAAGCCCGATCGCCGCGCCGAGCGCCGGCAGGTACTGGATGGTCTCGGGCGAGTCGTAGGCCGCGAGCCGCCGCGTCATCATCATGAAGAACGCGTACAGGACCGCGTTCGCCACCGAGAGCAGCATGGCGGGATGGAAGTCCGCGCTGCCCGGGTGCACGATGGTCAGCACGCCGGCGAAGCCGGCCACGATCGCGACCCAGCGCGGCGTGTCGAGCTTCTCGCCGAACGCGGTGGCGCTCACCAGCGCGATGATGATCGGCACCGAGAAGAAGATCGACGCGGTGACGGTGAGCTGCAGGTACTGCAGCGCCCAGAAGTTCATGCCGGTCATCGCCATGAACATGAGCGCGCGCAGCGCGTGCCAGCGCAGATGCCGGGATTTGACCAGCGCGAGGCCCTGCACCGGAAACAGCACCACGCCGCCGATCACCGCGTGCAGCGCGAAGCGCAGCCACACCACCATGATCACCGGCATGCTGCCGACCAGCCACTTGGCGCTGCCGTCGAGCAGCGAGAACAACAGGTAGCAAAGCGAAACCAGCCCGATACCGGTCAGCCGGTTGCGCGCGCTGTCAGCCTGAAGCAAGGCCGGACTTGTAGCTCTCGAGCGGAAACTCGCTGCCGTCCGGGTTCTCGAGGCGCCAGCCCTCGGCCTGGAGGTTGCCGAGCAGCTGCAGCACCAGTGCGCACGCCAGCCACACCGCGTGGAACGAGTCGGCGCCGCGCACGTCTTCGAGCTTCGACTTGAGCGGCGCGATCTCGATCGCGCACGCCCAAGCGCCGCGTTCTTCGTAAGGCCGCCCGATTTCCACCGTGAGGGTCAGGCGCGCCCCATCCGGGCGTACGCCCACCACGGTCATCTTGGCGACCAGGTTCTTCACCAGGGAATCTCCGAGCCGTCGTGCGAGAAGAATTTCCCGGAATCGCTGCGTTTCAGCTTTTGAATCACATTCCTCAAACCACGCACTGAAACTTCAGGTGCCAGCGGCGCACCCGCGCCGCCCATGTCGGTGCGCACCCAGCCGGGGCTGAGCGCCACCACGATGATGCCGCGCCCGGCGAGCGTCGCCGCGAGGCCCTTCACCAGCATGTTGAGCGCCGCCTTGCTGGTCGAATAGGGCAGCGTCATGCCGCTCGACTCGCTGATCGAGCCGAGCCGGCTCGACATCATGGCGATCGTCTTGCGCCCGCTTGCCGCGACGTTTTCGACCAGCGCCTCGGCGAGCGCGGCCGGGCCGAGCAGGTTGACGCGCAGCACTTCCTCCCACGAGTCGAAGTCGAACGAGCCCACCGCCATGCCGCGCTTTCCGCTGATGCCCGCGTTGCAGAACAGGAGATCGATCGGTTTGTTGGCCAGTTTCTTCGCGAAGCGCGAGATCTGCGCCCGATCGTTCATGTCCATGTCGCGGCGCGTCGTGCCGATCACTTCCCAGCCGTCCGCCGCGTACTGCCGGGCGAGCTCCTTGCCGAGCCCGCGGCTTACGCCGGTGATCAGAGCTGTTGGCATACCGCGCGCGTGACGTCGCGCGTGCGCGCCGTGCCGCCGAGGTCGGGCGTGAAGATTCCTTCCGCGGTGACGCCTTCGATCGCCTTCATCAGCCGCGCCGCCGCCTTCGGCTCGCCGAGGTGCTCGAGCATCATCGACGCGGTCCAGAAGGTGGCGATCGGGTTCGCGACGTCCTTGCCGGTGATGTCGAACGCCGAGCCGTGGATCGGCTCGAACATCGACGGGAACTTGCGCTCCGGGTTGAGGTTGGCGGTGGGCGCGATGCCGAGCGAGCCGGACAGCGCCGCAGCGAGGTCGGAAAGGATGTCGGCGTGCAGGTTCGACGCCACCACGGTGTCGATCGACGCGGGCTTCAGCACCATGCGCGTGGTCATGGCGTCCACCAGCACGCGGTCCGTTTTTACATCCGCATATTGCTTTTGAAGTTCGAAGAACACTTCATCCCAGAGCACCATGCCGTGGCGCTGCGCGTTCGACTTGGTCACGAGCGTCAGGTGCTTGCGCGGGCGCTTGCGCGCCAGCTCGAAGGCGAAGCGATGGATCCTCTCAACTCCGGAACGCGTGAAGGTCGAAACTTCGACCGCGACTTCGTTCGGTAGCGCGCGATGCACCCTTCCGCCGGCGCCGGAGTACTCGCCCTCGGTGTTCTCGCGGATGATGACCCAGTCGATCTCGGCGGCGTTCTTTACCGGCGACTCGACGCCAGGCAGAAGCCGCGAGGGCCGCACGTTGGCGTACTGGTCGAAGCCCTGGCAGATCGGCAGGCGCAGTCCCCAGAGCGAGACGTGGTCGGGAACGTCGGGCGCGCCCACGGCGCCGAACAGGATGGCGTCGTACTTCCGCAGCTCCTCGAGCCCGCCGTCGGGGATGTAGGCGCCGGTTTTCTTGAAGCGCTCCGAGCTCCAGTCGAAATGCTTGAACTCGAGGCGAAAGCCGTCCGCGACCTTC
>DASVFV010000196.1:0-12107 GCA_036379875.1 Burkholderiales bacterium | reverse complement strand
TCGGCGATGTCGGGCACGCGGATGCCGAAGTACGGCGGGTCGCGCGAGATGTCCCAGTCCGAAAGCGCCTTGTCGCCCGTGCCTTCGAGCCACTCCTTCGCCTTGTTCACCACCTGCGGCTGCAGCCGCCCCGGTGTTTCCAGCCAGCCCTTGATGAACGCCTTGCATTTCTCGTCCGAGAGCTTGAAGAAGTGGTGCTGCGAGGTCTTCAGCACCGGCTTCGCGCCGGACAGCACCGAGTAGGGGTTTTTCAGCTCGGTAGCGGAATAGACGGTGCTGCAGTTCTCGCAGGCATCGCCGTACTGGTCTTTCGCGCCGCAGTTCGGGCATTCACCCTTGATGTAGCGGTCGGCGAGGAACATGCTCTTTACCGGGTCGAAGAATTGCTCGATCGGCTTGGTGTAGACGAGCCCCGCGGCCTTCAACTTGCGATAGATGTCCTGCGAGAGCTCGGTGTTCTCCCGCGAGTGCGTGGAATGCCAGTTGTCGTGCGAAATGTGGAAGCCGTCGAGGTACGGACGACGGCCCTTCTGGATCTCGTCGATGAACTGCTCGGGCGTCTTGCCGGCCTTCTCGGCGGCGAGCATGATCGGCGCGCCGTGCGCGTCGTCGGCGCCCATGAAATGCACCGTATGGCCTTGCATGCGCTGGAAGCGCACCCAGATATCGGCCTGGATGTACTCCATGATGTGGCCGATGTGGAACGGGCCGTTCGCGTACGGCAAAGCGGTGGTGACGAAGAGCGTCCTGGCGGCCATAAGGGAGGGCGATTTTAGCTTACACTTCAACCATGTCCGTCAGTGAAGCGAGCGCGCAGGAAGCGCTGCGCAAGCTCATCGATCCCAATACCGGCAAAGACTTCGTGGCCGGCCGCGCGGTGCGCAACCTCAAGGTCTCGGGCAGCGACGTCTCGCTCGACGTCGAGCTCGGCTATCCGGGCAAGAGCCAGCACGAGCCGATCAAGCGCCAGATCACGCAGGCGCTGAAGGCGGCGGGCGCGTCGAGCGTGTCGGTGAAGGTTTCCTCGAAGGTGGTCTCGCACGCGGTGCAGCGCGGCGTGAAGCTGGTGCCCGGCATCAAGAACATCATCGCCGTAGCTTCCGGCAAGGGCGGCGTGGGTAAGTCGACCACCGCGGTCAACCTCGCGCTCGCGCTGGCCGCGGAGGGCGCGTCGGTCGGCGTGCTCGACGCCGACATCTACGGACCTTCGCAGCCGATGATGCTCGGCATCGCCGGCCGCCCGGAGTCGAAGGACGGCAAGCACCTCGAGCCGATGGAAGGCCACGGGCTGCAAGCGATCTCGATCGGTTTTCTCATCGACATCGACACGCCGATGGTGTGGCGCGGCCCGATGGTGACGCAAGCGCTCGAGCAGCTGCTGAAGGACACGCGCTGGCGCGACCTCGACTACCTGGTGGTCGACCTGCCGCCCGGCACCGGCGACATCCAGCTCACGCTCGCGCAGAAGGTGCCGGTGACCGGCGCGGTGATCGTCACCACGCCGCAGGACATCGCGCTCATCGACGCGCGCAAGGGCCTCAAGATGTTCGAGAAGGTGGGCATCCCGATCCTCGGCGTGGTGGAGAACATGTCGTTCCACCGCTGCCCGCAATGCGGCCACGAGAGCCACATCTTCGGCGCGGGCGGCGCCGAGCGCATGTCGAAGGACTATCACACCGAGCTGCTCGGGCAGTTGCCGCTGGATGAATCGATCCGCAGCCAGGCCGACTCGGGCAAGCCGACCGTGGTCTCCGACCCGGACGGCGAGCTGGCGGCGATCTACAAGAAGATCGCGCGGCGCTGCGCGGTGAAGATCGCCGAGCTGCAGCGCGACATGACGTCCAAGTTCCCGAACATCGTCGTCCAGAACACCTGAATTTCGGCGACCTGAACGCGCGCTTCGCGCGCGATTACGCGGACGCGCGCGCGAAATTCCTGGCCGCGGTCCGGCTGCTCGGCGGCCGCCATCGCGCCTACTCGAATCCCAACCGCGGTCCGGGCGGCGAGGAGCTCGCCACGGACGCCGCCTGGCTCGGACCCGAGCACGCGCAGAAGGTCGTGGTGCTCGTATCGGCCACGCACGGCGTGGAAGGGTTCTGCGGCTCCGGGGCGCAGGTCGACTGGCTGCTCGGGCCCGGGTTGAGCGAATTCGGGCGCGACACGGCGCTCCTTGCAGTGCACGCGATCAACCCGCACGGTTTCGCCTGGCTGCGGCGCGTGACCGAGGAAAACTGCGACCTCAACCGCAACTTCGTCGATTTCGGCCAGCCGCTGCCCACCAATGCCGGCTACGACGAGCTTGCAGCGGAGTGGCTACCGTCCGAGCTGCAGGGGCCGGAATACGAGCGGGCCGAGGCAAAGATCCGCGCGTACCGCCTGCAGCACGGCGAGAAGGCGTACATGGAGGCGCGCTCGGGCGGCCAATGGAAGCATCCGCACGGCTTTTTCTACGGCGGCGCGGCCCCGACATGGGCGCGCCGCACGCTGGAAGCGATCATCACGGACGAGAACCTCCCGGGCAGGCGCTGCGTCGCGGTGATCGATTACCACACCGGGCTCGGTCCCCACGGCTACGGCGAGCCGATCTGCGGGCATGAGCCGGGAACGCCCAATCTCGAGGTGGCGCGGCGCTGGTACGGCGATGCGCTGACCGTCCCCTCGCTTGGCACTTCGTCCTCGGTGGTCAAGCAAGGCCTCGCCGAGCACGGCTGGCGGCGGCTGCTCGGCGCGCGCTTCGTCTACGTGGCGCTCGAATACGGCACCTATCCGCCCGAGGCCGTGCGCCGCGCGATGCAGGAAGACCACTGGTATCACCGGCGCGGCGCGGTCGACTGGCGTTCTCCGGAAGTGCAACGTACCAAGCAGACGCTCAAGCGGCACTACTATCCGGGCACGCCCGACTGGCAGGAGATGGTGCTGTTTCGCAGCCGGCAGATCATCCGGCAGACGCTCGCCGGGCTGGCGACGATCTAGGCCGGAACTTCGCCAAGCACCGTGCAGCGGCGAATGACGCGCCCTTGTGTGGCGGCGTCGTACGCGGTCGCACGGTGCATCACGCAGCGGTTGTCCCAGATCAGGAGCTCGCGCGTCTTCCAGCGGTGCTCGTAGGTAAGGTCCGGATGCACCGCCAGCGCGTTCAGCTCCTCGATCAGCGCGCGCCCCTCGTCGTAGGGCAGGCCGACGATGGATTCCGCGTGGTCGCCTAGGTAAAGGCACTTCCTGCCGGTCTCCGGGTGAGTCCGTACGACCGGGTGGTCGACCGGCGGCTTGGCGCGGCGCTGCTCCTCGGTGAGCGGGTCCTCCCCATGGCGGCGCGTGCGCGAGAAGTCGAGGTTGTGGACGGCGCGCAGGTTGGCGATGCGTGCTTTCCACGCCGGGCTGAGCCGCTCGTAGGCGCCGTACATGTCGCAGAAGTGCGTCTCGCCGCCGTGCGCCGGCATCACCTCGCCGTAGATGATCGTGGCCTGGCCGGTGACGCGCTGCCAGGAGCCGTCGGTGTGCCAGGCGAGCGTGCCTTTGTCCGGATGGTGGCCGCTCGGCTGGCCGTTCGCGTCGAGGTTGGAGAGCCGGTAGAGCTCGGGATACCCGTCGGCGTGGTACTGGTTCATGACGTGGATCTGCACCTCGCCGAAGCGGCGTGCGAGCGCCACCTGGCGCGCGGGCGGCAGGTCGTGCGGCGGGAAAAGCAGCACCTGGTGGCGCAGGAAGGCGCGGTAGATCGCGCCGAACGTGGCCTCGTCCAGCTCGCGCGTCATGTCGAGGCCCGCGATCTGGGCACCGAGATTCGGTGTCAGCGGCCGGACGGAAAACATAGAATCAAGTCTATGACAATCAAGTCCGACAAGTGGATCCGGCGCATGGCCGGCGAGGGGATGATCGAGCCCTTCGAGCCCGGTCAGGTCAAGACCGCGCAGGGTCGCAAGATCGTGTCTTACGGCACCTCGAGCTACGGCTACGACATCCGCTGCTCGACCGAATTCAAGATCTTCACCAACGTCAACTCGACCATCATCGACCCCAAGCACTTCGACGAGAAGAACTTCGTCGATTTCCGCGGCGAGGTGTGCATCATCCCGCCCAACTCGTTCGCGCTGGCGCGCACGGTGGAGTACTTCCGCATCCCGCGCAACGTGCTGACCATCTGCCTCGGCAAGTCCACCTACGCGCGCTGCGGCATCATCGTCAACGTCACGCCGCTCGAGCCGGAATGGGAAGGGCACGTGACGCTCGAGTTCTCCAACACCACGCCGCTGCCGGCGCGCATCTACGCCAACGAGGGCGTGGCGCAGGTGATCTTCCTCGAGTCCGACGAGCTGTGCGAGACCTCCTACCGCGACCGCGGCGGCAAGTACCAGGGGCAGAAGGGCGTGACGCTACCCCGTATCTAGTAGGCTGGGGGCAGGGCGTGGACTATTCCTTGCGGTAAGGAGTCCCCCGGCGTCGCCGGCGCCCGTCGAAAAAAAATCGCAAAAAGGCCGCCGCAAGCCTTGACATGGGGGGTCATGTCCCTATACTCCGCTCAAGTTTTTTTCTTTTTGCATTCAGCGAGGAGCTCGAGATGTTGGTGAACAGCACCGCAGTCTGCGTCCGGGATATTCCCGAAACTTAGTGATCGTTCATCGCGAGGAGAGACTTTGATGGGGGAGCGTAGTAGCAGCGTCATCCGCAGCCGATCCGCAGTACTGAAGCAGCAGCCGCAAGCCGAAGCACTCTTCGACACGCATCCGGAAGTCGAGCTCGACTTCGAGATCGTGCGCCAGGCAGCACAGCAGAAGTACACCCGGCCATTCCTGATCCTGGACACCGCGATCGTGCGCGGGAAGATCCGGCGCTTCCGCGCGGCCATGCCGCGCGTGCGGCCGCACTACGCAGTGAAGGCGAACCCCGACCGGCGCGTGCTGAAGGTGCTGGTGCAGGAAGGCGCGGGCTTCGAGATCGCCTCCACGGCCGAGCTCGACCTGCTGCTCGGCCTCGGCGTTCCCGCCGCGGAGATCTTCTTCTCCAACCCGATGAAGTCGCGCGACACCATCGCCTACGCGGCGTCCAAGGGCGTGGAGTGGTACGTGATCGACAGCGTCGACGAGATGCGGCGCATCCACTCCATCAAGCCGGATGCCAAGCAGTACCTGCGCATCGCCACCCCCAACATCGGCAGCGACTGGCCCCTGTCGGGCAAGTTCGGCGCGGGCGCGGCCGACGCGCGCGAGATCGTCGCGCAGGCCGCCAAGCTCGGCGTCGACCTCGCCGGGGTGACCTTCCACGTCGGCTCGCAGTGCCGCAACCCGGAAAACTGGCGCGTGGCGCTGGAGAAGGCGCGCGCGCTGTTCGACGTCATGAGCAAGGCGGGCCTGAAGCCGCGCCTGCTCAATATCGGCGGTGGCTACCCGGTGCGCCACGTCAGGCCCATTCCCTCGATCGAGGTGATCGGCCAGGTGGTGAACGAGGGCCTCAAAGCCTTCCCGGACGACGTGCAGGTGATCGCCGAGCCCGGCCGCTACCTGGTCTCGGACGCCGGCTACTTCGTGTGCCGCGTGATCGGCACCGCCAACCGCGCCGGCAAGCGCTGGATGCACTGGGACGCGGGCCTGTTCGGCGGCGTGATCGAGTCGAGCGAGGGCCTCAAGTACCGCATCCGCACCGAGCGCGCCGGCCCGGACGTGCTCTGGACCGTGGGCGGCCCGACCTGCGACTCGGTCGACATCGTGATGCGCGATGAGCCGCTGCCCTCGGACCTTCAGGAAGGCGACTTCGTCTACATCCGCAACGCCGGCGCCTACACCACGGCCTACGCGAGCCAGTTCAACGGCTTCCCGTTGCCCGAGGTGCGGGTGTTCGAATCTAAGTAATCCTCTCGTAGAGGACCAGATCGAATCGCACGCCGCTCGCCGCGGTGTGCGATTCGCGCTGCGTTTCCTTCCACTGCGCGCGGTCCCAGTGCGGGAACCAGGTGTCGCCCTGGTAGTCGCGCTGGATCTCGGTGAGCACCAGGCCGGCGGCGATCGGCAGCGCCTGCTCGAAAAGCTGCGTGCCGCCGATCACGAACGCCACCGGCTCGCCGATGCACAGGGCGAGCGCGGCGTCGAGTGAGGTAGCCACCGCCGCGCCGGGGGCCTGGTAGCCGGCCTGGCGCGTCACCACGATGTTCTCGCGCTGCGGCAGGGGTCCCTTCAGCGATTCCCAGGTGCGCCGGCCCATGATCACCGGGTGCCCCAGGGTGAGCTTCTTGAAGTGCTTGAGCTCCTCCGGGATGTGCCAAGGTAGCCTGCCGTTTGCGCCTATGATTCCATTGGCAGCGACGGCCGCGACCAGGTAGACCCGGGGTTGTGACATTGGTCCTCAGCGAGCGGCGAGATTGAGTTGAAAGTATAAGGACATGGCGTACCCGCGATCGTTTCTTGGCCTGTGCCTGGCGAGCTTCATGCTGGTCGCGGCGCCGCTGATTGCCGCGCTCGCTTACTCGGCGTGGCACAGCGAGCGGCTCGCCGAGCAGAGCCGCCACGCGGTGTTCAATGCCTCGCAGGCGGCGCGCGCCAGCCGCACGCTGGTGAACCGCATCGGCTCGCTCGAGCGCCTGGCCACGCTTAACAACGCCGCCGGCCTGGGCGCAGACCTCGGCAAGGTGCACGCGAGCTTCCGCCAGGTCGCCCAGGAGCTGCTGCAGCTGCCGCTCGACCAGGACCAGCTCGCCGCCCTGAAGCGCACCATGGCGCAGGAGCAGGGCCTGTACGACCTGCTCGCCGAGCCGCAGCGCGTCGAGCCGCGCCGCGTCGCGGCGATGGCCGCCGAGCTCGCCGACAACGCGGCCGACATGCTCGCGATCAGCACGCGCGTCGCCGACCGGGAAGTGATGCGGCTGCGCGCCGACGCGGAGACGGTGCAGCGCCAGCTCGTGCTGCTCGTCATCTTCAGCACCGCGGTGGCGATGGCGCTGGCGCTCGCGCTCACGCGCCACATCGCGCGCCCGATCGCCCAGCTCGACCTGGCGATTCGCCAGCTCGGCGGCGCGGACTTCGAGCAGCCGATCGCGGTGCGCGGCCCCGACGACCTGAAGACCCTCGGCGAGCGCCTCGACTGGCTGCGCCGCCGGCTGGTCGAGCTGGAGGACGAGAAGAACCGCTTCCTGCGCCACCTGTCGCACGAGCTGAAGACCCCGCTCACCGCGCTGCGCGAGGGCGCGGAGCTGCTGAACGACGGCGTAGGGGGGCCGCTCTCGGACGCGCAGCGCCGCGTGGTGCTGATCATGAAGGACAACAGCGTCAAGCTGCAGCGCCTGATCGAGGAATTGCTCGACTACCAGCGCGCGCTGCACGCCGCCGCCGCGCTGCAGGTGAAGCCGGTCTCGCTGCGCGCCCTGATCCAGGAAGCGATGCGCCCGCACGAGCTCGCCGCGCAGGCCAAGGGCCTGGCGATCGAGGTGGACGCGGCGTCGGCCACCGTCGAGGCCGATCCGGAAAAGCTGCGCTCGGTGGTCGACAACCTGATCGGCAACGCGGTGAAGTTCACGCCGGCGGGCGGCCGCGTCGCGGTGCTGGCCAGCTCGCAGGGCGACCAGGCGCTGATCGACGTGATCGACTCCGGGCCGGGCGTGCCGGCCGAGGAGCGCGAGTCGATCTTCGACTCTTTCTTCCGCGGCCGCGCCAAGCCCAGCTCGCGCGTCGAGGGCAGCGGCCTCGGCCTCGCCATCGCGCGCGAGTTCGTCGAGGCGCACGGCGGCAAGATCAGCGTGCTCGCCGAGGAGCGCGGCGCCCACTTCCGCGTCGCGCTGCCGCGCCGGCTGGCCGCATGAGGGCGCTGCTGCTGGTGCTTGCGCTCGCCGGTTGCGCCGCGGTGCAGCCGCTCGTCAATCCGGTCGACGCCATCCTGGCCGAGGCGGTCGGCGCGGCGCGCGGGCCGGCGGCGGAGCAGCAGGCCGCGCTCGCGCGTGCCGAAAAGGAGCTCATGCGGGCGGGCGGCGCAAATGCCTCCGACCGGCTGCGCCTCGCCACCCTGCTCGCGATGCTGCCGCCCCCGCTGCGCGACGACGCCCGCGCCGCCAAGCTGCTCGAGCCGATCGCCGACGCCGCCTCGCCGGGCATCGGCCGCTTCGCGGCCGTGCTCGCCGCGCAGATCGCCGAGCGCCAGCGCGCCGCCCAGGAGCTCGAGCGCGTCACGCGCGAGGCGGCGCATGCCGCGCGCGAGCGCGCGGCGGCGGACAAGGAGCGCGCCGCGGCCGACAAGGAGCGCGACAAGCGCGAGGAAGCGCTCAAGCAGCAAATCGAGGCGCTGCGCGCCATCGAGCGCGGTATCCTCGAGCGCGAGGAGAAAATGCGCCGGAGACAGAAATGACGCCGAGCCCGCGCGAGCGCGGCCCAGTCCTGCTGGTCGATGACGACAAGGACCTGCTGCAGCTCATCGCCATGCGCCTGTCGGCGGCCGGCTACGCGGTGACGGCGGTCGAGTCGGGCGAGGCCGCGCTCACCGCCCTGGCGGTGTCCCGCCCGCAGGTCGTGGTCACCGACCTGAGGATGCAGGGCATGGACGGCATGGCGCTGTTCGACGCCATCCACCGCGATTCGCCCTCGCTGCCGGTCGTCATCCTCACCGCCCATGGCACCATTCCGGACGCAGTCACGGCGACGCGCCGTGGCGTGTTCTCCTTCCTCACCAAGCCCTTCGAGCCCAAGGTGCTGCTCGACACGGTGGCGGAGGCGATGCGCCTGTCGAGCCCGCCGGCCGCCGGCCAGCCCGAGGGCTGGCGCGCGGAGATCATCACGCGCTCGCCGGCGATGGAGGACCTGCTCGCGCAGGCGCGCCGCGTGGCGGCCTCCGACGCGAGCGTGTGCCTGTACGGCGCGAGCGGCACCGGCAAGGAGCTCCTGGCGCGCGCCATCCACCGCTCCAGCCCGCGCGCCGACGCGCCGTTCGTGGCGGTGAATTGCGGCGCGATCCCGGAAGGCCTGCTCGAGTCGGAGCTGTTCGGCCACAAGAAGGGCTCGTTCACCGGCGCGGTGGCCGACCGCCGGGGCCTGTTCCAGGCCGCGCACGGCGGCACGCTGTTCCTGGACGAGATCGGCGACATGCCCCTGCCTTTGCAGGTCAAGCTGCTAAGGGCTTTGGAAGAAAGGAAAGTGCGGCCAGTCGGCTCGCCGGAAAACATCGCGATCGACGTGCGCGTGGTGGCGGCTACCCACCGCAAGCTCGAGGAGCGGATCGCTTCGGGCGAGTTCCGCGAGGATCTCTACTACCGCCTGAGCGTGGTCAAGCTGTACATCCCGACGCTCGCCGAGCGCCGCGAGGACATCCCGCTGCTCGCCAATGAATTCCTGGGCCGGCTCGGTACCCGTTACCGGCGCGGACGGCTGGCCTTCTCGCCGCAGGCGATGGAGCTCATGGTCTCGGCGCCGTGGCCCGGAAACGTGCGCCAGCTCCTCAACGTGGTGGAGCAGGCGGTGGCGCTCGCGGCCACCGAGGTGATCCCGGAGTCGCTGGTCCGGCAGGCGCTCGATGCCGGCGACACCTCGCTCACGCCGCTCGATGAAGCGCGCCGCGCCTTCGAGCGCGACTACCTGGTGCGCATCCTCAAGATCACCGGCGGCAACGTCACCAAGGCCGCGCGCCTCGCCGGCCGCAACCGCACCGAGTTCTACCGCCTGCTCGAGCGCCACGCCCTCGAGCCGAGCGTATTCAAGGCCGCCTGAAGGCCGGCTCCTCGGCCTACTTCTTGAACGCCCAGTTTCTCAGGAAGGCGATCGCGACCGCGCACGCCAGCGCGAAGCCACCCAGCACGTAGAAGCCGGTGACGATGCCGTAGCGGTCGGCGAGGAAGCCCATCAGGAGCGGCGTGCTGAGGTGCGACACGCTCCATCCCAGGCCGCCCAGCGCGAGCGCCGAGCCGCGCTCCTCAGGCTTGCTCGCCTCGGAGATGGTGATCTGGAAGTAGAGCGTCATCGCCGCGGTTCCCGCGCCGACCACGAGCAGCCAGAACGCGATCGGCGCGGTGTGGTTGAACACCGGCAGCAATCCGACCGACGCGGCGACCGCGAGGCCGCAGCCCACCGGCCAGAAGGTCTCCGGCCCGCTGCGCACGAACCGCCCGGCGAGCAGGCTGGCGAGGATCGACCCCACCGCGCGCAGCGCGAGCAGCACCCCCGAGGCGCCCTCCGCGTACCCGTACTGCGCGAGCAGCACGGGATAGAACGACATCGAGAGCGAGAACGGCAGCGCCGACAGGTACGCGCACATCACCGAGTAGGCAATGATGCGTCGCTGCAGGAGCGGGATGTACAAGGCGAGCACGTGCTCCTTCGGCGCCGGCTTGGGCGGCTGCTTGGGAGTGCCCAGGCCCGACACGAACGCCGCTACGCCGGTGGCGGCGAGCACGGCAAAGGTGGCCTGGAAGCCCAGGCCGGCGAGCAGGAAGCCGCACGCCGTGGTGCCGACGATCTGGCCGAAGTTCGTGGTCGCGTTCAAGCGCCCGAGCTGCACGCCGCGCGCGCCGGGCAGCTCGCTCGCCATCGCCCAGTTCGCCGGCCAGAACGCGGCGCGCGCGAGCACGAAGGCCACCTGGCCGACGAGCAGCATCCAGAAGCCGTGCGCGAACATGAACCACAGGCCGGCGCCGAAGGTCGCGACGCACGAGCCGAGCAGGATGCGGCGTCCGCCGATGCGATCGGTATAGGCGCCGCCCACGAGGTTGAGCGGCGCCTGCACCAGCACCGGGACCGAGAACAGGATGCCGATCTGGGCGTTGGAAAGGCCCTGGCTGTACGCATAGAGCGGCACCGCCAGCCAGGTCATCCCCAGGCCGAGGTTCCAGACCAGCGAGGAGAAGAAGAAAAACGGGTGCGGCAGCACGCCCGATTATGCGGGGCGAGGCGTAAGGTCGCGGGTGCGGTTTCGACTCATGCCCATGCGCATGCTTCTGCTCGCCGGGATGCTCATCACCATGCCGGCGCTCGCCGCCCGGTGCGTCGCCGAATCCGGCGCCGCCACCACCGCGCTCGTCGAGCTCTATACCTCCGAGGGATGCTCGAGCTGCCCGCCCGCGGACCGCTGGCTTTCCGCCCTGGCGAAGCGCTATGCCCCCGAGCGCGTCGTGCCGCTCGCGCTGCACGTCGACTATTGGGATTACATCGGCTGGAAGGACCCGTACGCAAAGCGCGAGTTTTCGCTGCGCCAGCGCAAGCTCTCGCTGCTGCAGCGCATGGCGATGGTCTACACGCCCCAGGTGGTGCTGCAGGGCCGCGACTTCCGCGCGTGGGCGGGGCGCGCGTTCGACGATGCGGTGGCCCGGATCAACGCCCAGCCGGCGAAGGCGCGCTTGCGCCTGAGCCTGCTCGCGGCCGCGCCGACCGGCCTCGATGTGGAGGCGAGCGCCGAGCTCCTCCAGCCCGGCGAGGACGCGGTGCTCTACCTGGCCGCCTACCAGAGCAGGCTCGAAAGCGAGGTCACGGCCGGGGAGAATCGCGGCCGGCGGCTTACCCATGACTACGTGGTGCTCGAATGGCAGGGCCCATTTCCGGTCGCCGGGCGGGCCGCGCAGCGCCGCCGGCTCAGCCTGCTGCCCGGCGCCCGCGTCGCGGACTCCGGGGTGGCCGCGTTCGTGCAGGACAGCCGCACCGGGGAGGTCCTTCAGGCCCTCCTAAGGTCTCCCTGCTAAGGCCACGATTTTCCTTTAGTATTCGCGCCTCATGCTGCCCGCCCAGGGGGGATTGGGCACACGGAGAAAGCGCCTATGCAAGCGACGCAGATCCGCCAGAAGGACGGCGTCTTTTACTTCGTCAGCTACCGCGCCAAGGATCTGATGGCGAAGGTGCGCTTTATCAGCCGTTTCTACGGCGAAGGCGAAGAGATCGCTCCTTCGCGGGTCGCCGAGGACGACGACATCGCGCAATTCATCGCGCGCATCGAGAAAAACGACGAGGCTTTTCAGCGCTCGATCTCCCGCTCCAAGGTCAAGCAGCTGAAGAATTTCTACGAGACGGCGGTCTCGCAGCCGCCGATCCCCGGCACGGTGCTGCTCTTCACCTCCGAGCGACTGAATTTCCGTGCGAGCGGCGACGGCGGTCACGGCAGCATCGCCGAGCCGAGCTCCAAGTACCTGATCATCGACGGCCAGCACCGCCTGG
>DASVFV010000195.1:0-8076 GCA_036379875.1 Burkholderiales bacterium | reverse complement strand
TTCATGTCGATCGCCGAGCAGATGGGCCTGCGGCTGCAGAACACCGCCTACTCGGTCAACATCAAGGAGCGCCTCGACTTCTCCTGCGCGATCTTCGACGGCGAGGGCAACCTGATCGCCAACGCGCCGCACATGCCGGTGCACCTCGGCTCGATGAGCGAGTCGATCAAGACCGTGATCCGCGAGAACGCCGGGCGCATCCGGCCGGGCAACGTCTACGTGCTGAACGCGCCTTACAACGGCGGCACGCACTTGCCGGACGTGACAGTGATCACGCCAGTGTTCTTGAATAATTCAGTTTTGTTCTATGTGGGTTCGCGCGGCCACCATGCCGACATCGGCGGCCTGACACCGGGCTCGATGCCCGCCACCTCGAGGGTGGTCGAGGAGGAGGGCGTGCTGATCGACAACTTCCTGCTGGTGGAGGAGGGGCGCTTCCGCGAGGAAGAGACGCGCAAGCTGCTCGCCTCGGGGCGCTACCCGGCGCGCAACATCGAGCAGAACATCGCCGACCTGCGCGCGCAGATCGCGGCCAACGAGAAGGGCGTGCAGGAGCTCGGGCGCATGGTCGAGGAATTCGGCCTCGAGGTGGTGCAGGCCTACATGCGCCACGTACAGGACAACGCGGAGGAGTCGGTGCGGCGCGTGATCGGCGTGCTGAAGGACGGCGCCTTCGACCTGCCGATGGACAATGGGGCGCACCTACGCGTTGCAATAAAAATAGGCTCTGACAAGCGAAGTGCAACGATCGATTTCACGGGCACATCGCTGCAGCTCGACAACAACTACAACGCGCCGACCGCGGTCTGCATGGCCGCGGTGCTGTACGTGTTCCGCACCCTGGTCGACGCCGACATCCCGCTCAACTCCGGGTGCCTGAAGCCGCTCGACGTGATCGTGCCGGAGGGCTGCATGCTGCGCCCGCGCTATCCGGCCGCGGTGGTGGCCGGCAACGTCGAGACCTCGCAATGCCTGACCGAGGCGCTGTACGGCGCGCTCGGCGTGATGGCCTCGGCGCAGGGCACGATGAACAACTTCACCTTCGGCAACGCGCGCTACCAGTACTACGAGACGGTCGGCGGCGGCTCGGGCGCGGGGCCGGGCTTCGACGGCGCCGACGTGGTGCAGACGCACATGACGAACTCGCGCCTCACCGACCCCGAGGTGCTCGAGTGGCGCTTCCCGGTGCGGCTGGAAAGCTTCGAGATCCGCCACGGCTCGGGGGGGCGCGGGCGCTGGCACGGCGGCAACGGCGCGGTGCGCCGCGTGCGCTTCCTCGAGCCGATGACCGCGGCGATCCTTTCCGGCCATCGCCTCGTGCCGCCGCACGGCATGGCGGGCGGCGAGCCGGGCACGCCGGGGCGCAATTCGGTGCTGCGCACCGACGGCAGCGTGAGCCCGCTCGGCCCGTTCGACCAGACCGAGATGGGCGCGGGCGACGTGTTCGTCATCGAGTCGCCCGGCGGCGGAGGCTATGGCGCTGTAAGATAACGAAAAGAATGAACGCCAGCGCGATCTACTCGAAGTCGGGCAAGGGGGTTCAGGAAGCGTCCGGCAAGACGAGCCACCTTTCGCGTTCCGACCGCGCGGTCCTGGCCGCCATCGACGGCCGCGCCACGCTCAGCGATGTGGCGCAGAAAGTGGGCAAGACCTTCGATGCCGCGTTCGAGAAGCTGATCGAGTCGCTCGACAAGGGCGGCTTCATCCGCGAAGTGTCGGCCGGCAGCGCCGCGCCCGCGAAGCCGGGGGCCGCCCCCGGCAAGCCTGCCGGCAAGCCGACCGCGCCGATGGACGCGGCTTCCGACCTCGACTTCACCACCGCGCTGCAGATCCCGAAAGGCAAGCCCGCCGCGCCCAAGCCGGCCGCCCCGCCGCCCCCGCCGCCGCCGTCTCCGGCCGAGAAGGCGCAGGCCGCCAAGTCGGCGCAGGAGCAGCAGGACGCGTTCGCCAAGGCGCGCGAGGAGGCGGAGCGCAAGGCCGCCGCCGAGCGCGAGCGCGTGAAGGCCGAGGCCGAAGCCAAGATGCGCGCCGAGACCGAGGCGAAGCTGCGCGCCGAGACGGAGGCCAGGCTCAAGGCGGAAGCCGAGGCGAAGGCGAAGGCGGCCGAGGCCAAGGCGAAGGCCGAGGCGGAAGCGAAAGTGAAGGCCGCGCAGGCCGCGGCCGCCAAGGCGGCCGCCGAGGCGAAGGCGAAGGCCGAAGAGGAAGCGCGCCGCGCGCGCGAGGAAGCCGAGCGCGTGCGCGCCGAAGCCGAGCGCGTGCGCAAGGAAGCCGAGGAGAAGGCGCGCCGCGAAGCCGCGGAGGCGGCGGAGCGCGCGCGCAGGGAAGCCGAGGAGAAGGCGCGCCGCGAGCAGGAGGAGCTGCGCCGCAAGCTCGAGGAGGAGCGCAAGGCGCGCGAGGAAGCCGAGCGCAGGGCGCGCGAAGAGGCGCAGCGCCTCGAGGAGGAGCGCCGCAAGCTCGAGGCGGAGCGCAAGGCGCACGAGGAGGCGCGCCGCAAGGAGGAAGAAGAGCGCGCGATGCGCCGCATCCAGGAAGAGCGCGAGCGCGCCGACCGCAGGCGCGGCGAGCAGGAGGAAGCGGCGCGGCGCAAGGCCAAGGCGCAGGAAGAGATCTCGCTCCCGGAGCTGAACGTGCCGACCCCCCCGCCGGCGCCGAAGCCGACGCCCGCGCCGGCCGCGGGCGGCGGCAGCTTCTCCGATTCGCTGCTCGCCGACCTCGACTCGTTCAAGACCAACGAGGAGGAGGAAGCGCGCGAGCGCGAGGAGGCGGCGCGCAAGGAGCGGGAAGCCGCCGCGGCGCGCGCGCG
The DNA here is from genome assembly GCA_036379875.1 of Burkholderiales bacterium. Taxonomy (GTDB): domain Bacteria; phylum Pseudomonadota; class Gammaproteobacteria; order Burkholderiales; family SG8-39; genus SCGC-AG-212-J23. Next base: position 5,273 of record DASVFV010000195.1, on the reverse strand, counting down.
CGAGGAGGCCGAGCGCCGCGCCAAGGAAGAAGCGGAGCGCAGCGCGAAGGAAGAGCGCCAGCGCCGCAAGCAGGAGGAGGCCGAGCGCAAGGCGCGCGAGGAGGCCGAGCTGCGCGCGGCCGAGGAGCGCGAGAAGGAGCGCCTCAAGGAAGAAGAGGAAAAGCGCAAGGCCGAGGCCGAGGAGCGCGCCAAGAAGGCGAAGGCCGAGGAGCAGCTCGCGGTCAAGGCGACGCGCTCCGCGGTGTTCGACGCCGAGCAGCGCGCCAAGCGCGAGCGCGAGCTGATGTCGCGCGGCTCGCGCGTCTCGGCCGCCGCGCACCGCGAGAAGAAAGGCTGGGGCAAGCCGATCGCGATCACGCTGTTCCTGCTGCTGGTGGTCGCGCTCGGGGTGCTGCACATCATGCCGATCGACACCCTGGAGTACGAGCGCGCGGCCACCGACGCGCTTGGCCGCCCGGTGAAGATCGGCTCGGCGCGCGTGTCGCTGTTCACCGGCCTGCTGGTCAAGCTGAACGACGTGGCGATCGGCGACAACGTGCGCATCGCCGAAGTGCGCGCCTATCCCGAGTTCGACGCGCTCACCGGGCCGCGCAAGGCGTTCAGCCGCATCGAGATCGAGCGCATGAAGGTGGACCAGGAATCCGCCGGCAGCGCGCTGTTCGCGCGCGTGAAGGCGGACAACTTCAGCGTCGGGCGCATCGTAGCGAAGAATTTCGAGCTCACCGGGCCGCTCGCGCTGCCGAAGGGCCTGGAGATCGAGGTGGTCTACGACGCCGAGGGCATGGTGCGCACCGCGGTGATCCGCGGTCCGGAGGCGCTCTACGCCCAGCTCACGCCGAAAGGCAAGGCGACCGAGGTCGAGATGACCGCCTCGAGCTTCGCCATGCCGTTCGCGCCCGAGATCACGCTCAACAAGTTTTCCATGAAGGGCAGCGCCACGCCGCAGGGCCTGCAGGTGAGCGAGTGGGACGGCGCGCTCCTGAACGGCACGGTGTCGGGCACCGCGAACGTGCGCTGGGGCGACAGCTGGACGGTCGACGGCGTGCTGACCGCGCGCAACCTGTACGCCGCGGTGTTCGCGCCCGCGCTGATCTCCGACGGCAGGGCCGAGGGCAGCGGCAAGTTCCTGATGCGCGGCGAGCCCGGCAAGCTCGCCTCGGCGGCGCGCCTGGACGGAAGCTTCACCGTGACGCGCGGCGTGCTCGGCAGCATCGACCTGTCGCGCGCGATCCAGACCCAGGGCAAGTTCGCCACCGGGCGCACCCAGTTCAACGAGATGAACGGCCAGGCCACCTACGACCGCGGCGCCGTGTCGCTGCGCAACGTCACGCTCTCGGCGGGGCAGCTCAACGCCGGGGCGAGCGCGGATATCGCCGAGAACGGCGCGCTGTCCGGGCGCATCGTCGCCGACGTGCGGGTCGCCTCGCAGAACCTGCGCGCCACGCTGCACCTCGGCGGCACGGTAAAGGAGCCCCAGGTCAGGAACTAGTGGCGCACCGCATCCTCCAGCTCCGCGGCCCGCGCGCGCTGCCGGAGTCCCGCCTCGCCAAGCTGCTCGCGCACCTGAAAGCCGGGTCGTTGTCCGCCGAATACCGCTACTTCGTGGAGACGGCGGGCGAGCTTTCCGCCGCCGAGCGCCGGCTGCTCGAGCGGCTGCTCGACGACGGCTCGGCGCCGCCGCCGCCGCCTTGCGGGGAGCTCTACCTCGTGGTACCGCGCCTCGGCACCCTCTCGCCGTGGTCGTCCAAGGCGAGCGACATCGCGCGCAACTGCGGCCTTGCGGCGGTGAAGCGCATCGAGCGCGGCGTGGTTTTCCATACGGATTCGAAACGGCCCGACGTGGCCGCGTTCTTGCACGACCGCATGACGCAGACGGTGCTGCGCTCCTTCGACGAGGCGGCGAAGCTCTTCGAGCACGTGCCGCCGCGGCCCCTGCAGTTCGTCTCCGACATCCGCACGGCCAACCGCGAGCTCGGCCTCGCGCTGTCCGAGGACGAGATCGAGTACCTCGAGCACGCCTACCGGCAGCTCGGCCGCGAACCGACCGACGCCGAGCTCACCATGTTCGCGCAGGCCAACTCCGAGCACTGCCGGCACAAGATCTTCAATGCCGACTGGATCGTGGACGGCGTGCGCCAGCCGCAGTCGCTGTTCTCGATGATCCGCCATACTCACGCCGCTAATCCGCAGGGCACCGTGGTGGCCTACTCGGACAACGCGGCGATTCTCGAAGGCCGTGAAGCCGAGCGTTTCTTCCCCGGACAAGACAAGGCTTACAAGGCACAAAAAACCTTTACGCATACCGTCATCAAGTGCGAGACGCACAACCACCCGACCGCGATCTCGCCCTTCCCGGGCGCGGCCACCGGCTCGGGCGGCGAGATCCGCGACGAAGGCGCGACCGGGCGCGGCGCCAAGCCGAAGGCCGGCCTGGTCGGCTTCTCGGTTTCCAATCTGCGCATCCCGGGCCACGAGCGGCCGTGGGAGCAGGGCGGCGTCGGCAAGCCGGCGCGCATCGCCTCGGCGCTCGACATCATGATCGAGGGCCCGATCGGCGCCGCGGCTTTCAACAACGAGTTCGGGCGCCCCAACCTGTGCGGCTACTTCCGGACGTTCGAATTCCAGAATCGCGGCTACCACAAGCCCATCATGCTGGCAGGCGGCCTGGGCAACATCGCCGCCGAGCACGCGCACAAGGCGCCGCTGCCGCCGGGCAGCCTGCTCATCCAGCTCGGCGGGCCGGGCCTGCTGATCGGCATGGGCGGCGGCGCGGCCTCGTCGATGGGCGCGGGCTCGAACGTCGAGGATCTCGACTTCGACTCGGTGCAGCGCGACAACGCCGAGATCCAGCGCCGCGCGCAGGAGGTCATAGACCGCTGCTGGCAGCTCGGCGCGGCGAACCCGATCCTGTCGATCCACGACGTGGGCGCGGGCGGCCTGTCGAACGCGCTGCCCGAGCTCGCGCACGGCGCCGGGCGCGGCGCGCACATCGACCTGCGCGCCATCCCGACCGAGGACAGCGGCATGTCGCCGCGCGAGATCTGGTGCAACGAGGCACAGGAGCGGTATGTCCTGGCCATTTCTCCACAACAGCTTTCTCTCTTCGAGAACCTCTGTCGGCGCGAGCGCTGCCCTTTCGCCGTCGTGGGCACCGCGACCGCGGACGGCCGGCTGCGCGTCGAGGACCCGAAGCTCGGCAAGGCGCCGGTCGACGTCGAGCTGGCGATGATCCTCGGCAAGCCGCCGAAGATGCTGCGCGACGTGCGGCGCGTGGTCCCCGCTCGCAAGCCGCTCGAGCTCGATGAGATCACGCTTGCCGCGGCCACGAGCCGCGTGCTCTACCACCCGGCGGTGGCGAACAAGACCTTTCTCGTCTCGATCGGCGACCGCACGGTGGGCGGGCTGTGCGCGCGCGACCCGTTCGTCGGCCCGTGGCAGGTGCCGGTGGCCGACTGCGCCGCGACGCTTTTCGACTACCAGGGCTACGCGGGCGAGGCCTTCGCGATCGGCGAGCGCACGCCCCTCGCGCTCATCGACGCGCCGGCGTCGGGACGCATGGCGGTGGGCGAGGCGCTGACCAACATCGCCTCGGCTTCGACCGACTTGTCCAGGATCAAGCTGTCCGCCAACTGGATGGCCGCGGCCGGTTATCCGGGCGAGGACGCGGCGCTCTTCGACACCGTAAAGGCCGTCGCGCTCGAGCTTTGCCCTGCGCTCGGCGTCGCCATCCCGGTCGGGAAAGACTCGCTCTCGATGCGCACCGCGTGGGGCGACAAGGAAATCGTCGCGCCGATGTCGCTCGTGGTCTCCGCATTCGGGCCGCTCGCCGACGTGCGCGCCGCGCTCACGCCGCAGCTTCGCACCGACGCGGGGGAGACCGAGCTCGTGCTGATCGACCTCGGGCGCGGCAGGAACCGCCTCGGCGGCTCGATCCTCGCGCAGGTGTACTCGCAGATGGGCGACGATTGCCCCGACCTGGACGATCCGGGCCTTCTGAAGGCGCTCTTTTCCTTCCTGGAAAAAAATCGCGAGGCGATCCTCGCCTACCACGACCGCTCGGACGGCGGGCTGTTCGTCACGCTCGCGGAGATGGCGTTCGCCGGCCATTGCGGCGTCACCGTGAGCCTCGACGCGCTCGCCTTCGACGCGGCGGCCGACGACGTGGACGCCTTCAAGCGCAACGCCGACGAGCAGCTCGCCGGCCGCGCCAAGGACCTCGCGCTGCGCGCGCTCTTTTCGGAGGAGCTCGGCGCGGTGGTGCAGATCCGCGCCGCCGAGCGCGCGCGCGTGATGGACGCGCTGCGCGCCGCCGGCCTCGGCGAGCACGCACACGTGATCGGCAGCCTGAATACGCGCGACGAGCTTCGCATCACGCGCAACAACCGGCCGGTGTTCGTCGCCAAGCGCGACCACCTGCAGCGCGTCTGGAGCGAGACCTCCTGGCGCATGCAGGCGCTGCGCGACAACCCCGATTGCGCGCGAGAGGAGTACGACCGCGTCATCGAGCCGAACGACCCGGGGCTTTCGGTTCAGCTGACTTTTCAAGCCCAAAGCTTCGCGAAGGCAGGAACGCGGCCGCGCGTCGCCATCCTGCGCGAGCAGGGCGTGAACGGCCAGGTCGAGATGGCCGCGGCGTTCGACCGCGCCGGCTTCGAGTCGGTCGATGTGCACATGACCGACCTGATTGCCGGGCGCGTCACGCTCGACGGCTTCAAGGGCTTCGCGGCGGGCGGCGGCTTCTCGTACGGCGACGTGCTGGGCGGCGGGCAGGGCTGGGCGAAGACCATCCTCTTCAACCCGCGCGCGCGCGCCGAGTTCGAGAAGTTCTTCGCGCGCCGGGACACCTTCGCGATCGGCGCGTGCAACGGCTGCCAGATGATGGGCGCGCTGCGCGAGCTGATTCCGGGCGCGAACGGCTGGCCGCTCTTCGTGAAGAACCGCTCCGAGCAGTTCGAGGCGCGCCTGGTGATGGTCGAGATCGTGAAGAGCCCCTCCATCCTGTTCGCCGGCATGGAAGGCAGCCGCATGCCGATCGCCACCGCGCACGGCGAGGGGCGGCCGAACATCGACAACCCGTCCATCGTGTGCATGCGCTACGTGAACAACCGCGGCGAGCCGACCGAGCTCTATCCGTACAACCCGAGCGGCTCGGCGGGCGGCATCACCGGCCTCACCACTCCCGACGGGCGCTTCACCATCGTCATGCCGCACCCCGAGCGCGTGTTCCGCAACGTGCAGATGTCGTGGTCGCCGCCGGGCTCGGGCGAGGATTC
>DASVFV010000194.1:0-11692 GCA_036379875.1 Burkholderiales bacterium | reverse complement strand
GTGATGATCGGCGCGGTCTCGCCGATCGCGCGCGCCATGCCGATGATCACGCCGGTGAGGATGCCGGCCGACGAGTAGGGCAGGATGTGATAGCGCACCGTCTGCCACCGCGTGGCGCCGAGCGCGTAGGAGCCTTCGCGGATCGCCTGCGGGATCGAGCGGATCGCCTCGCGCGTGGCGACGATCACCACCGGCAGGATGAGCAGCGCGAGCGTCAGGCCGGCGGACAGGATCGACTGGCCGAAGCCGAACTGGTAGACGAACAGTCCGAGCGCGAGCAGGCCGTAGACGATCGACGGCACGCCGGCGAGGTTGGTGATGTTGATCTCGATCACATCGGTGAGCCAGTTCTTCGGCGCGTACTCCTCGAGGTACACGCCGGCCGCGACGCCGAGCGGCACGGCGAAGAACGCGGTGGTCAGCATCACCAGGGTCGATCCGACCCAGGCCGACAGGATGCCGGCCTGGCCCGGCCGGCGCGAGGGGTAGCTGGTGAAGAAGTCCCAGGACAGCCGGCCGGCGCCGTCGATCGCCATGTCGACGAACAGGGCGACGAAGGTCAGCACGCCGAGCATGAGGGCGAGCAGGCCGCAGAGCGCGAAGATCGTGTCCCAGCGCTTGTGCCTGCGGATGACGTCCTTAATAGGCTTCACGGAAGGTCTTGCGCAGCAGGTGGCCGCCGACGTTGCAGGCCAGCGTGAACAGCATCAGCGTGAGGCCGGCGGCGAAGATGGTCTGGTAGCCGATCGAGCCGTGCGGCAGGTCGCCGAGCGCGACCTGCACGATGTAGGCGGTAATCGTGGCCGCCGACTCGAGCGGGTTGAACGTCAGGTTGGACTGCAGGCCGGCCGACACCACGAGGATCATCGTTTCGCCCACCGCGCGCGAGATGCCGAGGATGTATGCCGAAGCGATGCCCGAGAAGGCCGCCGGCACCACCACCTTGAGCGCGGTCTGGAAGCGCGTCGCGCCCATGGCGTACGAGCCCTCGCGCAGGCTCATCGGCACCGCGCGCATCGCGTCTTCAGAAATGGAGCTGACGTACGGGATGATCATGAGGCCCATCACAATGCCGGCCGACAGCAAGTTGAAGCCGGGCAACTCGGGATAGATCTTCTGCAGGAGCGGCGTGACGAACAGCAGCGCGAAGTAGCCGTAGACGATGGTCGGCACGCCGCCCAGCAGCTCGAGGAACGGCTTCGCCACCTCGCGCAGCTTGAACGGCGCGAACTCCGAGAGATAGATCGCGATGACGGTGCCGAGCGGGATCGCCACCGCGAGCGCGACGAACGAGCTGGTGAGCGTGCCCGACAGCAGCACCATGATGCCGAAGTGCGCGTCGTCGAAGAGCGGCGTCCACTGCGTGTCGGTGAGGAATTGCCAGATTGGCACGTGGGTGAAGAACAGCACCGATTCCTTCACCAGGACGTAGACGATGCCCACGGTGGTGAACACCGACACCAGCGCGGCGAGGAACAGAACCAGCTCGATCAGGCGCTCGCGTATCACGCGCGCGCGCCGGCGCGCGAGGCGCTCGCCACCGCGTCCGGCCTGGATAGCGAAGACGCCTATAGCTGGCCCTCGCGCGCGAGCAGTTCCTCGACCCGGATGCCGACTTCGTTCTTGCCGCCGAAGCCGGTGCCGAGCTTCCTCGCCTTGAAGTTCTTCATCGCCTGGTCGTAGTGCGCCTTGGCGAGCGGCACGTAGCCCACCTCCTTCACGAGCGTAGTCGCATGCGTGAGGTAGTACTCGATGAACTCCCGCACCTCCGGCTTGCCGAGCGCCTTGTCGCTCACATAGATGAAGATCGGGCGCGCGAGCGGCTGGTAGCTGCCGTCCATCACCGTCTCGACCGAAGGCAAAACCGCCTTGGCCGCGCCCCTGTTCAGGATCGGGGCGGCCTTCAGCTTGTCCTTGTTCTCGAGGTAGTAGGCGAGGCCGAAATAGCCGAGCGCGTTCACGTCGCGCGCCACGCCCTGCACCAGCACGTTGTCGTCTTCCGAGGCGGTGAAGTCGCCGCGGCTCGCCTTCTCCTTGCCGTTGATCGCGTCGGTGAAGTAGTCGAAGGTGCCGGAGTCCGCGCCCGGCCCGAACAGCTTGAGCGGCGCGTCCGGCCAGGCCGGGTTCACCTGGTTCCAGCGCGTCACCTTGCCCTGGGCGGCCGGCTCCCACATCTTCTTCAGCTCCTCGACCTTGAGCTCCTTGATCCAGCTGTTCCTGGGATTGACGACCACGGTGAGCGCGTCGAACGCCACCGGCAGCTCGACGTACTTGATGCCGGCGTCGGCGCAGTCCTTCATCTCCTTGGCGCTGATCGGCCGCGAGGCGTCCGAGACGTCGGTCTCTCCGCGGCAGAACTTCTTGAACCCGCCGCCGGTGCCGGAGATGCCCACCGTCACCTTGACCTGCTGCTTCTTGGCCTTCTGGAAGTCCTCGGCCACCGCCTCGGTGATCGGGTAGACGGTGCTCGAGCCGTCGACACGCACCACTTTCTGCTGGGCTTGTGCTGAGAAGGGCGCCGCCAGCAATGCGGCGCTGAGGATGGGTAGGATTTTCATGGCCCGCAGCCTAAGCAGCCGGTATTACCGCTTGATGACCGCCCTATACATATATGAGAAGAGCCCCCGCCAGCTCCATTTCGGCAAGGCGGAGAGCCGTTCGTGGGCCGTCGCGCGGCACTCGGCGAGCACCTGGTCCGGGACGAAGCGCACCGCGAGCGCGATGGCGATCGGCACGAAGATGAGGTCGTCGACCAGGCCGAGGATCGGGATCGCGTCCGGGACGAAGTCGACCGGCGTGATGGCGTAGGCGACGAAGCCGGCGACCACCAGCTTCGCGTACCACGGCGTGCCGGGGTGGCGCACGGCGAGGTAGAGCGCGTAGAGCTCGGTCTTCAGCTTGCGCGCGCGCTCAGCCCACTTCATCGGAGATCAGCCGCTTTCCCAGGCTCACGGAATCGTCCGGAGCGTAGCCGAGCCGGCGGTAGAACGCGATGGCGTCCGGATTGGAGCTGCGCACCAGCAGGCTGAGCTTCGGGCAGCCGCGCTCGAGGAGCAGCTGCTCGACGTGCTGCATCAGCGCGCGTGCGTGGCCCCGGCGGCGCGCGCGCGGCGCCACCGCGAGGTAGTTGACCCACCCGCGATGGCCCTCGTATCCGGCCATGACGCTGCCAACGATTTCTCCATTAACCGTACCTACAAGGAATAGTTCCGGTTGCACCGCGAGCTTGCGCGCGATGTCCTTGCGCGGATCGTTCCAGGGGCGCGTGAGCTGGCACTCTTCCCAGAGCGCGATGACCGCGGCCTGGTCCGCGCGCTGAAAGGGCCGGATCTGCATCAGCCGACGTAGTTCTCGGCGAGCGTGATCGCCTTCGCCTTCGAGGTCACGACGTAGTCGAGCTCGGCGAGCTGCAGGCGGTGCTGGAACGGCGTGTCGTCGTGGAAGCGATGCAGCATGGAAGTCATCCACCACGAGAAATGCTCGGCGCGCCAGACGCGCTTCAGGGCGTCGCTGGAGTAGGTTTTGAGGGCATCTTCGTTTTTCCCCTTATAAAACTGCAACAAAGCTTGCGCGAGCACCCGTACGTCGTTGACCGCGAGGTTCAATCCCTTGGCGCCGGTCGGCGGCACGATGTGCGCGGCGTCGCCGGCGAGGAGCAGGCGCCCATAGCGCATCGGCTCGACCACGAAGCTGCGCATCGCGATGATGCCGCGCTGGAAGATGCGCCCCTCGGCGAGCTTCCAGCTCTCGCGCGTGGCGAGGCGCGCGTGCAGCTCCTCCCAGATGCGCGCGTCGGGCCAGTTCTTCACCTCGTCCTCGGGATCGCACTGGAAGTACAGGCGCTGGATCTCGGGCGAGCGCGTGCTGACCAGCGCGAAGCCGCGCTCGTGGTGCGCGTAGATCAGCTCGGCGGTGGAGGGCGGCGCCTCGACCAGGATGCCGAACCAGCCGAACGGATAGGTGCGTGTGAACTCGTGGCGGTGGCGCGACGGAATGGACGGGCGCGACACGCCGTGGAAGCCGTCGCAGCCGGCCACGAAGTCCGCTTCGATTTCCTGCACTTTTCCTTCGCGATAGAACCGGATCTTCGGCGAAGGCGAATCGAGGTCGTACAGCGCGGTGTCTTTCACCTCGAACAGAATCCGGCCGCCGGCATCGAGCCGCGCCTTGACCAGGTCCTTGATCACCTCGTGCTGCGCATAGACCATGATCGAGCGCCCGGTGAGCTCGGTGAGCGCGATGCGGTGGCTCGCGCCGCCGAAGCGCAGCACGATGCCTTCGTGCACGAAGCCCTCGCGCTTCATGCGCTCGCCCACGCCGCTGCTCTGCAGAAGGTCGACAGTGCCCTGCTCGAGCACGCCGGCGCGGATGGTGGCCTCGATCTCCTGGCGGCTGCGCGTCTCGATCACGATCGAGTCCACGCCGCCGAGGTGCAGCAGGTGGGAAAGGAGCAGCCCGGCCGGGCCGGCGCCCACGATGGCGACCTGGGTGCGCATCAGGCGAGCTGCCTGCGCTCGCGCAGGTGCATGTTGAAGTCGATCGCGGTCTTGATCGCGATGAACACCGCGATGCCGGCGGCGGGAACGCTCCACGCCGCGAGCACGAAGCCGCCGAACAGGATGAACAGGTGCACCACCAGGATGCGGCGGTAGGGCTGCAGCATGAGGCGCGCGACGTCGGCGTGGCGGTATTCCTCGCGGCCGATGTAGTTCACGCGGAAGGACACCAGGTGGCTGCCGAGAAGCATGAGCACCGAGGCGAGCACGGCCGGCTCGCGCAGCATTTCGGCGAGCACGGCGCCGATGCCGAGGCGCGCGCCGTCCGGCCCGCGCACCGGGAAGATTTCCGCCAGCACCGTGCCGTGGACTGCGCAGAAGGCGCCGTAATGCACGAAAAAGAACCCGATCAGCGCGAGCTTGGCGATCGGCAGCTCGCCCGGCTTCAAGCCGGTGCCGCCGTAGCGCGAGCTCACCAGGTGCTGCGGATCGGCGCAGGCGATGCGCAACGCGTTCATCAGGCCGATCACCACGTTTTCCAGCCAGTAAAGCAGCACCACGTCGGCGACTTTCCAGCCCCAGAACGCCACGCCCGCGAGCGGCACCAGATTGGCGGCCACCAGCGCCCAGCCGGACGTGGTGGAGAGCGACGGCGGCTCGTCGATCAGTGCCTCGGGCTCGGGCGGTGGCGCGGGCTGCTTCTCACGCTTGATGACCGGCGCGGGCGCAAAAGCGGGCATCGCGGCCGCTGCGGAAGCGATCGGAGCTGCGATCGCGCTAACCGGTGCTTCGGCCGTCGGCTGCGCCACTTCGACCGGAAAGGTGCGCGACAGGTCTACGCCCTGCAGGTCGGCCGTGATCTTGAGCTGCCATCTATACGCCACGCCGCGCTCGATCACCGGCTGGTCGGCGATCCTGAGCTGGAACGCGGCCACGTTGCGCGCGCCCTCGCGCCGCACCGGGAAGGGCAGCTCGCGATACCAGACGCGCTGCTCGCGGCGCGAGGTGCGCCCCCTGGCGTCCTGGGAAACCACCTCCTCGAGGCAGACCAGCTCCGCACGGATGTGGCGCGCGGCTGCCGCTGCGCGCGGCAGTTGAATGCGGCCAGCGAGAACGCCGCCGAGCGTCGGCGCTTCGCCGTCCAGCGTGACGCGCACGTCGCCGAATTTCGCCTTTTCGAGCGTGCTGAAAAGCGTGGCGAAGAAGTACACCACGCCCCACACCGCGAAGAACCCGGTGATCATGATCGGCACCAGCTCGCGCCACTTGACGAGCGCGAACCAGAACATCCAAAAGGAGAAGCCGCAATAGACGAGAGTCCAGAGCCAGGCGCCGGCGATGCTGGCCTGGTTCTCGGCCGATGGGATGACGCGCTTCCACGCGGGGAGCGGCACCAGCTCATGATAAGGCGGCCACCGCCACGTAGCGCGCCAAGCGCCCCGCCGCCATGAAGCCGAGCGCGGCAAGCCAGTGCACGCGCAGCCAGCCGGCGGCCACCACGAGCGCGTCGCCGACCAGCGGCAGCCAGGCAAACGCGAGGACCGGCGCGCCGTAGCGCTTCACGCTGTCGACGCCTTTCAGGTTCTTCGGCGGCAGCAGGCGACCGATGAGATAAGAGGTCATGCCGCCGGCGGTGTTGCCGACGGTCGCGACCGCCACGGCGAGCACGCTGTGCTCCGGATACGCCTTCAGGTAGGCGAACAGCGCGGCCTCCGACGGCAGCGGGAACAGCGTCGCGGCGGCGAAGCTTGCGGCGAACAGGGCGGCGAGTTCGACCATGCTACATTCGGCCGGCTTTGAACAAGGGCTATCTCGAGAAGATCCTGAAAGCGCGGGTCTACGACGTGGCGAGCGAGTCGCCGCTCGACCCCGCGCCGCTGCTTTCGCGGCGCCTGCGCAACCGCGTGCTCATCAAGCGCGAGGACCTGCAGCCGGTATTCTCGTTCAAGCTGCGCGGCGCCTACAACAAGATGGCCGGGCTGCCGCGCCAGCGCCTGGCGCGCGGCGTGATCGCCGCGAGCGCGGGCAACCACGCGCAGGGCGTGGCGCTCGCCGCGCAGCGCCTGGGCTGCCGCGCGGTGATCGTGATGCCGGTCACCACGCCGCGCATCAAGGTCGACGCCGTTGCGGCGCGCGGCGCGGAGGTCGTCCTGCATGGTGATTCCTATGCAGAGGCTTACCGAAAAGCAATTGGTTTGAAACGGCGGCGCGGCCTCACGTTCGTGCACCCGTACGACGACCCGGAGGTGATCGCGGGCCAGGGCACGGTCGGCGTGGAGATCCTGCGCCAGCATCCGGGCGCGATCGAGGCGATCTTCGTGCCGGTGGGCGGCGGCGGATTGATCGCGGGCATTGCCTCCTACGTGAAGCGCGTGCGTCCGGCGATCAGGATCGTCGGCGTGGAGCCGGTCGATGCCGCGGCCATGACCCGATCCTTGCAGAAGAAAAGAAGAATCAAGCTCGAGCATGTCGGGCTGTTCGCCGATGGCGTGGCGGTGAAGGAAGTGGGACGCGAGACGTTTCGCCTGTGCCGCGCGCTGGTCGACGAGATGGTGCTCGCCGACACCGACGCGATGTGCGCGGCGATCAAGGACGTGTTCGAGGACACGCGCGTGGTGCTCGAGCCGGCGGGCGCGCTGGCGGTCGCGGGCGCGAAGGCCTGGGTGGAGAAGCACGGCGCGCGGAACAAGACCCTGGTCGCGATCGCGTCGGGGGCGAACACCAACTTCGACCGCCTGCGCTTCATCGCCGAGGAGGCCGAGCTCGGCGAGCAGCGCGAGGCCATCCTCGCCGTCACCATTCCCGAGAAGCCGGGCAGCTTCCGCAAGTTCTGCCGGCTGCTGGGCGCGCGCAACGTCACCGAGTTCAACTATCGCATCGCCGACTCGAAGGTGGCGCACATCTTCGTCGGCATCGAGGTGGAGGGCCGCGACGAGACCGCGCGCATCGTGAAGAACCTGCGCCGCCACGGCCTCACCACGCTCGACCTCTCCGACAACGAGATGGCCAAGCTGCACACGCGCCACATGGTCGGCGGGCGCGCGCCGGCAGCGCTGAAGTCGTCCTCCCCCGAGCTGCTTTACCGCTTCGAGTTCCCCGAGCGCCCCGGCGCGCTGATGCGCTTCCTCGACAGCATGCGGAGCGACTGGAACATCAGCCTGTTCCACTACCGCAACCAGGGCGCGGACTACGGCCGCGTGCTGGTGGGCATGCAGGTGCCGAGGCGCGAGATGGCCGGATTCCGCGCCTTCCTGAAAAAGCTCGGCTACCCGTACGTCGACGAGACGCGCAACCCGGCCTACAAGCTGTTCCTCGTCTAGCGATGGCGGGCCGCGCGCCGTTCCTGCCCGAGAAGATCTCGCGCTACATCGCGCAGCACTCGGTGCGCGAGCCGCGCGTGCTGCGCGAGCTGCGCGCCGCGACCGCGAAGCTGCCGATGGCCGGCATGCAGATCGGCGCCGACCAGGGCCAGTTCATGGCCATCCTGGTGCGCATGCTGGGCGCGAAGCGCTGCCTCGAGATCGGCACCTTCACCGGCTACAGCGCGCTCGCCGTGGCGCTCGCGCTGCCGAAGGACGGGCGCATCGTGTGCTGCGACGTGAGCGAGGAGTGGACCGCGATCGGCAGGCGGTTCTGGAAAAAGGCCGGCGTGGAGAAGAAGATCGACCTGCGCATCGCGCCGGCCCTCGAGACGCTGAAGAAGCTCAAGGGCCCGTTCGACTTCGCGTTCATCGACGCGGACAAGGAAAACTATCTCGCCTACTACGAGCGCTGCCTGAAGCTCCTGCGCCGCGGCGGCGTGATCGCGGTCGACAACGTGCTCTGGTCGGGCGAGGTGGCGAACGACGGCGCGCGCGACGCGACGACCGTGGCGCTGCGCGAGTTCAACGACGCGCTGCACGAGGACCGGCGCGTCGACATCGCCCTGCTGTCGATCGGCGACGGCGTGACGCTCGCCCTCAAGAAGTAGCTATGCGCCGAAATGCTTCTCGTCGGCGTAGCAGACCGGCGAGGCAAGCGTTGCCGAGCCCTGGTCGGGCTCGCCGAGGAACACCAGGCCTTCCGGGTCGCGCCGGTAGACGCCGCGCTCCGTGACCACGTAGTCCATTGGGAGGTCCCAGGACTGCGGGTGGATGGTGTCGAGTTTCGCAGCCTCGTACGAAACTCCGATCACGAGGGGCTTCTGCGGCAAGCTTGCCAGCGTGCGATCGAAGAACCCCGCCCCGTAGCCGAGCCGGTAGCCCTGGCGGTCCCAGCCGTTCATGGGCAGGAGCACGGCGTTCGGCACCACCTCCGCCGAGTCCGAAGGAAAGGGAATGTCAAGCGGGCCCTTCTCGAGCCGCACGCCGGGATGCCATTCGCGGAATTTGAGCGGTGTTTTCGGCGCCACCACGACCGGCAGCGCTGTCAACGCTCCCCGCTCGCGCAGCGTTCTGGCAAGATGGCGGGCGTCGTATTCGCCCTTGATCGGCCAGCAGAAGGCGAGGCGGCAGCGCGCCAGGCCGGGAAACGAGCGCTCGATAAAGCCGTCCATGCGCCGGCGCCAGGAATCCAGGGTTTCAGGGGCGAGCGCGGTGCGCGCGGCGATCAGACGCTCGCGCTCCGCACGGCGCCAGGTTTTGAGGGAAGTCGCATCCATGGGGGAATGTTGAGTTTTATGAGTTTCAAGCTTTTCCGCAACCTCGCGGCGGTCATGGTCTGTGTCGCGGCCGCCGCCGGCGTGGAAGCGAAGAACGCGAAGCAGTCGGCCGACGAGTCGCTGCTCGCCGCTTACGACGCCTACCGGGCCGGCGACCCGATCAAGTTCTCGAAGCACGCGAAAAAGCTCGACGGGCATGCGCTCCAGCCGTGGCTCGACTACTGGCACCTGTCGATGCGCCTCGAAGATGCGTCCAACAAGGAAGTGCGCGAGTTCCTCGCCACCCACGCCTCGAGCTACGTGAGCGAGCGGCTGCGCGCGGACTGGCTGCGCGTGCTCGGCAAGCGCAGCGACTGGCAGGAGCTCGAGCGCCAGGCCAAGGGCACCCCGGTGGCCGACCTGGAAGTGAGCTGCTACCGCTGGATCGCCCGCCTCGAGCAGGGCGACGAAGACGCGGGCGCCGAAGCGATGGCGATGTGGCTCGAGCCGAGCGAGCTCCCCGAAGGCTGCCAGCGCCTGAGCGTGATGCTGTCGGCGCGCGGGCGCGTCTCGGTGACGGACGTGTGGCGGCGCGTGCGCCTGCTCTTCGAGCACGGCCAGATCACCGCCGCCAAGACTGCGCTGCAGCTCCTGCCGAAGAGCGAGGCGCCCGACGAGCGCATGCTCGCCGAGGCGGCGCGCCATTCCAAGCGCTTCCTCGAGCGCCTGCCGAAGAGCCTCGACACGCGCGCGGCGCGCGAGGTCGCGGTGCTTGGCGCAGTGCGCTACGCGCGCGTCGATCCGGCCGGCGCGGCCGCCGCGCTGAGCGGGCCGCTCGCCTCGCGCCTCTCCGACGCAGAGCTCGCCTACCTGTGGGGCGTGGTCGGCTACGAGGGCGCGCGCGAGCACCACGACGAAGCGCTCAACTGGTACGCGCGCGCCGGCGACGCGCCGCTCGACGACCGCCAGCTCGCCTGGAAGGTGCGCGCCGCGCTGCGCGACGGCGAATGGCCGCTGGTGCGCAGCTCCATCGACCGCATGTCGTTCGTCAGCGCGCACCAGCCGGCTTGGATCTACTGGTACGGCCGCGCGCTCGCCGCGCAGGGCGAGGAGATCGGCAGCCGCGCCTACTACCTGCGCATCGCCGGCCAGGCCGACTTCTACGGCCTGCTCGCCGCCGAGGAGCTCGGCTACGTGCTCGCGCTCCCGGACATCACCCACGTGCCGACCGAGGACGAGGTGGCCAAGGCGGCCGAGGACGCGGGCCTCAAGCGCGCGCTCGAGCTGATTCGCCTGGGCATCCGCGTCGAGGGCGTGCGCGAGTGGATCTACGCGATCCGCAATTACGACGACGCGCGCCTGCTCGCGGCCGCGGAGCTGGCGCGCCGCAACGGCGTCTACGACCGCGCCATCCACACCGCCGACCGCACCTCGCGCCTGCATAACTACACGCTGCGCTACCCGATGCCCTACGAGGACGTGCTGCGCAGCTACGCCGCCACGCACGGCGTCGACGAGGCGTGGGTGCTCGGCCTGGTGCGCCAGGAGAGCCGCTTCAACACCGAAGCGCGCTCGAGCGCCGGCGCGGCCGGGCTGATGCAGGTGATGCCCGGCACCGCGCGCTACGTGGCGGCCAAGATGGGGCTGCGCAACTACCGCCAGAAGGTGGGCGAGGTGGAAACCAACGTCACGCTCGGCACAAAATACCTGCAGCTCGTCATGGAGCAGCTCGGCCACCCGGTGCTCGCCTCCGCGGCCTACAACGCCGGGCCGTCGCGCGCGCGGCGCTGGCGCGACGACAAGCCGCTCGAGGGCGCGGTGTACGTCGAGTCGATCCCGTTCCCGGAGACGCGCGACTACGTGAAGAAGGTGATGGCGAACGCGGTCTACTATTCGGCGGTGCTGGACAGGAACCCGGCGGTGCCGCTCAAGAAGCGCCTCGGCGTGATCCCGCCGCCGGGCGCCGCCGAGCCCGCGGTACCCGAGGACGAATCGCGCTGACCCCGGCATGAAGGTGAGCGCGGTCCTCGTCGTGGGCGGCTCCGGCTTCATCGGCCGCCACCTCGTCGCCTCGCTCGCCGCCGCCGGCATCCGCGTCGCCGTGCCCTCGCGCCGGCGCGAGCGCGCGAAGCACCTCATCCTGCTGCCCACCGTCGACGTGGTTGAAGCCGACGTAATGGCGCCGGGCGTGCTCGAGCGCCTCACCGCCGGCAAGGATGCGGTCTACAACCTGGTCGGCATCCTGCACAGCCGCCGCGGGCGCCGCGACGAGCGCGGCCCGAACGACTACGGACCCGATTTCGCGCGCGTGCACGTGGAGCTGCCGCAGGCCATCGTGGCCGCCTGCCGTGCGACCTCGGTGCGGCGCTTGCTGCACATGAGCGCGCTCGGCGCGGCGCCCGACGCGCCTTCCGAGTACCTGCGCTCCAAGGGCATCGGCGAGCAGGCGGTGCTAGCCGCCGAAGACCTCGACGTGACGGTGTTCCGGCCCTCCGTGGTGTTCGGCCCGGAAGATGCGTTTCTCAACCGCTTCGCGCAGATGGCGCGCCTCATGCCGTTCATCGCGGTGCCCTGTCCC
>DASVFV010000193.1:0-2229 GCA_036379875.1 Burkholderiales bacterium | reverse complement strand
CCTTGTCGCCCTCGGCGGCGGCAGCCTCGCCTTCCTTCGGCTCGGCAGCCTGCTCGGTGGTCGGGATGTCGGACGGCGCAACGGCGGCGGCAGCCGCGGCGGCTTCCTCTTCCTCGGTCACCAGCGTCGGCACCACGACGGTCGCGATCACCGGGTTCTCGGCCTTGCCGAGCGCGAGCTCGACGCCCTTCGGCAGCTTGAGGTCGCGCGCGTGGATCGAGTTGCCGACCGACAGGCTGCCCAGGTCGACCTCGACGAATTCCGGCAGGTCGTCGGGCAGGCAGGTGATGTCGAGCTCGTTCAGCACGTGGTTCACCACGCCGCCCTGGTCCTTCACGCCCGGCGACTTCTCGGCGTTGGCGAAGTGCAGCGGCACCTTCATGTGCAGCTTCCTGTTCTTCTGCACGCGCTGGAAGTCGACGTGCTGCACCTGCGGCTTGTACGGGTGCATGTTCACCGAGCGCAGCAGCACCTGCTCCTTCGCGCCGGCGACATCCAGCGTGAGGATGGAAGCGTGGAAGCGCTCGTTCCTCAGGTTGAGGTAGAGGTCCTTGTGGTCGAGCTCGATGTTGAGCGCGTCCTTCTCGCCGCCGTACACGATGCCGGGCACCATGCCCTTGCGGCGCAGCCGGCGCGCCGCGCCGGTCCCCTGGGTTTCGCGCTTGCGCGCGTTGATTTCGATTGCCATGGCTGCTTCCTTTTTCCTATTCAATACTCATTCTATGAACAATGAGCTCACCGATTCCTCGGTGTAGATGCGCAATATGGTCTCGGCGAACAGGCTCGCCACCGAGAGGCTGCGGATCTTCTTGCAGGTGCGCGCCTCCTCGCTGAGCGGGATGGTGTCGGTGACCACCAGCTCGTCGAGGTCCGACTTGGCGATGCGCTCGACCGCGCCGCCCGACAGCACCGCGTGGGTACAGTAGGCCACCACGCGCACCGCGCCTTCTTTCTTCAGCACCTGCGCCGCCTTCACCAGCGTGCCGGCGGTGTCCACCATGTCGTCCATGATCACGCAGGTGCGGTCCTTCACCTCGCCGATCACGTTCATCACTTCCGAGACATTGGCCTTCGGGCGGCGCTTGTCGATGATCGCGAGGTCCGACTCGAGGCGCTTCGCGAGCGCGCGCGCGCGCACCACGCCGCCCACGTCGGGCGAGACCACGATCAGGTCCTCGTAGCGCTGCTTCCAGACGTCGCCGAGCAGCACCGGCGCGGCGTAGATGTTGTCCACCGGGATGTCGAAGAAGCCCTGGATCTGGTCGGCGTGCAGGTCCATGGTCAGCACGCGCGCCACGCCCACCGAGGCGAGCATGTTCGCCACTACCTTGGCGCTGATGGCGACGCGCGCCGAGCGCGGCCGCCGGTCCTGGCGCGCGTAGCCGAAGTACGGGATCGCCGCGGTGACGCGCGCCGCCGAGGAGCGCTTCAGCGCGTCGATCATCACCAAGAGCTCCATCAGGTTGTCGTTGGTCGGCGCGCAGGTCGACTGCAGCACGAACACGTCCTTGCCGCGCACGTTCTCGAGCAGCTCCACCATCACCTCGCCGTCGGAGAACTTGCCGACGATCGCGCGCCCGAGCGAGAGGTTCAGGCTCTTCGCCACGTCCTGCGCAAAGCGCGGGTTCGCGTTGCCGGCAAATAGCATCAGCCTCTCGAGGGGCTGGTGGCTGGTCATCGCGGTGTTCATGGCGTCATGGAGTTAATGGCTGGGGAGGAAGGATTCGAACCCTCGTATGGCGGAATCAAAATCCGCTGCCTTAACCAGCTTGGCGACTCCCCAGTGTGAAGCTCAATCGGTAAAGCGGTACAGCGGGTGCTCCTGCAATCCCTGCGTTACGAAGCCCCGCATGCCCCCGGGAACGTCGGACTGTAATGCGGCCGCATGAAGCGCGCGCGCTTCGGCTTCGGTCTCGAATTCGGCGAAGACACACGCTCCGGATCCCGTCATGCGTGCCTGCGCGCTGTGCTGCTTGAGCCACGCAAGGCTCGCGGCCACCTCGGGGTGGCGGGCCACGACCGCAGCTTCGAGATCGTTCCTTCCCTGCCCCGAGAAAAAGGGCGGTATTTTGAGTCGTTTCGACCGGAGTGTCAACGAAGATTCGAAAGTTTCCTTAGTGGAAACCGAGACTTGCGGCGTGATGACCAGGTACCAGGCGCCCGGCAGATCGAGCGCTTCGAGCCGCTCGCCGATGCCCTCGCCCACGGCGTTGCGCCCATAGATGAAGA
>DASVFV010000192.1:0-5097 GCA_036379875.1 Burkholderiales bacterium | reverse complement strand
AGGGTCGGCTTCTGCGCCTGGTAGAACTTCCACGCTGCGTCGTAGCCCGGCGCCACGAACGGCACGTTGTCGGCCGCGAACACCGGGTCCTCGTTGGCGAACTGGCCGAGCAGGAACTCGCCGATGTTCACCTGGCCGGTCGACACCGCGCGCAGGATGTCCGGATGCTTGATGAGCGAGTTGTTCGAGTGCACCGTGATGTCGAGCGCGCCGTTGGTGTTCTTCTTCACGTCCTCGACGAATTGCTTCACGTTGCGGGTATGGAACTCGCCGTCGGAATACGGCGTCGGCATGTCCCACTTGGTCTGCGCAAACGCGGCGCCTGGGACGAGGAGGAAAGCGAGGGCGATGCGGACGATCATGGCTTCTCCCTAAGAGGAGCGTGAATCTTAGCGTAGTTCGTCCAGCACCATGCCGGCCAGCGCCAGGCTGGCGGTGAGGCCGGGCGACTCGATGCCGAACAGATTCACCAGGCCGGGCACGCCGTGCGCGCGCGGCCCCTGTACCTCGAAGTCCGGCGCCGGCGCGCCCGGCCCGGCGGTCTTCGGGCGGATGCCGGCATAGCCCGGCGCGAGCGCGCCGTCGGCGAGGCCGGGCCAATAGCGCCGGATCGCCGCGTAGAAGCGCTCGGCGCGCTTGGGGTCCACCGTGTAATCGATGCGATCGATCCATTCGACGTCCGGGCCGAAGCGCGCCTGTCCCGCCATGTCGAGCGTGACGTGCACCCCCAGGCCGCCGGGCTCGGGCACCGGGTAGACGAGGCGCGAGAACGGCGAGCGGCCGGTGAGCGAGTAGTAATTGCCCTTGGCGTAGAACTCGCCCGGCGCTCGTTCTGTTTCATAGCCTTCGATCATCCGCGCGACGCTCGGGGCGCGCAGGCCCGCGCTGTTCACGAGGATGCGCGAGCGCACCTCGGTCTCGTTGGTGTGGAGGACGAACCCGTCCGCGACGACCTGCGCGCCGATGAGCTTGGTCTTGAGCGCCAGCATGGCGCCGCGGTCCTCGGCGTCGCCGAGGTAGGCGAGCATGAGCGCGTGGCTGTCGATGATGCCGGTCGACGGCGAGTAGAGCGCGGCGACGCAATTCAGCGCCGGCTCGAGCGCGAGGGCCTGCGCTTTCTCCATCCACACCACGTCGGTCACGCCGTTGGCATGGGCTTTTTTCTGGATGGAAAGAAGTTCGGCATTTTGTTCCTGCGAAGTAGAGACAATCAGCTTCCCTGAGCGCCGGTGCGGCACGCCGTGCGCCACGCAGTATTCGTAGAGCAGCTCCTTGCCGGCCACGCAGGCGCGCGCCTTGAGCGACCCCTTCGGATAGTAGATGCCGGCGTGGATCACCTCTGAGTTGCGCGAGCTGGTGTGCGTGCCGACCGCGTCCTCGGCTTCCAGGATGATGGTCTCGTGCCCGGCGCGCGCCAGCTCGCGCGCCACCGCGAGCCCGACCACGCCGGCGCCGATGACTATGGCCTCGACGCTTTCCATCGGTTGAGGATGAACGCGCCGGCGCCGCCGAGCGCGGCGAGGGTCGCCATCGGGCGCGCGGTGCCGTCGAACGCCGCGCCGAGCGAGCTGCTGATCACGGCGCCCA
This sequence comes from Burkholderiales bacterium, assembly GCA_036379875.1. Taxonomy (GTDB): domain Bacteria; phylum Pseudomonadota; class Gammaproteobacteria; order Burkholderiales; family SG8-39; genus SCGC-AG-212-J23. Next base: position 3,510 of record DASVFV010000192.1, on the reverse strand, counting down.
CGCCGAAGCCGACGGCTCCGACCAGCGACACCGCCGCTCCCGCGTAGGCGGGAAAGGGCGTGATGGCCGCGGCGGTGGCGTTCGGCACGGTGAGCGCGGTGCCGAACAGGAAGCCGAGGAACGGCAGCACCACCGCGGCCCAGTGCTGGACGCCGCTCCAGGCGAGCAGCGCCGCGGCGAGGCCGGCGGCGCACATGGTGGCGGTGCCGATGCGCAGCAGGCGCGGGATGCCCAGGCGCACCACCAGCCGGCTCGACATCCACGCGCCGCAGATCTGCCCGAGCATCACCGCGCCGAAGGCGAGCCCGTAGGCGGCGGGCTCGATGCCGAAGCCGCGGATCAGCACGAAGGCGGAGCTCGACACCCAGGCGAGGATGCCGAGGTGCGCGCACAGCACGAGCAGGAACGGGGCGACGAAGCGCGGATCGGCCAGGACGGTTCTGAAAGTGTTCAAGATCGCCGCAGGGTGCACCGACCGGCGCTCGGGCGGCGCGGTTTCGGCCAACCCGAAGCCCACCGCCAGGAACAGCACGCCGCCCGCGGCTGCGTAGCACCAGAAGATCGCGCGCCATCCGGCGCTGTCCGAGACCAGCGCGCCGACGATCGGCGCGGTGAGCGGCACCAGGCTGAACACGATCATCATGCGCGAGAGCAGGCGCGCCGCCTGCTCGTGGGCATGCAGGTCGCGCACCACCGCGCGGCCGATCACCGAGCCGCTCGCCATGGCGAGGCCCTGGCCGAGCCGCGCGAGCGCCACGGCGCCGGCCGAGTCGACCAGCGCGCCCATCAGCGAGGCGGCGAGCATCATCGCGAGGCCGGCGAGCAGCACCGGCTTGCGGCCATAGCGGTCCGACAGCGGGCCCCACGCCAGCATGCCGGCGCCGAGGCCGGCGAAGTAGGTGGTGAGCGTGAACTGCGCGGCCGCCACGTCCACCGAGAGCGCCTCGGCGATGCCCGGCAGCGACGGCACGAAGAGATCCGTGCCGAGCGCGGGCAGTGCGATCAGCACGCCGAGCAGCACCGTGAGACGAAGGGAAGTTTCCGCGCGGTTCAAGATAGGATGCGGATTCTAAATGCAGGTCACGCTCGCCAATTGGCGCACCGCGCCGTTCAACCGCTGGGCCTTCCACCACGTGCGCGAGCTCATCCCGAGCGCCGACATCCCGAACGATGCGCTCGGGTTTCGCTCCTTGCCGCCGGATCCATTCGACTTCAAAGGGATGGACCTGGACACCTTGCTGCGCGAGACCGACACCGACGGCATGGCGGTCCTGCGGCGCGGCCGGCTGGTGTTCGAGCGCTACGCGAACGGCATGAGCGATGAGACGCCGCACATCCTCATGTCGGTCTCCAAGTCGATGCTCGGCGTGCTCGCGCACGAGATCGGCCTCGACGCTGCGGCGCGCGTCGTGGACCTCGTCGCGGAGCTGAAAGGCACCGCGTACGAAGGCGCGACCATCCGCCATCTCCTCGACATGCGCGCCGGCATCGTCTGGGATGAGAACTACCTCGCCACGTCCGGGCCGATCGTCGAGTACCGCAAGGCCACGGGCTGGAACCCGGGCGACGGCACGGGCGACCTGAAGTCCTTCTATCAGCAGCTCAGGCATTCCTTCGCGCACGGCGGAGCGGTGCACTATGTCTCGCCGAACAGCGACCTGCTCGGCTGGGTGATCGAGCGCGCCACCGGCCGGCGCTACGCCGAGCTGATGAGCGATTACGTCTGGAAGAAGGCGGGCGCCGAGCGCAGCGCCTACATCACGGTTGACCGCCTCGGCGCGCCGCGCTGCGCGGGCGGGATGTGCGCCACGCTGCGCGACCTGGCGCGCGTGGGCCAGTGGCTGATCGAGGAAAGGGGCAATTTTCTGGACGGACTGATGGCGGGAGACGCGCAAGCCTGGGCGGGCGGCGACCTCGCGCAGGTGTTCCGCGGCCTGCCGATGCGCTACCGCTCGCAGTGGTACGTGCTGGACGGCGAGGCGCCGCTCGCGTTCGGCTGGGGCATCCACGGCCAGCACCTGTTCCTCGACCGCGCGAACCAGATCGTGATCGCGAAGCTGTCCTCGCAGGCGCAGCCGATCGACGTGCCGCGCATCGACCAGACGCTGCGCGCGGTCGCGCAGCTGAGGAAGCGCCTTGCCTGAGCGCTGGCAGTTCTGGATCGACCGCGGCGGCACGTTCACCGACGTGGTGGCGCTGCGCCCCGACGGCTCGATCGTCACGCACAAGCTGCTCTCGGAGAACCCGGAGCGCTACCGCGACGCCGCGCTCGCCGGCATAAGGGAACTGCTGGGTCTTCAGCAAGACCAACCCATCCCCGGGGAAAAGATCGAAGCCGTGAAGATGGGCACCACGGTGGCGACCAACGCGCTCCTCGAGCGCAAGGGCGACCCGACGGTGCTCTTCATTACCAAGGGCTTCCGCGACGCGCTGCGCATCGCCTACCAGAACCGCCCGCGCCTCTTCGACCGGCACATCGTGCTGCCGGAGATGCTCTATTCGAAAGTCGTGGAAGTGGAAGAGCGCGTCGGCGCGCGCGGCGAGCCGGTTTTGCCTCTCAATCTCGAAAAGGTGCGAGCCGACCTGGCTGCGTCGTACGCGCAAGGCTACCGCTCGATCGCCATCGCGTTCATGCATGGCTACCGCTTCACCGAGCACGAGGCGCGCGTCGCGGAGCTCGCGAAGCAGGCCGGCTTCACGCAGATCTCGGTCTCGCACCGCGTAAGCCCGCTCATGAAGCTGGTCGGGCGCGGCGACACCACGGTGGTCGACGCTTATCTGTCGCCGATCCTCGGACGCTACGTGAGCCAGGTCTCGTCCGAGCTGGAGGGCGTGCGCCTCTTCTTCATGCAGTCGAACGGCGGGCTCACCGACGCGCGGCGCTTCCAGGGCAAGGACGCGATCCTGTCCGGACCGGCGGGCGGCATCGTGGGCGCCGCGCGCACCTCGGAGATGGCGGGCTTCCGGCGCATCATCGGCTTCGACATGGGAGGCACCTCGACCGACGTGTCGCACTACGCCGGCACCTTCGAGCGCGAGTTCGAGACCCGCGTCGCCGGCGTGCGCATGCGCGCGCCGATGATGTCGATCCACACCGTGGCGGCGGGCGGCGGCTCGATCCTGCACTTCGACGGCGCGCGCTACCGCGTCGGCCCCGACTCGGCGGGCGCGAATCCCGGCCCGGCCTGCTACCGGCGCGGCGGGCCGCTCGCCGTCACCGACGCCAACCTGATGCTCGGCAAGATACAGCCGCGCTACTTCCCGCACGTATTCGGTCCCAACGGGGATCAGGCCTTGGACGCCCAGGTCGTCAAAGAGAAATTCGAGGAGCTGAAGAAGCGCATCGACGACGGGCGCTCGAGCGAACAGGTCGCGGAAGGCTTCGTGCAGATCGCGGTCGGCAACATGGCGAACGCGATCAAGTACATCTCGGTGCAGCGCGGCCACGACGTGACGCGCTACACGCTGTGCTGCTTCGGCGGCGCGGCCGGCCAGCACGCCTGCCTGGTC
>DASVFV010000191.1:0-16610 GCA_036379875.1 Burkholderiales bacterium | reverse complement strand
ACCTACCAGCGCCTGCGCGAGCTGCGCGCGCCGCTTGGCGAGCTGTCGCAGGAGATGTCCAAGCGCCTGGGCTACACGCTCGGCGAGATGAGGCTGCCGTGAACGTCGTCGACCTGCGTTCCGATACCGTCACGCGCCCCTCCGCCGGCATGCGCAAGGCCATGCACGAGGCCGAGCTCGGCGACGACGTGTTCGGCGACGACCCGACCGTCAACCGCCTGCAGGCGCGCGCCGCCGAGCTGTTCGGCTTCGAGGCGGCGCTGCTTTTCCCGACCGGCACGCAGTCCAACCTGGCCGCGCTGATGACGCATTGCCAGCGCGGCGACGAGGTGATCCTCGGCTCGGAAGCGCACAGCTACCGCTACGAGGGCGGCGGCCTGGGCGTGCTCGGCTCGATCCACCCGCAGGTGGTCGCCAATCGCGCCGACGGCACCATGGACCTCAACGAAGTGGAGTCGCAGGTCAAGCCCGACGACCCGCACTTTCCGCGCACGCGCCTCCTCGCGCTCGAGAACACCATTACGGGCAGGGCCCTTTCCAGAAAGTATTTGGAAGACGCCATCGCGCTGGCGCGGCGGAAAAACCTCGCGATCCACCTCGACGGCGCGCGCATCTTCAACGCCGCGGTGCACCTCGAGACCAAGGTGAAGGAGCTCTGCGCCGGCTTCGATTCGGTGTCGTCCTGCCTGTCGAAGGGGCTCGGCGCGCCCGCCGGCACGGTCCTGCTGGGCAGCAAGGAATTCATTCAGAAAGCCCGGCGGGCGAGGAAGATCCTCGGCGGCGGGATGCGCCAGGCGGGCGTGATCGCGGCGGCCGGCCTCTATGCGCTGGAGAACAACGTCGAGCGCCTCGCCGAGGATCACCGCAACGCCGAGAAGCTCGCCAAGGGCCTGCGCGAGCTCGGGCTGGAGGTGTCGCTCAACACCAACATGGCGCTGGTGAAGCTGCGCGCCGAGAAAGCGCAACCGCTCGGCGAGCACCTCAAGAAGCAGGGCGTGCTCGTTTTGGCGCGCGCGCCGATGCGCCTGGTCACGCATCTCGACGTCGACGCGGCGGGCGTCGAGCGCGCGATTTCCGGCTTCCGGAGCTTTTTCGCGCAGCGCTAGGCGGAGTCGGGCTGGCCGGCTTCCTTCGGCGGCGGGCCGCCGGCGAACTGCGCGTACGCCACCCCGCCCATGGTGATGGCGGCGCCGGCGATCTTCAGCCAGGTGAAGGTCTCGCCAAGCGTGAGCCACGCCATCACGCCGGCCACCGGCGGCATCAGGTACATGAAGGGCGCGCTGCGCGCCACGCCGCGTACGCTGTTCACCCAGGTCCAGGTCAGCCAGCCGAAGAACGAGCACACCACGAGCGCCCAGAAGATCGCGGCCCACACCGCCGGGCCGTGCGCTTGCAGCTCGAAAAACGGAAAGGTGACCGCGAGCATGACCGGCATCGAGAACAGCAGGGTGTACGAGAGCACGATCAACGGCCCGTAGCGGTCGGCGAGCGGCCGCGACAGCACGGTGTAGAGCGAGAACGAGGCGCCTGCTACAAGCAGCGTGAGGTCACCGAGCCCGGCGCGCGAGAACCCGGCGGCGAACTTGTCGGCGAGGAAGATCACGATGCCGGCGAACGCCACCAGCGTGCCGGCGATCTGCTGGCGGCGCAGGCGCTCGGCGCCCAGCCAGGCGAGGATCGCGAGCGTGAAGAGCGGCTGGCAGGTCAGCACCAGCGAGGACGAGAACGCGGTCGACAGGTTCATGCCGTACATGACGGCGCTGATGTGCAGCACGTGGCCGACCAGGGCGCACAGCAGGAAGCGCGGCAGGTCGGCGCGCCGGGGCCAGGTGTAGGCCACGCGGCTGCGGAAGATTGCCACCAGCAGCACCAGCCCGAGCAGCGGCAACACCGAGAAGCGCAGGAACATGAACGTCCCCACCCCCAGGTGCTCGAGCACGTATTTCACGAAGGCGAAGTTCATCCCCCACGCGAGCATCGTGGCGAGGGCGGCCACCAGGGACCAGTCTAGAATCGGGCGGTTCATGAAAGCCGAATCCCCACTGAAGTTTTCGCTTGCGGCGCGCGACGCGGTGCGCGCCCTGACCGCCTCGAAGATCCGCGAACTCTACAACGCCGGGCTCGGCAATCCCAACGTGCTGCCGTTCTGGGTCGGCGAGCCCGACGAGCCGACGCCGGATTTCATTCGCAAGGCCGGCACCGACTCCATCGCGGCGGGCGAGCTCTTCTACACCCACAACCTCGGCATCCCGGAGCTGCGCGAAGCGCTGGCGGCGTACATCACGCGGCTCCACCGAAAAGTTTCTTTCAATGAAATTGCGGTGACCAGCGCCGGCGTCAACGCGCTCATGGTCGCTTCCCAGCTCCTCATCGATCCGGGCGACCGCGTGGTGCAGGTGGTGCCGCTGTGGCCCAACCTGCAGGAGATCCCGAAGATCCTGGGCGCGAGCGTGGAAACGGTTGCCTTGCAGTTCAATGAAAGAGGATGGCGACTGGATCTGGAGCGGCTTCTCGGCGCGCTCAAGCCGGGCACCAAGGCCCTCTACCTGAATTCGCCCAACAACCCGACCGGCTGGACCGTCACCGGGCAGGAGCTGAACGCCATCTTGGAGCGCTGCCGCCGGCACGGCATCTGGATCTTCGCCGACGACGCCTACGAGCGCCTCTACTACGGGGAAGGGGATGTCGCGCCGTCTTTCCTCGATCTTGCTGCGGATGAAGAAAGGCTCATCAGTGCCAACACCTTCTCCAAGTCGTGGCTCATGACCGGCTGGCGGCTCGGCTGGCTGGTGGTGCCGCCCGGCCTCGTCGCCGACCTCGGCAAGCTGATCGAGTACAACACCTCGTGCGCGCCGGTGTTCGTGCAGCGCGCCGGCATCGCCGCGGTGAAGGAGGGCGAGCCCGTGATCGCGCGCACGCGCTACAGGTTCCGCAAGGCTCGGGATTTCCTGGTTAACGAGTTGAGAAACCTTCCAAGAGCAAAAATCGCCGTGCCTACCGGCACCATGTATGCCTTCTTCAAGGTCGACGGCGTGAAGGACAGCCTCGCGTTCTGCAAGGAGCTGGTGCGCGACACCGGGCTGGGCTTGGCGCCGGGCTCGGCGTTCGGCCCGCAGGGCGAGGGCTTCGTGCGCTGGTGCTTCGCGGCCTCGGAGGAGAAGCTCGCCGACGGCGTGGGCCGGCTGAAGTCGTTCCTGTAGCGCACAATCGCTGACAAAACGCCCCGCGCGCGCCGCTTAACATCGACCGCAGGTGACCTTGCATACCGCAACCCTCCCGCTCGGCGAGCCGCTGCGCGTCCTGATCGCGGACGACCAGCGCGACCTGCTCATGACTGCGAGCATCCTGCTGCGCAGCGAAGGCATGGCGGTCGAAACCGTGGAGTGCGGCGCCGACGTGGTGCCCGCGGTCGAAGCCTTCAAGCCCGACGTGGTGCTGCTCGACATCGAGATGCCCGACCGCAGCGGCCTGCTGGTCGCGGTCGAGCTGACCCAGCGCTACGGCGAGCGCTGCCCGGTCCTGATTGCGCTCACCGGCCACAAGACCAACGCAGCGCGGCGCCTCACCGCCAAGGCCGGCTTCGCCCACCACGTCACCAAGCCGTACGACTTTGACGCGCTGGTCAGCCTGGTCGCGTCGGCCGCACGAAAAAATGCCCCGCAGGCTAGCTAGCCGGCGGGGCGGGTTCGCGCCCTCTTCAGGGTTAAGGGCGCTAAAGCCTAGGCGTTCGCGACGCGCTTGCCGGCGTTGATCGCCGCGGTGGCCGACTTGTCGAGCACCGCCAGGTCGCCCGCGATCTCCGCGCCTTCTTCCATCTTGATCTTGGCGTAGCGGATCTTGCCGGACACCTTGCCGCTGGAATGGACGATGAGCTGCTTGCGCACCGTGATCTCGCCCTCGAAGCGGCCGCGGATCTCGGCCTGGTCGACGGCGATGGTGCCCTGGAACACGCCGTGCTCGGCGATCTCCAGGACGCGCGAGTCGAGGGTGGCCTCGACGCGGCCTTCGACGACTAGCGTGTCGCAGTCGCTGATCTCGACGCCCTTGATCTTGATGTCGTGGCCGACGACCAGCTTGGACTCCTTGCGCTCGGCCTTGTGCTCGTCGGGGGTGGAGGGCGTCGGTGCCGTATTGGCGGCAACGGGCGCCGGCGCGACCGGTTGATTCTGGCGGAACGAATCGTCGCGCCTGTTACGGAAGAACCCGTCTTTTTGTAGCACTTTCAATTCCCTCTCTGTAGTGATGGATGGGACGGCGCGTGGTGGTACGCACGATCCATACCAGCCCTTAAGTGCTTGAAAGGCAGAGGCACGGCGTTTGAATCGCCGCCTCGATTGTCGGCCCGCGGCGACGTCGAAGCGCTGCTACGGCGCCGCGCGTTGTTTACGCTAGTTTTTTTCTGTCGCCGTTTGGCAACGCGCGTTCGCGGCCTCGAAGAAGGCCATGGTCTTCTGCGCGTCGTAGCGCCCTTCGAGCAGCGTCTCCGGGTCCCACTCGCTGCGCTCGGCGGCGAAGAAATCGCCGCCGTAGACGTGGATCGCGCCGGTGAGGCGCGGGATCGGGTTGGTCACCGAGTGGATGATGTCGTGGCCGAGCGGAACGGCGTCGCGCACGCACAAGGACTGCGCGGCCGCCGCGGTAACGCGGCTGCCGGTCTTTTTCCAGAAGATGTTGTCCTCGCGCCCGGTGTAGACGCCGATCACCGCCCACATGCGGTGGTTATGCGGGTAGATGGTCATGTACGGCGCCCAGATCACGTTGAGGATCGTGAGCGTGGGCGAGTGGTAGAGCTTCTGCACCTCGCCGCGCCTGGGCTCGCCGATCCACTTCAGCACCGCGCCGGGCTCGGACACCGCGCGCGCCACCACCTCGCGCACCGCCTTGTGGCTCGGGTCGGCGGCATGCGCCTGGCGGCAGTCCTCGATGAAGCGCTCGAGCTCCACGGCGTCAGTTTACTGCGAACTCGCGCAGCAGCTTTCCCGGAAGACGGTCGACGGGAACGGCGCCGGACCGGTTGGCGACCCGCACGCCGTTCACCCACACCCCGTGCACCCCGACCGCCGAGGTGGTGAGGCGCGGGTTCCCGCCCGGCAGGTCGAACACGCGGCGCTTCGGGCTGCGGTCCACGGTCGCCGGGTCGAAGAGCAGCAGGTCGGCGTGGTACCCCGGCTTGAGCGCGCCGCGCTCCCGGATGCCGAACAGCTCCGCCGGCTGGCCGCACAGGCGCCACACCGCGTCGGCGAGCGTCAGCACACCGCGCGCGCGCACCCAGTGACCGAGCAGGTGCAGGCCGAACCCGGCGTCGTTGAAGAAAGTGAGGTGCGCGCCGGCGTCGGAGAGCGAAACGAGGCTGGAGGGGTGCTGCAGCATGCGTCCCACCGCGGCCTCGTCGGCGTTCAGCAGCAAGGCGCTGAACACCGTGTCGAGGCTCTCCTCGAGCGCGAGGTCGAGCATGAAGTCGAGCGGGTCTTTGCCGGCCGCCGCCGCGAGCTCGGCGAGCGGGCGCTGCTCCAGCTCGGCGCGCGCCGACTGGATGACGTGCACGCGTTGCCACTCGCCGTTGAACAGCCGGAAATGGGCCGGTTTCGCGATTTCTTCCCGCAGCGCATTGCGGAAAGCCCGCTCGCGCAATTTGCTCTTGAACGCCTCGCCCTTGAGCGGCAGCGCGGGCTTCCACGCGTCCAGGCCTTCGAACACGTACGGCGAATGGAGCGTGAACTCCATGGCGAGCGGGCAGCACGACACCGCGCCGACCAGCTTGCGCCCGCGCGCGTTGGCGTCCTGGATCTTCTGCAGGTCGTTGAACACCGCGTCGGGGTTGGTGCTGGAGTGCAGCAGCGCCGCGATCACCACCGGGCGGCGCGAGTCCGCCGCCAGCTCCTCGAGGAAGCCGATCTGGGTCTGGCCGCCCTTGGTGAGCATGAACACGCCTCGACCGGCTTCACCAAGCGCGCATACGAGAGTTCTTAGTTCATCGTCCGCGGCGAGACGCGAAGGCATCGGCTTGCCGCCTTCGCCGTTGTGCGCGGGCGACGTGCTCGTTGAGAAGCCGATCGCACCGGCTTCCATGGCCTCCAAGAGGATCTTCTTCATGGAGGCAACTTCGCCTTCGGTGGCCGCGCGCTCGGTCGCCGCGTCGCCCATCACGTAGGTGCGGATCGACGAATGGCCGGCGAACGCGGCGATGTTCGGCACGCTGCCGCGCCGCTCGAGCGCGGCGAGGTACTGCGGCACGGTCTCGAAGTCCCAGCGCACCCCGGCGCGCAGCACTTCCAGCGACATGCCCTCGACCTGCGTCAGGTTCCGCATCACCAGCTCGCGGTCGCGCTCGCGGCACGGCGCGATGGTGAAGCCGCAGTTGCCGATGATCGCCGTGGTCACGCCGAGCGTGGGCGAGGGCGAGGCCCACGGGTCCCAGGTGAGCTGCGCGTCGTAGTGCGTGTGGTTGTCGATGATGCCGGGCATCAGCGCGAGGCCGTCGGCGATCACGGTCTCGCGCGAGCTGCCCATGATGCGCCCGACCTCGACGATGCGCCCGTCCTTCACCGCGACGCCGGCGCGCCGCGGCGGCGAGCCCAGGCCGTCGAGCAACAGCGCATCGCGGATGACGAGGTCGAACATGCGGCTATGATCGTGAAATGAAATTATCTCTGAACGGCAAGACCGCCGTCGTCACCGGCGGCGCGAAAGGCATCGGCGCCGCGACTGCAAGAATCCTTCAGCAATCCGGAGCGGCGGTCGAGGTTCTCGACCTAGAGACCGGTTGCGACGTCACAAACGAGGAAGCGGTGCGCAACGCTTTCGAGCGGATCGGCGCGCTCGACATCCTGGTGAATAATGCCGGCCGCGCGGTGCGCAGGACCGCCATCGAGGTCAAGAAGGAAGAGTGGGACGCGGTCATCGACCTCAACCTGACCGGCCTCTTCCTGTGCGCCCGCGCGGCGCATCCTTATATGAAGCGCCGCGGCGGCGGGGCGATCGTCAACCTGGCCTCGATCATGGGCCTGTCGGGCGGTATTTATCCGAATGCCTCGTACCAGGCCTCCAAGGGCGGCGTGGTGAACCTCACGCGCGCGCTCGCGCTCGAGTGGGCGGCGGACAACATCCGCGTGAACGCGGTCGCGCCGACCTACGTGCGCACCGACCTCACCACGCCGATCTTCGCCAATCCCGAGCTGTTGAAGACGGTGATGGGGCACACGCCGCTCGGCCGGCTGCCCGAGCCCGAGGACATCGGCGCGGCGATCCTGTTCCTCGCGAGCGACGCGGCGCGCTGCATCACCGGCGTGACGCTGCCGGTGGATTCGGGCTACCTCGCGCGCTAGCTTTTCAGCCGGTACCCGGTCCTGAACATCCACGCGACCACCGCCAGGCAAACCGAGAAGGCGGCGAGCGTCATCGCCAGGCTCACCAGCACCGGCACGTCCTCGGCGCCGTAGAAGCTCCAGCGGAAGCCGCTGATGAGATACACCACGGGATTGAACAGGCTGAAGGTGCGCCACGCCGGCGGCAGCATGTCGATCGAGTAGAACGCGCCGCCGAGGAAGGTGAGCGGCGTGATCACCAGCATGGGCACGAACTGCAGCTGCTCGAAGCTTTTCGCCCAGATGCCGAGCGCGAAGCCGAACAGGCAGAAGGTCGTGGAGGTCAGCACCAGGAACACGGCCATCCAGACCGGGTGCGCAATGCTGACCGGCACGAAGAAGGCGGCCGTGACGAGGGTGATCAGGCCGACGATCAGCGACTTGGTGGCGGCGGCGCCGACGTAGGCGAGCACCAGCTCGAACGCCGACACCGGCGCGGAGAGCACTTCGTAGATCGTGCCGGTGAACTTCGGGAAGTAGATGCCGAACGAGGCGTTGGCCAGGCTCTGGGTGAAGATCGACAGCATGATCAGGCCGGGCACGATGAACGAGCCGTACGGCACGCCGTGGATCTCGGTCATGCGCCCGCCGATCGCGGCGCCGAACACGATGAAGTAGAGCGAGGTGGTGATCACTGGCGCCGCGAGGCTCTGCCCCAGCGAGCGCATGAAACGCGCCATTTCCAGCTTGAAGATGGCGACGATGGCGTGGCGATTCATCGGTGATGCACCAGATCGATGAAGATGTCCTCCAGCGAGCTCTGCCGGGTCTGCAGGTCGGTGAACGCGATGCCGAGCTCGCCGAGGCGCTGCAGCAGCGCCGGGATGCCGGTGCGCTCCTCGGCCGCATTAAAGGTGTACTCGAGCTCGCTGCCGCCGTTCTTGAGCGCCAGTCTCAAGTCCGACAGGCCCGCGGGCAGGGCGGCGAGTTTCTCCGTCAAATGCAGTGTCAGCTGCTTCTTGCCGAGCTTCTTCATCAGCGCGCGCTTCTCCTCGACCAGGATGAGCTCGCCCTTGTTCATCACGCCGATGCGGTCGGCCATCTCCTCCGCTTCGTCGATGTAGTGCGTGGTGAGGATCACGGTGACGCCGCTGTCGCGCAGGCGGCGCACCAGCGCCCACATGTCGCGGCGCAGCTCCACGTCCACGCCGGCGGTCGGCTCGTCGAGGAACAGCACCTCTGGCTCGTGGGCGAGCGCCTTGGCGATCAGCACGCGGCGCTTCATGCCGCCCGACAGCATGCGCATCTCGTCGCCGCGCTTGTCCCAGAGCGAGAGCTCGCGCAGCACGCGCTCGATGTGCGCCCGGTTCGGCGCCAGGCCGAACAGGCCGCGGCTGAAGCTCGCCATGCTCCAGACCGATTCGAACATGCTGGTGTGCAGCTCCTGCGGCACCAGGCCGATCTTGGCGCGCGTGACGCGGTAGTCGCGGATCACGTCGTGGCCGTCGACGCGCACGCTGCCCGAGGTGGGCGTGACGATGCCGCAGACGATGCTGATCAGCGTGGTCTTGCCGGCGCCGTTCGGGCCGAGCAGCGCGAAGATCTCGCCGCGCCGGATCTCGAGATCGACGCTTTTCAGCGCCTGCAGCCCCGAGGCGTAGGTCTTGGTCAGTCCCTCGATGCGGATCACTGCGTGCGGATGGAGACCTTGTCCGGATAGAACGCGAGCAGCCCCTCGATTGCGCGCATCTCGGCGTACGGCTTCTCGTAGCTCCACACCGCGTTCTCGGGCCCGCCCTTGATCGAGTAGTACGACGCTTCGCCCTTGAACGGGCAGTGGGTGTGGTGGCTGGTGCGCTCGAGCCGCTCCATCTTCACGTCCTTGCGCGGCACGTAGTAGACGGGCGCGTAGCTTCCCTCGTGCATCACGAGCGCTTCGCGGCTATCGGCGATCGCCTCGCCGTCGAGAGTGACGCGCACCCGCACGCCGGCCGGTTCGATGCGGATCATGTCTTCGCCTTCCACAGCCCCATCATGCGCCCCTCGGGGTCGGTGAAGAGCGAGAATTTGCCCATGCCGGGCACCTTCTGCTCCTCGACGTGGATCTTGCCGCCGGCCGCGACCACCTTCTTGCGGTACTTCGCCAGGTCGTCCACCAGGATGTAGAGGAGCATGTTGCCCGGCCACGGGCCGGGCTTGTCGGGCTTCACGATGCCGCCGTTGATGCCGCCCTGGCTTTCGGTGCTCACGATCCGGTAGTTGAGCTCCGGCCGGTGGTCGATCTTCCAGCCGAACGTCCTGGCATAGAAGTCGGCGACCTTTTCCGGCTCTTTCGACATGAGCTCCCAGTGCACCACGGGATTACCCGGCATATTGGACTCCTTCCTTGGTTGCTGCGCGCAGTCCGGCCGCGCCGATGATGGCCGCGAGCAAGGCGAATGCCGCGCCGACGGCGAACGCGGTGTGATAGCCGGCGCCTTCGGAGAGCCGCGCGAGCGCGGCGAGGCCGATTGCGCCGCCCATCATGAACGAGGTATTCACCACGCCCGAGGCGAGGCCCGACTCCTCGGGCGCGACGTCGCTCATCGCAGCAAGCATCACGGGGTTGAGCGCCATGCCGCAGCCCAGCCCGAGCAGCAGCATGCCGGGCAGCACGTGCGGCAGGAACGCGCCACCGTTCGGCGCCATGGCGAAGAGACCGAGGCCGCCGGCCGCGAGCGCCATGCCGCCGACGATCGGCGTGCGCAGGCCGAAGCGCATCACCAGCTTCGCGGACAGCCAGATCGAGAAGATCGCCATGATCACGTTGGCGGGCAGGAACGCGAGGCCGATCTGCATCGGGTCGTAGCCGAGCACGTGCTGCATGTACAGCGCGGAGATGAAGAACCAGGCGAACATCGCCGCCGCCCACAGCACGCCGAGCGCGTTGGCGGTCGACACGCTGCGCAGGCGGAATAGCCGCAGCGGCATGAGCGGGTGGCTCACGCGCGATTCGATCCACAGGAACACGGCGAGCAGCGCCACGCCGGCGATCACCAGCCACCACTGGCCGTTCACGATGCCGTAGATGGTGAGCATGGACGACGCAGTCACGGTGAGCGCGCCCGCGACGTCGAGCGTGCCGCTCTGCTCGGGCCGGTCATCCGGCAGGAGCTTGAGGCAGAACGCGTACACCGCGGCGCCGATCGGCAGGTTGATGAGGAACACCCAGTGCCAGCTGAGCAGGCTGGTGAGCACCCCGCCGGCCAGCACGCCGACGCTGCCGCCGCCGGCGCAGACGAAGCCGAACACGCCCATCGCCCTGGCGCGCTCGCCCGGCTCGCTGAAGAGGCTCATGATGAGCGAGAGCGCGATCGCCGACACCACCGCGCCGCCAGCGCCCTGGATTGCGCGCGCGCTCACCAGCATGCCCTGCGAGCCGGCCAGGCCGCAGGCGAGCGAGGCGAACGTGAACACCACGGTGCCGAGCAGGAACAGGCGCCGGCGCCCGTACAGGTCGCCGAGGCGCCCGCCGAGCAGCAGCAGGCCGCCGTAGGTCACCATGTACGCGTTCACCACCCACACCAGCGCCGCCGCGCTGAAGCCGAGGCTCGACTGGATCGAGGGCAGCGCGACGTTCACCACCGTGGTGTCGAGCACGATCATCAGCTCGCCCGCGCACAGCATGTAGAACGCCAGCCAGCGCTTGTCCATGCCCTTCATTTCTCCACCACCGCCTTCATCTGCGCGAGGCCTTGCTCGAACATGCCGCCGACCATCTTGTCCATGTCGACGAACAGGCAGATCGCCTTGGCGAGGAAGTTGTTCTGCCCGGTCATGCTCCAGGTCACGGCGGTGGCGTCGCCGGCGGGCTTGAAGCTGAACTGCGCGTCGTTGACCGCGGCGAACGGCTTGAAGAACTCGAGCTTGATGCGCACCAGCTCGCCGGGCCGGCTCTCGACGATCGTCATGCGGCCTTCGCCGACGTCCTTGTTGCCGATCCAGGCGTACTGCGCGCCGGTGCCGGCCTGCGGGCCTTCGTAGCTGCGCTTGAGCTGCGGGTCGACCTTCTCCCACGGCGACCAGTCGCGCCATTTCTGGAAGTCGTTGACCTGCGTGTACGGCGCCGCCGCGGGGGCGCGCATGGTGGCGCTGCGTTCGACGCGGAAGTCCGAGGGTTGCATTGCCACGATGACGACAAATGCGGCGACGATGGCCGCGACTGCCATGAGGGCGATCTTCACAGGTCCACCACCACGTTGAAGCCGCCCCAGATGAAGCGCTTGCCGTCGAAGGGCATCTTCTTCGGGTCCATCATCGAGGCGAGGCGCTTGTCGGCCATCACCTTCTTGTTCACCGCGTCGCGGTGCTTGCGGTTGCGATACAGGATCCAGGAGAACCACACCACCTCGCCGGGCTTGAGCTTGACCGCGCGCGGGAACGACGTCCACTTGCCCTTCTTCACGTCGTCGGCGATGCACTCCTTGTAATCGAGCGCGCCATGCTCGCGCCACACTTTGCCGGCCTTGGTGGCGATCGCCTTGTAGGCCTTGATGCTGCGCTTCGGTACCGGTATCACGAATCCGTCAACGTACATCGCACTCTCCTAGAGGAAGGGTCGGGGGTAGTCGAGCGGGCCGGGCGGAAATCGACATGCAGGCTAAATGCTTGATTGCGAGATTGTTACAACCGCAACACCCGAATTCGGGGCCAGGGCCACGACTCGGATTGCAAGTTGTGGCCCTGACCCCGAATTAGGGGTGCGTCAATACCCGGCGTCGAAGTCCACCAGGTTGAGGGGCGGCTCGCCGCGGCGCAGGCGCTCGACGTTCTCGATGATGCGCGGCAGCGCGGTGCGCGGCTCGGTGAGCGCCGCGGAGTGGGGGGTGATGGTGATGCCGGGGTGCTTCCAGAGCGGATGCTCGGGCGGCAGCGGCTCGTGGTCGAATACGTCGAGATAGGCGTGCGCGAGGTGCCCGGAGTCGAGCACGGCGATCAGGTCTTCGGCGACGAGGTGGCCGCCGCGCGCCACGTTGATGAGCGCGCCGCCGAGCCTGATCTTCCTCAGGGTCTTGAAATTGAGGATGCCCTTGGTGTGCGCGGTGAGCGGCAGCAGGCAGACCGCCACGTCGCTCTTCTCCAGCACCGCGTCGAGGTCGGTGAGGCAGGTCACGCCCTCGAGCTTCTTCGGCCGCCGGCTCCAGCCCACGATGTTGAAGCCGAGCGCGCGCAGCTTGTGCGCGGCATCGCCGCCGAGCTCTCCCAGGCCGAGGAAGCCGATGGTGCGGTCGGAGGCAAGGTACTGCTTGAGGCGGTGCCAGCGCCGCGCGTCCTGCTGCTCTCGGTAGACATAGTGATGGCGGTGCCAGTCGAGCACGTGCGCGATCACGCTCTCGGACATCGCCGCGACCATGCCGGGATCGACCAGGCGCGCGAGCGGCACGCCGCGCGGGAAGGCCGGGTCGGCGAGCAGGCGCTCGACGCCCATCCAGAGCGACTGCACGAGCTTCAGGCGCTTGAGCGGCTCGAAGGTGCCCGGCGGCGGCGTGGCGACGAGCGCGATGTCGATGTCGGGCTGCGGGCCGAGGAAGAAGCGGTCTTGCGGCAGCGCCTGCTTGAGGCGCGGCAGCCAGTCGTCCGGCTTCTCGCTCTGCGATGCGAAGAGGATATTCAGTTCGCGGCGATGGTAGCATCGGCCCGACGAGGGGGCGCAATGCGTTTTGTGTTTTGTCTGCTGCTGGCGTGCGCGTTTCCGGCGGCGGCGCAGGACTGGCCGCGGCAGAAGTCGCTGCACGTCGTGGTCGGCTTTCCGCCCGGCAGCACCACCGATCTCGTGGCGCGCCTGGTGCAGCCCAAGCTCGCCGAGTCGCTCGGCCAGGCGGTGGTGATCGAGAACAAGCCCGGCGCGAGCGGCAACGTCGCCGCGCAGCAGGTGAAGCGCGCCGCGCCCGACGGCTACACGCTGTTCCTCACCAGCGTGGCCTACGCGGTGAACCCGAGCCTCTATGCGAGCGCGGGCTACGATCCGTTCAACGATTTCATCCCGGTGATCCTCGGGCCGAGCACGCCGAACCTGATCACCGTCAACCCCGCGGTGCCGGCGAAGAACCTGCAGGAGCTGATCGCGCTGGCGAAGAAAGAAAAGCTCTCCTACGCCTCGTCGGGCACCGGCACCACCACGCACCTCTCGGTCGAGCGCATCAAGATGGCGGCGCAGATCGACATCACGCACGTGCCTTACCAGCCCGCGCAGGCCGCGGGCGCCGCGGTCGGCGGGCATACGCAGATGTCCAGCACCTCGATGCCGCCCGCGCTCACGCACGTGCGCGCCGGGCGCCTGCGCGCCATCGCGGTGACGAGCGCGCAGCGCTCGCCCGCGCTGCCCGACGTGCCGACCGTGAACGAGCAGGGCTTCTCGGGCTTCGACGACCTCACCTGGACCGCGATCTTCGCGCCGGCCGGCACGCCGCAGGACATCGTGAACCGCCTCAACTCCGAGCTGAACCGCGCGCTCTCCGCGCCCGACGTGCAGGAGCGCCTCGCGCAGCTCGGCCTCGACTGGAAGGGCAACACCTCGGGCCAGTTCGCCGCGTTCCTGCGCGAGGAAGTGCAGAAATGGGCGAAGGCGGTGAAGGATTCGGGCGCGAAGGCCGACTGATTCCGGTGAAGCCTCCCTTCAGAGCCGACCAGGTCGGCAGCCTGCTCCGTCCGCCCGAGCTCGCGCGCGCGCGCGCGCTGCGCACCCCCGACTGGCAGGAGGTGCAGGCCAGGGTGATCCGCGAAGTGGTGAAGAAGCAGGAGGCGATCGGCCTCGAGGCGGTCACCGACGGCGAGTTCAGCCGCGACTGGTGGCACCTCGACTTCCTCGCGCAGCTCGAGGGCGTGACGCTCGGCAGCCACGGCGGCCCCAAGTTCGACGGCACCGCCGAGCAGCCGCCGGTGCCGACCGTGACCGGCAAGCTGCGCTACTCCGCGCCCATCATGGTCGACGACTTCGCCTTCCTGAAGGGCGTGGCGAAGCAAACCGCGAAGTTCACCATTCCCTCGCCGTCCATGCTGCACCTGCGCGCCGGGCGCAAGGCCATCGCGTACGAGGACATGGACGAGTTCTGGGACGATGCGGCGAAAGCGTATGCGGCGGCGATCGAGGCGTTCGCGAGAGCGGGCTGCACCTACCTCCAGCTCGACGACGTGTCGTTCGCCTACCTGTGCGACCCGAAGATCCGCGAGACCTCGCGCCGCAACGGCGATGATCCCGAAAAACTTCCTGCGGTTTACTCGAGAACAATACAGAAGGCGATTGCGAAAAAACCCGCCGGCATGACGATCACCATGCACACCTGCCGCGGCAACTTCAAGAGCGCGTTCGTCGCCGAGGGCGGCTACGAGCCGGTCGCGGAGGCGATGTTCGCGAGCGGCGTGGACGGCTTCTTCATGGAGTTCGACAGCGCGCGCGCCGGCGGCTTCGAGCCGCTGCGCTTCGTGCCGAAGGGCAAGAAGGTGGTGCTCGGCCTGGTGTCGAGCAAGACCGGCGTGCTCGAGGACAAGGACGCGCTCAAGCGCCAGATCGAGGCGGCGAGCCAATACGTGCCGCTCGAGGACCTGTGCCTGTCGCCGCAGTGCGGCTTTTCGAGCACGCACCACGGCAACAAGCTGACCGAGGACGAGCAGTGGCGCAAGCTCGAGCGCGTGGTTCAAGTGGCGAAGGAGACATGGCGATGAACGAGCAGGAGATCCTGGGGCTGGAAGACAAGCGCTTCGGCGCGATGATCGCGGGCGATTTCGCCGCGCTGGACAAGCTGGTGCACGACCAGCTGCTCTATACGCACTCCTCGGGCGTGACCGACAGCAAGCCGAGCTGGATCGATTCCATGAAGTCGGGCAAGGTGAAGTACAAGAGCGTGAAGTGCAGCGAGCGCAAGGCGCGCTTCTTCGGCGACGTGGCGCTCCTCACCGGCAAGGCGGCGATCGAGGTCGACATCGGCGGCCAGCCGAAGTCGCTCAAGCTGTTCTTCCTGAACGCATGGACGCGTACCCCGCAGGGCTGGAAGTTCGTCGCCTGGCAGTCCTGCCCGCAGCCTGCGTGACCGGATTCCGCGGTCGTCGCGAGGACGACCGTCTCCTCACCGGGCAGGGCCGCTACACCGCAGACTGGAACCTGCCGGGCCAGCTCTACGGCTGCTTCGTGCGCTCGGACCGCGCGCACGCCGAAATCCTGGGCGTGAAGGTTCCGCCCGGACTCACGGTCTTTACCGGTGAAGACAGCGCCGCATTCAAGACGCCGCCGCCCATGGTCACGTATCCCGGCCGGGGCGGCGCCATGATCCAGGTGCCGCATCGCGACGTGCTGGCGCGCAAGCGCGTGCGCTACGTAGGACAGGAAGTGGCGCTCGTCGTGGCGAGCTCGCCGGCGGCCGCGCAGGATGGCGCCGAGGCGATCGAGATCGAATACCGCGACCTTCCCGCCGTGGTCGATGCGGCGGCCGCGCTCGAGCCCGGCGCGCCGCTGCTGCACGACGAGGTGCCGGGCAATCTTTCGTTCGACTTCGAATACGGCGACGAGAAGGCCACCGAGGCCGCGTTCGCGCGCGCCGCGCACGTCACGCGCCTTACGCTCGAGTCGACTCGCGTTTCGGGAACACCGCTCGAACCCAAGGCGTGTTTGGTTGCATTTCAACCAAAAGACCAGACCTACGACATCTATGCTCCGTCCCAGGGCATGTCGATGATGCTGCCCAACTTCACCGCGATCACCGGCGTGCCGGCGGACCGGATCCGCCTGCACGCGCGCGACGTGGGCGGCGGCTTCGGCATCCGCTCGCAGGCGTACCCCGAGTATTGCGCGCTGATGCTCGCCGCGCAGCGGCTCGGCAAGCCGGTCAAGTGGGTCGGCTCGCGCTTCGAGACCATGGTCAGCGACCACCACGGGCGCGGCGCGCGCCTCTACGGCGAGCTCGCGCTCGAGCGCGACGGCCGCTTCCTCGGCCTGCGTGTGCGCTGGATCGTGAACGCGGGCGCGTTCCTCTCGCAGCCCGGGCCGCTCATCAACACGCGCAACCCGGCGAGCCACGCGATCAACGTGTACCGCATCCCGGCGCTCTACGGGCGCCATCTCCTCGCGCTCACCAACACCACCCCGACCACCGCCTATCGCGGCGCGGGGCGGCCGAACGTTTCCTACCTGGTGGAGCGGCTGGTCGACGAGGCGGCGCGCGAGATCGGCCTCGACCGCGCCGAGATCCGCCAGCTCAACTTCATCCCGCGCGAGGCGTTCCCTTACAAGACGCCTGCAGGCTCGACCTACGACAGCGGCGACCCGGCGGGCGA
>DASVFV010000190.1:0-2540 GCA_036379875.1 Burkholderiales bacterium | reverse complement strand
TGCCGGGTAGCTATATGCGGAAGAGATAACCGCTGAAAGCATCTAAGCGGGAAACTTGCCTCAAGATGAGACTTCCCGGGGGCTCGACCCCCCTGAAGGGTCGTCCTAGACCAGGACGTTGATAGGCGGGATGTGCAAGAGGCGTGAGCCTTTGAGCTAACCCGTACTAATTGCCCGTGCGGCTTGACCCTATAACCGTGAGCATCGCTCGTGCGTTATAGATTCGCGCTTGGCGCGATCTCATACCCATCGTCATCCCCGAATGCTTTAGTCGGGGATCCCGTTCTTCACTTCTTCAACCTTCTATGTGGCGGCCACAGCAGCCTGGAACCACGCCTTCCCATCCCGAACAGGACCGTGAAACGGGTTTGCGCCGATGATAGTGTGCAATCGCGTACGCGAAAGTAGGTTACCGCCACGCCAATTCAGCAAAGAAACCCCGGGCTCGAAAGAGCGCCGGGGTTTTTTATTTTCTACGGCCGGTGCAGAGCCGCCGGGGAGCGGCTGAAGGTCATGCGCCCGCGCTTGAATCCGTAGAGCGCCGGCGCGAGCTCGGCGACCGCCGCGGCGCGGTCGGCGCAATCGAACACCACCAGGTCGGCCGCCTTGCCGACCGCGATGCCGTAATCCTCGAGCCCGAGGAGGCGCGCCGGCCGGTGCGTGACGAGGTCGAAGCATTCCTCGAGCGCCTCGTGCGCGCCGAGCTGCGCCACGTTGGCGTAGAGGCTCGCCATGCGCAGCAGCGAGCAGTCGCCGAAGGGCGTGAACGGGTTCAGCACGTTGTTGGTGGAAAGCGAGCAGTTCACCCCGGCGCCGAGCAGGCGGTGCGCCGGCGCCACGCCGCGCGGCACGCTGTGCTCGACGCCGCGCCCCATGAGGAAGAGATCGGTCGACGGCAGCACCGTCACCGCCACGCCCGCGTCGGCAAGGCGCCGCGCTGCATCCTCGAAGAGCGGCGCCGGCATGGCGGAGAGCGTGCTCACGTGGCCGATGGCGACACGCCCTTCGTAGTGGTGGCGGCGCGTCTGCTCACAGACGTAGTCGAGCTCGCCGCGCCGGTAGTCGAGGAAGAAGTCGAGATGCATGTCGATGTCGACGTCGAACTCGCGCGCGAGCGCGAACACGCGGTCGATCTGGCCGCGCGGGTCAGTGTCGCAATAAGGCGCCGCGCCGAGCACGCGCGCGCCGCGCTTCAGGCCTTCGACGAGCAGCCGCTCGGTGCCGGGATTGTTGAGCAGGCCTTCCTGGGGAAACACGCACACCTCGAGGTCGAGCGCCCAGCGGTAGCGCTCGGCGAGCGGCAGCACGCCCTCCAGGCCGCGCAGGCCGATGCCGGGGTCGACCTCGACGTGCGTGCGCATGTGCGTGGTGCCCTGCAGGATCGCCTTCTCGAGGGTGCGCGCGGCCCGCGTCGCGACATCCTCCGCGGTGAAGCGCGCTTTCGCCGCGGCCACCTGCGCGATCGCTTCCTCGAGCGTGCCCTGGTCGCTCGCGCAGCGCTCCATGATGCAGGACTTGTCGAGGTGCACGTGCGTCTCGACCAGGCCGGGCGCGAGGAAGCGCCCGCCGAGGTCGATCTCGCGCGCGCCGCCGCCGGGTAGCGCCGCGCCGATCGCGGCGATGCGGCCGCCGGCCACCGCCACGTCGAGCGGGCCCGGGCCGTGGCCGTCCACGCGCGCGTTACGCAGTACGAGTTCCAAGATACGCTTTCTCGAGCACGGCATCGCCGGCCAGCTCGCGCGCCGAGCCGGCCTGCACGATGCGCCCGCCCTGCAGGACGTAGCCGCGGTCGGCGACCGAGAGCGCGAGGCGCGCCATCTGGTCGACCAGCAGCAGCGTCACGCCCTCGGCGCGCAGCTCGTCGACCAGCCGGTAGAGCTGCTCGACGATCGCCGGCGCGAGGCCGAGCGAGGGCTCGTCGAGGAGCAGGATCTTCGGCTGCGCGGCGAGGCCGCGCGCGATGGCGAGCACCTGCTGCTCGCCGCCCGACAGCAGGCCGGCGCGCCGCCCGCGCAGCTTCTTCAGGATCTCGAAGCGCGCGATCAGGCGCTCCATCGCCGCGGCTGCCGCCCGCCGGTCCAGCCCGCGCGCGCCGAGCAGGATGTTGTCCTCGACCGTGAGTTCCGGGAAGATCTGCCGCCCTTCGGGCACCAGCGTGACGCCGGCGCGCGCGATGCGGTGCGCCGGCAGGAGCTGGATCTCGCGCCCGAGGAACAGCACGCGTCCCTCCATCGGCCGATGCAGCCCGCTCACTGCGCGCATCAGCGTGGACTTGCCGGCGCCGTTCGCGCCGAGCAGCGCGACCAGCTCGCCGCGCCGCACCTCGAGCTCGATGCCCGACAGCACGGGAATGGCGCCGTAGCCCGCCGCCGCGCCCGACAGCGCGAGCACTGGCTCGCGCGGCGCGTCGGACGCCCGCTCGCGGCGCCGGATGTCGAGCGTGCCTTCGCCCAGGTAGGCCGCGCGCACCTGCGGGCTCGCCTGCACCACGGCGGGCGTGCCGTCGGCGATGCGCCGGCCGGCGTCCAGCACCACGACGT
>DASVFV010000189.1:0-5333 GCA_036379875.1 Burkholderiales bacterium | reverse complement strand
GGCGTATGGCTGCGAGATCATCAGCGATCGCGGCGTGATCCCGGTGAAATTCCGCGCGCCGGGCGGCACCGTTTGCGAGCTGGTGCCGAAGGGCCGCTACAAGAAGCCCAAGGCGGGCTCGAAGAAAAAGGCCAAGGCGCGCAAGTGAAGCGCCCCGGCGGCGATTTCTGGTCCGGTCTCGCGCTCGCCGCCCTGGGTGCGTACATCGTCTTCCAGGCGTTGCGCTGGGAATACATCGGCAACGACGGCCCGGGGCCGGGCTTCTTTCCGATGTGGTACGGCGTCGCCATGCTCGGCCTCTCGCTTCTGCTGGTCGGTTCCAGCTTTAACCGGGAAGAGAAAATCGACTGGAGTGGGGCGGGTCGCGCGTTCGCCACCTGGGCGGCGCTGGTCGCCGCGGTCGCGGCGCTGAAGTACGCCGGCTTCCTCGTCTGTTTCGCGGCGCTCACGTTCTTCGTCGCGTTCGTCATGTACCGGCGCCCGGCCGGTATCGCGGCGGGCGCCGCGCTCGCCGCGGCCGCTGCGTTCTACGTCATCTTTCCGCTCGCGCTCGGCGTGAAGCTGCCGTAGATGGACGTCCTCAACGGGCTGATCGGCGGGTTCGCGGTTGCGCTGCAGCCGATGAACCTGCTGTGGTGCCTGGTGGGCGTGGCGCTCGGCACCGTGGTCGGCATCATGCCCGGCCTCGGCCCGCCGGCGACCATCGCGATGCTGCTGCCGCTCACCTTCCTCATGAACCCGGCGAGCGCGATGATCATGCTTGCCGGCATCTACTACGGGGCGAAGTACGGCGGCTCGACCACCGCCATCCTGCTCAACGTGCCGGGCGAGTCGGCCTCGGTCGCGACCTGCATCGACGGCTACCAGATGGCGCGCAAGGGGCGCGCCGGCCCGGCGCTCGGCATCGCCGCGATCGCCTCGTTCATCGCCGGCACGGTAGGCGTGATCGGGCTCATGCTGGTCGCGCCGCCGCTCGCGAAGATGGCGCTCGCCTTCAGCTCGCCCGAGTACTTCGCGCTGATGTCGCTCGGCCTCGCCATGGTGGTGCTGCTCGCCGGAAAATCCATGGTCAAGGCGCTGCTCGCCACGCTGGTCGGGCTGTGGATCTCGTCGATCGGCATCGACCCATTCAGCACCGCCGACCGCTTCACCTTCGGCCAGCTCGAGCTGCTCTCGGGCGTGGATTTCGTCGTGGTGGCGATCGGCGTGTTCGCGCTCGGCGAGGTGCTCGCCAACATGGAAGGGCGCGAGGCGGCGATGTCGCTGCCGGTGCCCAAGGGCCTGCGCAACCTGCTGCCGAGCCGGCAGGATCTCAAGGACTGCCGCTTCGCCTTCGCCAACGGCTCGATCCTCGGCTTCCTGATCGGCGTGCTGCCGGGCGCGGGCTCGACCATCGCCTCGTTCATCTGCTACGGGGTGGAGAAGGCGGTTTCGCGCCGCCCGGAGGCGTTCGGCACCGGGGTGCCCGAGGGCGTGGCCGCGCCGGAAGGCGCGAACAATTCCGAGACCGGCGGCGCGCTGGTGCCGATGCTCACGCTCGGCATCCCGGGCTCCGGCACCACGGCCATCCTGCTCGCCGCGCTGGTGCTGTGGGGCTTCAAGCCCGGGCCGCTCTTCATCCCGGAGAACCCGGCGCTGTTCTGGAGCCTGGTGGCGAGCATGTACGTCGGCAACCTCATGCTGCTCGTGCTCAACCTGCCGCTCGTGCCGCTCTTCGCCCAGGTGCTGCGCACGCCCGTGTTCCTGCTCTATCCGCTGATCTTCGGCGTCTCGATCGTCGGGGTGTTCAGCACCTCGGGGAGCCTCTTCGACGTCTGGCTGCTCGCGCTGTTCGGCCTCGCCGGGTACCTCATGCGCAAGCTCGACTACCCGGCCGCGCCGCTGATCCTCGGCCTGGTGCTCGGCGGCGCGCTCGAGCGCGCGCTGCGCCAGTCGCTCATGATGTCGGACGGCAGCCTGTCGATTCTCGTCACTAGGCCGATCTCGGCGGTGATGCTATCTTTTACCGCGCTGATCCTGCTGGTGCCGGTGTTCAACAGATTCAACCGCTGGCGCCTTCGCGCGCTGGAGTAAAAACGAGGAGGATGTGATGAGAACATGGCTGTTCATGCTGCTGGGGCTCGCCGCAGCTGCCCCGGTATCTGCGCAAGGCTTCACGCCCACGCGCCCGGTCGAGCTTGTGGTGCATACCGGCCCGGGCGGCGGCAGCGACGTGCTCGCGCGCCAGATGGCGCTGATCATGGAGCAGGAGAAGCTCGTGCCGGTGCGCGTGCAGGTCGCCAACAAGCCCGGCGGCGGCGGCACGGTGGCCGCGGCCTACCTCGCCGAGAAGAAAGGCGAGCAGCACACCATCGGCCTGTTCACCGGCGTGTGGCTCACCAACCCGCTCACCATCGAGAAGGCCAACGTCACGCTCAAGGACCTGACGCCGGTCGTGCGCCTGGTGCTCGAGCCGGCGGTGATCGCCGTGAAGAACGACGCGCCCTACAAGACGCTCGGCGACTTCGTCGCCGCCGCCAAGGCGAAGCCCGGTGAGCTCAAGCAGTCGGGCGGCTCGATCACCAGCCGCGACAACGTGGTGCGCCAGCAGATCCAGAAGGTGAGCGGCGCGCGCGGGCAGTTCATCTCGTTCCCCGGCGGCGGCGAGCGCATCGCCGCGCTGCTCGGCGGGCACGTCAACATGATGGTGATCGAGCCGGCCGAGGCCGGCGAGCACATCCGCGCCGGCAACATGCGCGTGCTCGCGCAGGTCTCCGACAAGCGCCTGCCGATGTTTCCGAACGTGCCGACGCTCAAGGAAGCGGGCATCGACGTGACGCCGGTGCCGCAGGTGCGCGGCGTGGTCGCGCCGCCCGGGATCCCGCGCGAGAACGTCGCCTACTGGGAAGGCGTGTTCAAGAAGCTCACGCAGACCGCGAGCTGGAAGAAATTCCTCGACGACAACCAGTTCGAGGACGGCTACCAGACCGCGGGCGAGCTCGCCAAGTTCTACGACGAGTTCAGCGGCCAGATGCGCGTGGTGCTGCAGGAAGCCGGCATAAAGGTGGTGCGCTAGGCGATGCCGACGTACCGCTTCCGCATCGACGGCAGGAGCGTGGCGGTGCATTCCGACGCCGACACGCCCCTGCTGCACGCGCTGCGCGCCCCCCGCCCGCGCGGGGGTGATCGCGCGCCGCGCATTGGCTGCGGCCCGGCGCCGTGCGGCGAGTGCACCGTGCAGCTCGACGGCGAGCCGGTGCGCGCCTGCGCCATGCCGATGTCGGCAGCCGCGGGCCGTAGCGTAACTACCACGCTATCGCAGGCCGAGCAGCCCACGTAGTCGTCGCCGGCGGCGGCCCGGCCGGCATGGTGCTCGGGCTGCTGTTGGCGCGCGCCGGCGTCGAGACGCTGGTACTCGAGAAGCACGCCGACTTCCTGCGCGATTTTCGCGGCGACACGCTGCACCCGTCGACGCTCGAAGTGATGGCCGAGCTGGGGTTGCTGGAGCGCTTGCTCGCGCTGCCGCACGATGAGGTGCGCGAGATCGCGGTGCAGTTCGGCGAGCACCTGCTCAAGATCGCCGACTTCAGGCACCTGCCTACGCGCTGCGGCTTCATCGCGATGATGCCGCAGTGGAACTTCCTCGACTTCCTGGCGCGCGAGGCGGCGCGCTATCCGGCGTTTCGCCTGCGCATGAACGCGGAAGTCACCGGCTTGCTCGAAGGCGGGGTGAAGGTGGGCGACGAGGAGATCCGCGCCGATCTGGTGGTCGGCGCCGACGGCCGGCACTCCACGGTGCGCGGCCTCGCCGGGCTCGAGGTCGAGAACACCGGCGCGCCGATCGACGTGCTGTGGTTCCGCCTGTCGCGCGCGCCGCAGGACCCGGCCTCGAGCATGGGGCGCTTCGACGCCGGCGCGGCGCTCGTGCTCATCAACCGCCGCGAGTACTGGCAATGCGGCTACGTGATTCCCAAAGGCGCCGCCGAGGAAGTGCGCGCGGCCGGCCTGCCGGCGTTCCGCGCGCAGCTCGCGCGGCTCCTGCCCTGGGCGGCCACGCGCGTCGAGGAGCTCGCCGACTGGGAGCAGGTGAAGCTGCTCACGGTGCAGATCGACCGCCTGAAGAGCTGGTGCCGGCCGGGGCTGCTCTGCATCGGCGATGCGGCACACGCGATGTCGCCGGTCGGCGGGGTCGGCATCAACATCGCCATTCAGGACGCGGTGGCGGCGGCGAACCTGCTCGCCGAGCGTGATTTTTCTCTCAAAAATTTGCAGAGAGTCCAGAAGCGTCGCGAGTGGCCGGCCCGCATGACCCAGCGGCTGCAGATCCTCGCCCAGGACCGCATCATCACGCGCGTGCTCCGGAGCACGCAGGTGCTTGAGCCGCCGCTGTTGTTTCGCCTTCTCGCGCGCTTCGCCTGGCTGCGCCGGCTGCCCGGCCGATTGATCGGCATGGGCCTCAGGCCGGAGCACCCCCGCGCGCGCTGAGATATCCCTCTGTCCGATGTTGCGCCGCATCCACGAAATCGAGTTGCGTCGGCGCTGCTTCAATGCAATAGTTCACCCGAGAAACGTTCTGTAACCGTAAGAGTACAAACGTTTTCCTGAAGGCGGGAGAACGCCGAGGCAGGTTGTGTGACCTGCAAATAAGACAACAACGGCGCTGGCTTCCCGAGCACCCACAAGGTGCGTGAGCGGTTATTCCGTAGGAGAGGGGAGCTCCCCGTGGCGCTCGCAGCTACCGGCGCAGTGAAAGTGCTCGTCATCGACGACAGCAACACGATTCGTCGCAGCGCCGAGCTATTCCTGCGCCAGGCCGGCTACGAGGTGATCCTCGCCGAAGACGGCTTCGACGCGCTCGCCAAGATTTCCGACCACCAGCCGCAGGTCATCTTCGTCGACATCATGATGCCGCGGCTCGACGGCTACCAGACCTGCGCGCTGATCAAGCAGCACCCGCAGCTCAAGAGCACGCCGGTGATCATGCTCTCCAGCAAGGACGGCGTGTTCGATCGCGCGCGCGGCCGGCTCGCCGGCTCTGACCGTTACCTCACCAAGCCCTTTACCAAGGAAGGGCTGGTCGAGGCGGTCGTCCAGCACCTCAAACCCTCCAGCGTCTCTACCTAGAAAGGCCAGCAATGCCCATCAAGAACATCCTGGTTGTCGACGACTCGCCGACCGATCGCCAGTTCCTGAGCGATCTGCTGGCGAAGAACGGCTACAAGGTCATCACGGCGCAGAACGCCGACGAGGCGCTCGCCAAGGCGAAGGAGCTGCATCCCGACCTCGTGCTGATGGACATCGTGATGCCGGGCCAGAGCGGCTTCCAGGCCACGCGCGCGCTCGCCAAGGACGAG
>DASVFV010000188.1:0-10041 GCA_036379875.1 Burkholderiales bacterium | reverse complement strand
GATGGCCGGCGTGCATGCTGGTGATGATGTTCACCGCGCCCGCGAGCGCGCGCATGCCGGCCTTGAATTGCTCGCCGTCGACCGGTTTCGACTCCATGAGACCATTCTAACCATGGAGAACACATTCATCGGGCAGGCGCTTATCTACCTCGCGGCCGGCGTGATCGCGGTGCCGCTCTTCAAACGAATCGGCCTGGGCTCGGTGCTCGGCTATCTCGCCGCCGGGCTCGCGATCGGGCCGTGGGGGCTGCGACTGATCGACGACCCGCAGACCGTGCTGCACTTCGCCGAGTTCGGCGTGGTGATGCTGCTGTTCCTGATCGGCCTCGAGCTCGACCCGCAGCGCCTCTGGACGCTGCGCCGCCAGATTCTCGGCATGGGCAGCGTGCAGGTCGTCGCGACCGCGGCGGTCGTTACCGGCGCCGCGCTCGCCTTCGGCCAGCCGCTCGCGGTGGCGCTGGTCGCGGGCATGGGCGTGGCGATGTCCTCCACCGCGATCGCGCTCGCTTCGCTGCAGGAGAAGAACCTGCTCTCCTCGCCCGGCGGGCAGGCCGGCTTCTCGGTGCTGCTGTTCCAGGACCTCGCGGTCATCCCGCTGCTCCTCACGGTCGGCGTCCTCAACCACGAGGCCACGCTCGACTGGCGCTCGGCCGCCACCGGCATCGGCCTGATCGCCGCGCTGCTGGTCGGCGGGCGTGTGCTGCTTCGTCCGGCGCTGCGAATCATCGCGAATACCCGATTAAGGGAAGTCTTTGTCGCGGCCGCGCTGCTGCTCGTGCTCGGCATCGCGCTCCTCATGGAGGCGGCCGGCCTGTCGATGGCGCTCGGCGCGTTCCTCGCCGGCGTGATCCTCGCCGACAGCGAGTACCGCGAGGAGCTCGAGCTCGACATCGAGCCGTTCAAGGGCCTGCTGCTGGGACTGTTCTTCATCGCGATCGGCATGTCGGTGGACCTGGGGTTGTTCCTCACCAAGCCGCTGCTGGTTCTCGGGCTCGCGTTGGGCATGGTGCTGCTCAAGATCGCGATCCTGTACCCGGTGGCGAACTTCTTCGGCTATTGCGGGCGCGCCGACGCGGGCCTGTTCGCGGTGGCGCTGTCGCAGGTCGGCGAGTTCGCCTTCGTGCTGTTCGCCGCCGCGGGGCCGCTGCTGCCGCCGCCCACGCTCGCGCTGCTGAACGCCGCGGTCGCGGTGTCGATGCTCACCACGCCGCTCCTCTTCATCGCCTACCAGAAGCTCTCGGAGCGGCGCTTCGCCGAGGCGGCGGTCGACGTGGTGGACGACGGCAACCCGGTGATCATCGCCGGGTTCGGCCGCTTCGGGCAGGTGGTGTCGCGCGTGCTGAACGGCCTGCGCGTGCGCACCACGCTCATCGACCACGACCCGAACCAGGTCGACCTGGTGCGCCGCTTCGGCAGCCCGGCCTACTACGGCGACGCCTCGCGCCTCGACGTGCTCGAGCGCGCCGGCATCGCGCGCGCGCGGCTGCTCGTGGTGGCGATCGACGATTACGACGCCGCGATGCGCACCGTCAAGCAGGTGCGCCGCCGCTATCCGGGCCTTGCGCTGATCGTGCGCGCGCACAGCCGCACCGACGCGTACGAGTACATGGACCTCGGGGTGCCGGCGGTGCGCGAGATGTTCGGCTCTGCGCTCGACGCCGCCGAGCTTGCGCTGCGCGCGCTCGGCCACGGTCCCGTGGCGGCGCGCCGCGTCACCACGCAGTTCCGCCGCCACGACGAGGAGATGATGGAGCGCATGTCGCCCCACCGCGGCGAGGTCCGGCAGCTGATCGCGCTGAACCAGCAAGGCCGGCGCGATCTGGAGAAACTGTTGACGGAGGAAATCAACCAGCGTCCTTGACCCGCGGCGTCCTTTTTGGCGTAACATGAGCCGATGCCTCGCCGTAAGAAGAGCGCGGTTGCGCAGAACGAGGAGACGCTGCAGGGCCGCGTGCTCGAGCGTCCCGACGGCTTCTACTGGGAGTCGAAGGCGACCAAGACGCCGCGCGGGCCGTTCGAGACGCGCGCCGAGGCCGAGGCCGACCTGCTCGCCGACGGCGCCGGCCCCGAGGGCGCCGAGCCCGCCGACCTCGAGGAAGGCGGGCTGCTCGAAGCCGAGTCCGAGCTCGGCATCTCGGACTGGATCGATCCGGACACGGGCGGCCCGGCCGAGGACAACGTCCCGCACATCGAAGACCACTGAGGCTTCTGGCAGTTCTGCTGTGCCTCGCCTGCGCGCCGCTCGCCGCGCAGGAAGCCGCGGTCGCCACCGAGATTGCGCCGGGCAAATCGAAGACCGTGCGCCTGCGCAGCCTCCCTCAGGGCGCCGTGGTCGCGGTGCGCGTGACCTCCAGCGGCCGGATGGGCATCGCGCTGATCGGCGTAAAGCAGCTGCGGGAGCCGAAGCCCGATTCGAAGCCGCTGTTTCGCGGCGTGGTGCAGGACAGGCTCAGCTTCCGCGTCACGATTCCGCAGGCCGATGACTACCTCCTGGTGCTGAACAACCGCGCGGGACAGGAAACGCTGAAGGTGGAGGTGGAGATGCGCGCCTCGCGCGGGCGGCCGAAGCCGGCGCCGCGCGACCACGCGCCGCGCCCGGAGAAGGCGAGCCTGAAAATTATTTAGTGCTGAGCTCGGCCAGCAGGTGGTTCAACGCGCCGGGATCGACCGGCTTGACCAGGTGGTGGTCGAAGCCGGCTTCCATGGCGCGCTTGCGGTCGTTCTCCTGCCCCCACCCGGTGAGCGCGACGATGGTCACGTCGCGGCCCTGCTGCCTGCGCATCGCGCGCGCCACCTCGTAGCCGTCGCCGCCCGGCATGGCGATGTCGAGCACCGCGACGCGCGGCCGGAACTCCTGGCCGATGCGCAGCGCCGAGGCGCCGTCGTAGGCCACGCGCACCTCGTGGCCGTAGAGCGCGAGCACGCGCTGCAGCGAGTCGGCGGCGTCGCGGTTGTCGTCGGCCACCAGCACGCGCACCGGCCGCGGCGCGGCCGAGTGCATCGTCCTCGCCTGGCTCGGCGCCCCGCTCGAGAGCGGCAGGCGCACCACGAACTCCGCGCCGCGGCCCGGGCCTGCGCTGCGCACCTCGATGCGCCCGCGGTGCAGCGCGATCACGCCGTGCACCAGGCGCAAGCCGACGCCCGCGCCCTCCGAGAAGATGCGCCGCGCCGCGTCGGGCTCGAGCCCCGCGCCGCTGTCCTCGACCGAGACCACCACCTCGCCGCCCTCCACCGCGGCGCTGAGCGTGATCTCGCCCTGCGGCGGCGTGTGCTTGGCGGCGTTCTTGAGCAGCGTGGCGAAGGCCTGCGCGAGGCGCGCCGGGTCGGCTTCCAGCACCGCGCGCTCGCTCGGCAGCAGCACCGAGAGGCGGTGCCCGCCGGCGGTGACGTGCGGGCGGCTCGACTCGAGCGCCATGTCGACCACCGACTCGAGCGTGACGCGCTCCTTGCGCAGCGCGAGGTTGCCGCGCGCGATGCGCTCGATGTCCACCAGGTCGCCGATCAGGCGCGAGAGCTGCTCGATCTGGCGCTCGAGCACGCTCCGGCTCCACGCCACCTCGGGATCGTGCGAGCCCTTGCGCGCCAGGATGGCGACCGCGTTGCGCATCGGCGCGAGCGGGTTGCGCAGCTCGTGCGCGAGCGCGGCGAGGAACTCGTCCTTGCGCTGCGAATCGTCGATGTCGGTGCCGACCCCCACCCAGCCGCCGTCCTGCGCGGGCGCGAGGGTCCAGCTCATCCAGCGCTGCCCCAGGCCGGCGAAGCTCGCCAGGCGCTGGTAGGTGACCTGCTCGCCGGCCAGCACGCGCCGGATATGCGGCTCGATCTCGCGCGCCGCCTCGCGCCCGATCACCTCGGCGAGCCGGCGGCCGACGATCTGCGCGGCGGGCCGCCCGATCCAGCGCGCATAGCACGGGTTCACCCAGACGAAGGTCTGGTCCGGGGAGCAGCGCACCGCCGCCGCGGGCAGCGCATCGGTGACGAGCTGGAGTTCGCTTTCTCTGGACATGGACGGCCAATGCTATAGGCGCCGAGGGAGGCGCCATATCGCTCTTTGCACTACATCAGGCGGCTTTTAAAAGCTCTTTGCGAAGGCTTGCGCCCTGGCGCACCAGCTCGTTCTGGATCTGTCCGACCGGCAGCTCGCGCGGCCGCGCGCCGCGCCGCGCGGCGAGCGCGGCGGCCACGCCGGCGGCCTGGCCGGTCGCCATCACGATCGGCATCACG
This sequence comes from Burkholderiales bacterium, assembly GCA_036379875.1. GTDB lineage: Bacteria > Pseudomonadota > Gammaproteobacteria > Burkholderiales > SG8-39 > SCGC-AG-212-J23. The sequence goes on along the minus strand of DASVFV010000188.1, from coordinate 5,817 downwards.
CGATACGACGAGTGCGCCTCGTGCGTTCCCGAGATGCAGCGCCCCGCGACGAGCAGTCCTTCGGCGTTCTGCGGCAGCAGGCAGCGAAACGGGATGTCGTACGCCTCGCCCGGCGGCAGGCGCTTCAACACGGTTCCCTTTCCATCGGGATTGTGGATATCCACCGGGTACGCGCCGCGCGCGATCGCGTCGTCGAACTTGCGCGCGGAGAGCACGTCGTCGGCGCTGAGCTGGTAGTCGCCGATGATGCGCCGCGTCTCGCGCACGCCGACGTTCACGCCGCTCTGCATGACGTACGACTTCTCGAAGCCCGGCACGTACTGCTTGAGGAATTCCGCGATCTGGCGCATCTGGCGGCGGCTCATCCATTCCGCGTACGACAGGTCCCACACGTCGGTGCCGAGCACGCGCGTCACGCGCGTGCTGTTCACGCTCACCTCGCCTTCGTGCGGCGTGGCGAAGAACAGGATGTCCTCGCGCGGCAGCTTGAGCTCGCCCGCCGCGGTCGCCTTGCGCACCAGGTCCCACAGGCCATGCACGCCGCGCCATTCCGTCGGGTGCTCCTTCACGTAGGCATCGAACGCGGCGCGCTGGAACTCCGCCATGCGGAACATCAGCGTCATCGGCTGCACCAGCCCGTCGGCGCGCCCGACCTCGGTCGGCGTGCCGGCCTGCGCCGCGAGGTCCGCGTCGCCGGTGCAGTCCACGGTCACTTTGGCGCGAATGGCCAGCGGCCCCGATTTGGTTTCGAAAACCACCCCCTCGACGGCACTTTCACCGAGCACACCGCTGGCAAAGGCATGGAACAGGAGCTGCACGCCCGCCTCGTCCAGGAGATCGAGCGCGACGAGCTTGAACCATTCCGGATCGAACGGCACCACGTAGCCGGTGGCGAGCGTGGGCGGGATCGCGCCGCCCACGTGCACCAGGCGCGAGAGCAGCTTGGCGAGCACGCCGCCCACCACCGGCTCGCCGGGGCCGTGGTCGGTGGGCAGCAGGGTGGTCGCGCCGCGGCGCTCCTTCTGCGGCACCTGGGTGTGGAACGACATGAGCGGCATCACCAGCGCCGCGGTCGCGTTGCCGCCGAGGAAGCCGTAGCGCTCGGCGAGGATCACGCGCGCGCCGGCCTGCACCGCGCCGAGCGCCGCGCCGAGGCCCGCGGGGCCGCCGCCGACCACCAGCACGTCGGTATCGCCCGCCAGCAGCGCTTCGCGCGGCGGCAACTCGATGCGCGGCGCGCCGTCGTCAGGCCGCTTTAGGGTGGGCATTACGCTTCTGTCCCGTCAATGTCTCCAGTAGCAGCTTGTGCGTTTCGCGCGCGCGCTCCTGCAGCGCGGGCAGGCTTTCGGCGATGCGCGTGGTGAAGGAGCGGCGCCGGTCCCACGAATCGTCGAGGTAGGCGATCAGCCGCCCGGCATTCACCAGGTTGAGCGGCGGCGTCGGCACGCCGAGCGCCTCGAGGAAGCCGCTCACCTTGCCGGCGTAGGGCAGCGCGACGAACGGCGTGCCCTGGATCGCGGCGAAGATCAGGAAATGCAGGCGCATGCCGAGCGCGAAGTCGAACTTGCCCATCCACGACAGGATCTGGCCGGAGGTGTACTCGCCCTTCAGCACGGTGGCGCGCTGCGCGCGCAGCATCTTGGCGATCACCGCGTGGCTGTGCTGCGTGTCGAGCACCGAGCGTTCCATGGGCACGAACACCACATCGGCGTCGTAGCGATCGACCATGAAGTCGGCGGCGTTCGCGATCAGCGCGTGGTAGAGCTTCTCGTCCAGGTCCGGCGCCGCCACGCCGGGCTCGCGCACCGACATGCCGATCAGGTGCCGGCGCCCTTCCAGGCCCTCGCGCTTGAGCACCCCGCGCGGCAGCGGCTCGGGCTTGAGCAGCAGCGCCGGGTCGGCGGTCACGACGATGTCGCGATGCAGCCCCGACTCCTCCAGCACGCGGTGCGCGCTTTTCTCGCGCACCGTGATGACCTCGGCGTCCTTCAGGTTCTCGCGCACCGCGGCCTGCGCCGCCGCGTGCGTGAGCGGCCCGGCGCCGATCGCGTAGACGAACACCGGCACGCGCTTCTCGTGCGCGATCGCCACCTCGCGCAGGTAGGTGCGCGCGTCGGCGTCGTACAGGATGCCGCCGCCGCCCAGGACCAGCACGTCGAGGCGCTCCACTTCCGGGATCACCTCGGAGCGCGACAGCCCGCGCACCGCCACGGCGCGCTCGACCTGGTGGCGCTTCTTCGTGTCCTCGGCATCGCGGGAGAAAACGGTGATCTCGACTTGCGGAACGTCCTTCCGCAGCTGGGCGATCATGGATTGCAGGATGGCCTCATCGCCGAGGTTCAGCCCCCCGTATGACCCGGTAATTCCTACTCGGTAGACGTCCTTGCCTACGGGCATGTCGCGCCTCCCATGCAAAAAAGATTCCCGTTCCACCCTCCGACCAGCGCAGGCCCAATAAAATCCCGCCATGGTCCGTTCGCTCCTCGCCGCCCTCGCCCTGTTCTCGATCGCCTCGACCGCGCAACCCGAGACCGCCCCATATGTCGGACAAGCGGGCAAGGACGTGGTCTGGGTGCCCACCCCCTACACCCTGGTCGAGAAGATGCTCGACATGGCGCGCGTCACGCCCAAGGACTACGTGATCGACCTCGGCTCCGGCGACGGGCGCAACGTGATCGCCGCGGCCCGGCGCGGCGCGCGCGGCCTGGGCGTCGAGTACGACCGCCAGCTCCTCGAGATCGCGCGCAGGAACGCCGCCGACGCCGGAGTAGCGAAGAAAGCGCGCTTCGTGCACGGCGACATGTTCGAGGCCGACATCTCCAGGGCCACCGTGCTCGCGCTCTTCCTGCTGCCGGACAACCTGCGCAAGTTGAAGCCCAAGTTCGAGAAGCTGCGGCCCGGCACGCGCATCGTCACCAACGGCTTCGAGATCGAGGGCTGGCAGCCGGTCAAGGTGGGCAGGATCGAAACCGACTGCGGCGGCTGGTGCACCGCGTACCTGTACGTCGTTAAATAACTCGGAAAGGTCTGCATCGTCGCCCCCGCGAAGGCGGGGGCCCCGTTTGTTTTTTTAAAATGGGGTTCCCGCCTTCGCGGGAACGACGACAAACTGCTTTCCTGACGACAAACCGCTTTCCTGACGACAAACCGCTTTCCTGACGACGGACCGCTTTCCTAAGTGAACCGGAACACCGGGTTGCGCGGTTCTTTCCCCTCCAGCACCCGCACCACCTCCTCCGCCGCCCCGCGCTCGCCGCGCAGCGTGGCCTCGCGCGTCGAGCCGCCGATGTGCGGCGTGAGCAGCACGTTGTCGAGCTTGAGGAGCGGATGGTCCTTGCGCGGCGGCTCGGCCTCGAGCACGTCGATCGCCGCGCCGGCGATGCGCTTTTCCACCAGGCACTTGTAGAGCGCGTCCTCGTCGAGCACGCCGCCGCGCGCCAGGTTGACGAGGTAGGCCGACTTCTTCATGCGCGCGAGCTGCCGCTCGCCGACGATGTGGCGCGTCTCCTTGTTGTACGGCAGGTGCAGCGTGACGAAATCCGACTCGGCAAACAGCTCTTCCAGATCCACCCATCGACCGTTCAGCGCGGTCACGTGAGATGGGGGAACATAAGGATCGCAAACCAGTAGCTGCATCTCGAAAGCACGCGCACGCAGCGCAACGCGCGTGCCGATGTTGCCCATGCCTACGATGCCGAGCGTCTTGCCGGCGAGCTCGATCCCCGTGAAGCGCAGGTAGTCGCTCCAGCGGTTGTCCTTGACGGCGGCATCGGCCGCGACGGTGTGCCGTGCGAGCGCGATCAACTGCGCGAAGGTGAGCTCGGCCACCGCGGCCGCATTCACGCCGGGATTGTTCGTCACCCACACCTTGTGCTCGCGCGCGGCCTCGACGTCGATGCGCGAGGCGTCCACGCCCACGCCGGTGCGCGCCACGATCTTCAGTTTTCCTTGGCTGCGCTCCATGTGCTGCCGCGTGATCCGCCCCTTGCGGCTGATCACCGCGTCGACCTGCGCGGCCTCGCGCTCCCAGCGCTCGGGCTCGGCCCACGGATCGACCACCACGACCTCGGCGCGCTCGCGCAGCCAGTCGAGCAGCTCTCGAGAGAATCGTTCAACCAGGATGCGGCCGAGCGACATGCGCTACCCGCGCGCGCGGTTGCGCGCCAGCATGCTTTCGGTGTTCGGCACGTACAACAGATGCGCGATCTTGCGCACGTAGTGATCCTCGTACGGATTGAGCGCCCCGTCGGCGAACGATACACGCCACAGGTGCTCGACCAGCCGCACGCGCTCGGGCATGCCGAGCTCGCGCTTGATGACCGTCACCGGGGCGAAGAAGCTGGTGAGATGCCGGGCCTTTTCCCGGCCCTGCGCGAGCAGCTCGGCCGCGCGTACCGCATCCAGGCCGAGCAGGTCGCGCAGCGCCGCCACGCCGGCGTCGGACTCCTTCAGGTCGGCCTCGTCGTAGTCGGCGCGCCGCGCCTCGTGCACCAGCACCGCGATTGCCAGCTCGAGCTGATTTTCATGGGGCGCCGGAGCGAGCCGCCGCTTGAGTGCGTCGAGCATTACCTGGCCGTTGCCGGGACGTCGTTCAGCTTGCGCCACTCCCACGGCTTGGTGGGCTTGTCGTCGGCCCACAGGCCCTTGCGTTCGCGGCGCGCGGCGGCCTGCAGGCGGTTCAACTCCCGATCCCTGGCGAGCGGCGAGGCCCACGCCAGGCCCCGGCGCACCTGCTCCGCGTTCGCGTCGACACCCGAGCAGCTCACGCGCCCGAGCAGGCGCTGGTAGCTGTCCTTCTCGATCCACGCGACGCTCGCCTTCTTGCGCCAGCACAGCGCGGCGAGCGACTTGCGCGACTCGTCGCCGTAGGGCTGCTGGTGCTCCGGCGCGTCGATGCCGGCCAGGCGCACGCGCACCCTCTGTCGCTCGCGCATCACCGTCAGGGAATCGCCGTCCTGCACGCCGACCACGTTGGCCTCGAAGGTCTCCGCGTGCGCGGCAGCGGCGGCGACCGACACGGCAAGGAAGATGTGGCGGAGTGAGAGGGATTCGAACCCTCGATACCGGTTTAAGCCGGTATAACGCCTTAGCAGGGCGCCCCCTTCGGCCACTCGGGCATCACTCCGCAGGAGCGTGGATTCTAACCCCGATTGCGCGCCGCCGACCTAGCTCGAACGGCTCCGCTAGATGATGATTTCCTCGCGCGGGCCGTCGGCATCGCGCGGCGGCCGCCCGCTCGCGAGCGACAGCGCCTCGATACGCGCCGCGAGCGCCGCGACGGTGGGGTGCTCGAAGAGATCGCGCAGCGCCAGGTTGACTGCGAAGCGCTCGCGCAAGCGCACCAGGACCTGCATCGCGACCATGGAATGCAGCCCGAGGTCGAACAGGTTCTCGTGCACGCCGAGGCTGACCAGGCCGAGCAGCCCGCAAAACGTCGCGGCGAGCAGGCTCTCGCTCGCCGTGCGCGGCGCTTCGATGGCGCGCGCCACGCCGAGGTCCTCGCCCTGCGGGGCGGGAAGCGCCGCGCGGTCGACCTTGCCGTTGCGCGTGAGCGGCAGGGCGTCCAGGAACACGAATTGCGCAGGCAGCATGTACTCGGGCAGCCGCTCGCGCAGGAACGCGCGCAGCGCCTCGCCCGCGGCGGGCGGCGCCACATAGGCCACCAGCTGCTTGTTGCCCGGCGTGTCCTCGCGCGCGAGGACCGCGCAGGATCCGACGTCCGGGTGGCCGGCCAGCGCGTGCTCGATCTCGCCGAGCTCGATGCGATAGCCGCGCACCTTCACCTGGCTGTCGATGCGGCCGAGATACTCGAAGTTG
>DASVFV010000187.1:0-6119 GCA_036379875.1 Burkholderiales bacterium | reverse complement strand
CGCTTTTCGAGATCGAGCTTCCGGCATGAACGAGCGCATCCTGGTGATCGACGACGATCCCGGCCTGTCCGAGGTGCTGGCCCTGCTCCTCGAGCGCGAGGGCTACGGCGTCGACATGGCGCGCACCGTCAAGGCGGCGTTCGAGCGGCTGGCGTCGAGCCCGGAGCTCGTGATCACCGACCTCAAGCTCCCCGACGGCACCGGCCTCGACGTGATCGCCGGGGTGCGCGCGCGCCGGCCGCGCCTGCCGATGATCATGATCACCAGCTACTCGTCGATGGAGAGCGCGATCGAGGCGCTGCGCGCCGGGGCGAGCGACTACGTGATCAAGCCGTTCAAGAACGAGGAGCTGCTGCGCGCCATCTCGCGCGCGCTCGCCGACCGGCGCGCGGTGCGCGGCGCGCGCCCGCTCGCCATCGAGGAATACATCCGCGAGGTGGTGGAGCGCTTCCAGGACTCGCACAGCGAGGTCGAGCTCGCGCGCATGCTCGGCATCGGCCGCAAGGCGCTCTGGATGCGCCGGCGCCAGTGGGGTTTGAAGAGAAACAGAAAAAGCGTTTCCTAGGGAAACAGGGTGTCTTGCATTCCGCCGTCGCTCTTGTTATCTCACTAGTTCCTAGAGGAGGAGTCCGAATCATGGCAGACGCCAAGCCCGCGCAACCGGCGCGCAAGAAGGTCACCATTCCCATGCTGGTCGAGAAGATGAAGAAGGGCGAGCCGATCGTGCAGCTCGCCGTCTACGACTACGAGACCGCGATCATCGCCGACCGCGTCGGCATCGACATCCTGTGCGTGTCCGACACCGGCGGCATGGTGCTGTTCGGCCACGAGACCACCACCTCGGTGTCGTTCGAGGAAGTGATGTTCATGGCGCAGGCGGTGAAGCGCGGCTCGAAGTACGGCCTGCGCATGGTCGACATGCCGTACATGAGCTTCCACCTCTCCGCGCAGCAGGCGGTGGACAACGCCGCCAAGTACGTCTCGCAGGGCGGCGCCGAGGTGATGAAGTGCGAGGGCAACCAGCACCACGCCAAGTACATCGAGGCGATCGTCAAGGCCGGCATCCCGGTGCAGGGCCACATCGGCATCACGCCGATGCGCATGCCGCAGCTCGGCGGCTTCTTCGCGCAGGGCAAGACCGCCGACCGGGCCAAGGAGCTGGTCGACGACGCGTGGGCGATGGTCGACGCGGGCTGCTTCTCGATCATGTGCGAGGTGACCACCTCGGAGGTGTGCGAATACCTGGCGCAGACGCTGCCCGTGCCCGTGATCTCGCTCGGCGCCGGCAACCGCGCGCACGGCGTGCACATCATCGGCTCGGACCTCTTCCACCTGTACGAAGCGCACACCCCGCGCCACTCCAAGGTGTACGTCGACCTGGTGCCGATCCTCGAGAAGGGCCTGTGCGACTACCGCGACGACGTGCGCAACCGCGTCTACCCCGGCAAGGAGCACACCGTGTTCATGAAGGAAGACGAGCTTGCGAAGTTCAAGCAGCTTGTTGGCAAAAGAAAAGCCGGCTGAGATCCTCGGTCAGGCGCGCTTTTTCGCGGGCCTGACCCGGCCGCAGCTCGAGCGCGTGGCGGCGCTGGCGCGCGCGCGCTCGTTCCCGCAGGACACGCGCATCTACACCGTGGGCGACGCCGTGGACCACTTCTACGTGCTCGCCGACGGCATGGTGCGCTTCACCCTCGGCCTCGGGAAGCGCGACACCGCGGCGGGCGACATCATCCGCCGCGGCGACGTGTTCGGCTGGGCGCCGCTGGTCGAGGGCCACACGCGCCGCATCGCCACCGCCTACTGCCTGACCGCGTGCTCGGTGGTGGCGATCGACGGCGCCGAGCTGATCGCGCTGATGGAGGCCGACCTCGGCCTCGGCTACGCGCTGATGAAGAAGCTCGCAGTGCTGCTCACCAGCGAGCTGGTCGCCTTCGCCGCCGGCTGACCACGCTCCTCCTAGCGGCGGTCGCCGCCTTCGTCGGCCTGCTGATCGGCACGGTGGGCGTGGGCGGGGTGCTGATGATCGCCTACCTCGCGCTGTTCTCGGGCCTGACCATCCACCAGGCCGCCGCGACCTCGCTGCTCAGCTTTCTCTTCACCGGCGTGCTCGGCACCTGGGCCTACCAGCAGCGCGGCAGCATCGACTGGCGCATCACCGTTCCGGTGTGCGCCGCCGCGGTGGCCGCCGCGTTCCTCGGCGCGTGCGTCGCCGCGCTGGTGGATCCGCGGCCGCTCGCCATCGCCATCGCGCTGCTGATCGTCGCCGCGGGCGCGTACGTGCTGTACCCGGTGCGCGTCGACGCGCCGAAGCGCGACGGCCGCGCGCCCGGCGAGCGCACGCTGCTCGCGCTGGTGGGCGGCGTGTCGGGCTTCGGCTCGGGCTTCTCGGGCGCGGGCGGCCCGCTGTTCGCCGTGCCGCTCATGATGATCCTGCGCTACGTGCCGCTCACCGCCGTGGCGACCAGCCAGGTGCTGGTGATCGTGGCGTCGGTTTCCGGCTCGATCCCGAACATCCGCAACGGCTTCGTCGACTGGCAGGTCGCCGCGATCATCTCGCTTTGCCAGGTGGTGGGCGCCCTCGCCGGCGTGCGCCTCGCGCACGTGGCGAGCGGCCTCGCGCTGCGCCGCCTGGCGGCCGGGCTGTGCATCGTCAGCGGCGCCCTGCTGCTCGCGCGCTCGCTGTGACGGTCGTCGACCAGCACCTCGCCACGCGCCGCGCCGCCGGCCTGTTCGATTTTTCCTTCATGGGGCTGTACGAGTTCGAGGGCGCAGTTGCGGCGCAGACGCGCGACGTCGCCGCGCTCGAGCCGGGGCAGATCGCCTACACGCTGATCCTCAAGCAGGACGGCGCGGTGCTGATCGACGCCACGGTGTGGCGCCTCGACCGCGCGCGCTACTGGCTGTTCGCCGGCAAGCGCGCCGCGTACGGCGGGCGCGACCGCTCCGGCGAGTACGCGATCCTCGCCCTGCAGGGCCCGGCGAGCGGCTGGATTCTCGCGCGCCTCATCGGCCCCGACGCGGTCAGCGGCCTGCGCTACTTCCGCTTCCTGGAGAAGGACGGCCTGATCGTGGCGCGCATCGGCTACAGCGGCGAGCTCGGCTACGAGATTCTGGTGCCCATGGCGCAGGCTGCCGCGCTGCGCGAAAGGCTCCTGAGGACGAATGAAATAACCGAGTGCGGCTGGGCCGCCGCCGACAGCCTGCGCATCGAGGCGGGCTACGTGCTCTTCGACCGCGAGGTCGACGGCGTCGCGAACCCGCGCGAACTGGGCCTGGATCGTCTGGCACCCGGAAGGACCTTCGACATGAAGAAGAAGCTGGTCGGCCTGGAGATCTTCGACGAGCCCGGCAGCGCCAGCCTGCCCGCGCAGGTCACGAGCGAGTGCTTCTCCCCCACGCTCGGCAGGACCATCGCGCTCGGCTTCGCCAGCCCGGAAATAGCGCGCGGCAGCGCGGTGCGGCTGCCGGACGGGCGCGTGGCGCGCGTCTGCGCGCTGCCGTTCTACGACCCGGAGCGCCGCCGGCCGCGCGCGGCGCCGCTCTAGCCCGTACACTTGCGGTCCATGAGCGAGCTCAACGATCCGCGCGTGCTGTTCGCCGCCGAGCGCACGCTCCTTGCGTGGAACCGCACCGTGGCGGGGCTGATGGCGCTCGGCTTCTTCATCGACCGCGCCGCGCTGATGACCGCCCCGGGAATGCCCGGGCGCAAGCTCGCCGCCGGGATCGGCGTCGCGTTCGTGCTGCTCGGCGTGGTGCTGAACGTGGTCTCCATCATTCACTACCGCCGCGCGCTCGCCTCGCTGCGCCCGGTGGAGATTCCGCCGCGCTACTGGCCGAACCTCGCCACCCTGTCGAGCCTCGGCGTCGCGCTGCTCGGCCTGCTGCTCGCCGCCTACCTGGTCATCGACCTGTGAGCGGCGTGAAGGTACGCGCCTGCCTGTTCGACGTGTTCGGCACCGTGGTCGACTGGCGCTCGAGCGTGAGCCGCGACCTCGCCGCTTTCGCGAAGAAAAGGAAAATCCGCGGCGTCGACTGGCTCGAGTTCGCGGTCGAGTGGCGCAAGCTCTACCAGCCCTCGATGGACGAGGTGCGCTCGGGGCGGCGCGCCTTCACGATTCTCGATGTGCTGCATCGCGAGAGCCTGGAGACGCTCCTCACCCGGTATGGATTGAAAGTCTCGGAAGCCGATGCGGACCACATGAACCGCGCCTGGCACCGGCTCAAGCCCTGGCCGGATGTCGTCAAAGGCCTGAAAAGGCTGAAAACCAAATACATCATCGCGCCCTGCTCGAACGGCAACATCGCGCTGATGGTGAACCTCGCCAAGCATTCGGGCCTGCCGTGGGACTGCATCCTCGGCGCGGAGACCGCGCGCGCGTACAAGCCGATGCCCGACGCCTACCTCAACTCCTGCCGGCAGCTCGGTCTATCGACGAATCAAGTGCTGATGGTCGCCGCGCACAACAACGATCTGAAGGCGGCAAAGGCGCAAGGCATGAACACCGCGTTCGTCGCGCGGCCGAAGGAGCACGGGCCGGGTCAAAGCACAGACCTGGCGCCAGACACGACTTGCGTGGATCTGGCGCCAGCGGATTTCGTCGAGCTCGCGTCGAAGCTCGGCTGCTAGCCGGTTGCGCGACGGCGAACGCTGAATCCCAGGCCGGCGAGGCCGAGCCCGAGGAGCGCAATCGAAGCCGGCTCGGGCACGGTGGAGAACGCCACCTCGCCGATGCCGCAGACCGGGAGAGAGTTGCCGTCCGGCTGCGGACAACCGCTGATGTCGAGGCGCACATAGCGCGCCGCGATCGAGCCGAGAGCAAACACCTGCACGCCGTAATCCTGGTTGGAGGGCGAATCCACCGGGTTGATGCTGAGCAGCGAGGTGAAGGCGATGCCGTCGTTCGACACCGAGATCCGGCCGGTGCCGAAGCCGCTGAACTCTTCGTTCCACAGCGCCAGACGATCGATGCCCGTCACGGCGCCGAGGTCGTAGGTCATCTGCGCACTGGTCAGGCCGTTCGCGGAGAACCACTCGTTGTTGTCAGCGATGAGGGTGTGCATCGGGTTCGTCGCCACATAGGCGTCGAAATCGGTCACGCCGCTGACGAACGGCGTGAACAGACCCGACCGGTCGATCGTGTTGCCGATATCGTATGGGGCGGCGAACTCCGAGCTGGCGGTGGCAGCAACCGGCGAAAAGATGACAGCCGCGCTGGCGGCGGTGCCGGTCAGGGCAGTGGCGGTCAGCGAAGCAATCGCGAGAATCTTGCGGGGGCTCATGACTTGTCCTTTCCCTGTGAAAACGCCCACGCAGAGCAAAGACTGCGCCATGAAACAGGATCAACGACTTGCCGATCCTCCCGTACCGACCTGTAAGAAATCTCGACAGCCTCACCGCCAAAGACCAGCCGGCACGAAGCGCCGCGCTGGCCAAGAGGCTGTTAGCCCTTGGCGTCCGGGTTTTCGGGCGCGGCGCGCGAGTCGCCACGCGGCGCGGCGCTTTCGCCCCCGGCCGCCCCGTCGCTTTCCTGGGCGCTATTGCCCGAGGCGGCGCTCGCGTCGCGCGCGACGCCCAGCGCAAGCGAGGTCTCGGCATCGAGCGAGCCGCTCGCCGGCAGCACGTTGGCGAGCTGGAACTGCGCGAGCGCGGCCTGGGTGTACGGGCCGAAATCGCCGTTGATCGGCCCGTCGTAGAAGCCCAACACCTTCAGCCGTTCCTGCGCCTGCTTCACGAAGTCGCTGGAGTCCTGCGCCGCCGCAAGCGGCGCCAGGAGAAGGGCGCTGACGAGCAAGAGGATTCGCATGTCTCTTGCCTTGCAATTCGCGTGCCTAGAGGTAGGCGTCCTTGAAGGCCGCCGGCGAAATTGGCCGCCGCCATGAAAAGGCCCAGCGCCCAGAAGATGTAGCCAGTGAGCGCGAACGCCGCCACCGCGCCGACGTTCGACGCCACGTTGGTGAACTTGGCCGGCGCCGCGGTGCGCAGGAAGCTGAAGCCGAGGCCGCGCACGAAGAGCAGCTTGTAGAAGGCGCCGGTGCCCACGCCGAGGAAGCCGTCGTAGAAGCCGATCACGCCGCTCCCCGACGAGGCCAGCGCCATGGGCTTCTCCCTCGTCTCCAGC